>JAKQOG010000125.1 GCA_029565395.1 Candidatus Hydrogenedentota bacterium | reverse complement strand
CTTGGGTGAGGGCTTCGGTGCCGCCGGTGGAGGCGCCCATGGCAATTACTTTATTGGTAGTGCGGGTCATGGCGAGCCGTTGCACGGTGGCGGCGGCTGCGGCCGGCGAGGCGGTCCGCCGTTGAACTGAAACACGGGAGGCCGCCTTGATTTTATCGATGAGCTGGACGGACATGTCGCCGACGCTGTAGGCGGCTCCGGGTTTGCACATGACATCCACGGCGCCGGCCTGCAAGGCTTCCAGAGCCACTTCGCCGCCGGTGGGGGTAAGTGAAGAAACAATGATTACGGGCAGCGGATAGTGCTGCATGAGTTTGCGCAGAAAAGTGATGCCGTCCATTCGCGGCATTTCGATGTCAAGTGTGACAACATCCGGCTTTAACTGGACAATTTTGTCTCGTGCCACGTAGGGGTCGGGAGCGGTTCCGATCACTTCAATTTCGGGGTCCCGGGCAAGTTCATTGGCAAAAACCTGCCGTACCGTGGCGGAATCATCCACGATGAGAACGCGGATTGGGCGAGTAGAAGCCATAGTTGCTACCTCTGTTTTTGCAGTTCCAGCCGGAGGAGGACCAGTTCGTCTTCCACCGTGAATGCCACGGTGTCTGAAACGGCGCGCCATGCCTGCCACTGTTCGTTGGAAAAGGATTGGATCTCAGGCACGGACAGGTCGAAGATTACCTGGTCGCCCGCGAGGGCGGTAAGCAAATTGCCGCAGGTGATATTGAGCAATTCCTTAAGCGCGTCCGCAGCGGCGGCCTCGGTGGCCGCATCGTCCGATTCGAGTCCCAGCACGTTGGATGCCAATTCCTGGCAGAGCATGGCAGGCATTGCCAGGGCAAGTGTTCCATTTATCGGCCCTACGAATTCCATTGTGGCGCAAAGGCAGGCCCCGATTTCGCTGGGCGGGCCTGATTCCTCGAGTGGATCGCCGAAAAGGAAGGCATACTGTTCCAGGACATGAGTGAATGTTTTTTTCAGCAGTTCTTCTGGTTTGGCCTTTTCGTCTTCTGGTTGTTCAGGTTCTTCCGCATGAGGCCCCACGATCTCTTCCACGACGGTTCGGACCATTTCGGGGGTGAAGGGTTTTCGGATATAGGCGCGCACCCCTTGGGCTTTCATTTGTTCGATGCGCGCGGCACTGCCTTCCGTGGAGACGACGACCACGGGGATGTTTCTCAGCATGGCATCCCGGTGCATATGCTGGATCATTTCAATCCCGCCCATGACGGGCATGTTGATATCTGAAAAGACAAGATCGATCCATTGTTCCTTCATGACGGAAAGGGCTTCTTCGCCATTGGCCGCAGTATGGATCGCTCCGATTGCGACGCCGGAGAGTTGTAACGTTTTCGCGATAACGGCGCGAACCGTTGCCGAGTCGTCGACTACCAAAATATTCAAGGCCATAGAGGTCAACTCCCCTTTCTGCCATTGATCAGTTCGCGTGCGGTGTTCAGGCCATCCATCATATGGCACAGAACACGTTCCGCTTGTGATGGTTTTAACTTAAGCCGCTCCCATACAGCCGGAAACGCCCGATAATGCAACCCATCTATGCCAGATCCTACGCCGCTTTCTATTGCCAGTTGATCCGCAACATGGATGAGATCCACCAGCAGGGCGGGTTGTTCCAATGATTCTGGCGAATGATGGCAACGTACAGCCTCCACCAATTCAGCCGGCAGGTTCCAGTGTTCGAGCAATATGCTGCCCACTTCCGGATGATTGATGCCAAGTATTTGCTGTTCCGCCTCTTCAAAAGGCAAACGCCGGGTGAACGCCACCTCCAGAATGGGGCCTGCGTCCACTTCGAGAAAGGTTCCGAGAACCACTTTACCGATATCATGCAGCATGCCGGCGGTAAAGGCATAACTGGGGGTGGTTTGTCCCAGTTCGGAAGCCAAGGCTTCGGCGCCCACCGCCACGGCAATGGAATGCTCGCTTAACTGCCCGGCGGCCAGATCATATCCGCGGACGGGTTGTGCGACTAGGGGCGCGGCGGCGGCGGCGATTACCAGTTCCACCAGCCGTTTGGTGCCCAAGCGCACAATGGCGTCTTGTAACGAGCCGATGGTTCGAAACCCTCCGAAATAGGAGGAATTTGCCACGCGCAGCACATTGGAGGTTAAGCCGGGGTCATATTCCACCGCAGTGACCAGATCATGGATGGGCAGATCGGATTTCTTGACCAGTTCGAAGAGGCGTGGCACCACGGCGGGCATGGCGGGCATCTCCTGGACGGCTTTCATGATAGCCTCGCGGCGTTCTTCGGGCTGATGGGCGGTCTGAATCGCCGAAAGTGTGGTTTTTTGTGTGTCAGACATCGCTCAGGCCAACTCCCATTCTTTTCCTCCGGAACGGATGACGGTGCGTCCCGTATCGAGATACAGATACAGGGTTCGGGCAATGGTTCCGCCCGTATCCTCCGCGGTGATCAGAATGCTATTTTTCCAT
>JAKQOG010000235.1 GCA_029565395.1 Candidatus Hydrogenedentota bacterium | reverse complement strand
TTCAACGCCGGAAGTTCCGTGATTCACGGGCCCCAGCCAATGCTGCAATCTTCCGCGCACCCGGATATGCTCCCCCGCATGCAAGGGGGTGTCCGGTTGACCCAAGGTAATCAACACACCCCCGGACAAGGCCATCCATTCTTTCTCCGAATACATCCGGTTGACGGAAAGCACGCAACGCTGGCGATCCGCACCGGGCAACATGAGCGAGGCTTTACTCACAACGCCTTCCAGAACAAATTCCGTATCCGGATGCGCGAGACTGTATTGGCTCAGCGCGTCCCCGGCGGGGCCGGTTTGTTGGGCATTCCAGCACAAGGCGCCGCAGGCAAAAAACACGAGGATGCACACGGCGTAGCCGCGATAGGGAAGATTACGCAGGCAGAGAAAGACCAGCGCGGCTATTCCCAAGATGATTAGCGGAAAGTAAATACCTGAAATCCAGCCCATGCCCGCGGCATAGAGGCCGGTCATCATGCTCAGCGCCACCCATACCCATGGGCGTCTCACAACGCACTCCCCCCCGCCGCGCACCCGCGGCGTCTAAAAGATGCTGCCAAACATATTCGAAATCGTGTCGCTGGTATATCCCATAAACGTAAGAATCAAATCAAAAACGAGGTTGGCCACGATATAGACATAGGCCAAGGCATTATCCGTTGGGATATTCACGATTTGGCTATAGAACGCATCCCAAATTGTTGATAGGGCATCCATGTTCAGTCCAAGCCTCCAGGCCAAAACGTTTTTACGCGCCAAAAACCATCATTCACGCGCACTATGGTAAGCTTCAGGGAGTAAAAGGTCAAGTATTGCTCCCCATGAGTGTCAAAACTCCCTGAGTTGTGCCGTCCGAAGAAAAAAGTCATACTGTTTCGGTATCAGGCAAACAGGTTTATTCAGTATTCTGACAATAGAGAGAGGGATAAGGCATGAAAGAAAAGATCCGGCCTTTATTTATGATCATGTGGTTGCTGGCCGCAGGCTGCTACACCAGCAGTGCCGCACATGCGGACGAGTGGCCCACCTTCCGTCATGACAACAGCCGCAGCGCGGTGAGTCAGGCGCAACTCGTCCTGCCGTTACAGGCACAGTGGACCTTCACCCCTCCCCACCCTCCGCAGCCAGCCTGGCCCGAAGATCAAAAGGAAATGCCCCGGGTGCGTTTTGACGAGGCGTATCACGTGTCCGCTTCGGGAAACGCCATTTTTTTCGGAACTTCCTCCGACAATAAACTGTGTTGCCTGGATGCCCAAACGGGCGAGCCTCGCTGGACCTTTCTTGCAGGAGGGCCGATTCGTATCGCCCCGACGGTACAGGATAGCCGGGTCTATTTCGGTTCCGACGATGGTTGCGCCTATTGCCTGCGCGCGGAGGATGGGCAGGAGGTCTGGCGGGTGCGCGCTGCTTTCCGGGATGAAAAACTAATCGGGAACGGCCGGATGATCTCGACGTGGCCCGTGCGCACCGGGATCCTGCTGGAAGACGGTGTGGCTTATTTTGGGGCGGGCGTGTTCCCGCACGAGAGCTTGTTTCTGCTGGCGGTCAAGGCGGAAGATGGCACGCGGATATGGTGCAACGACAGTTTCGGCGAGGAAGGCTATAAGGTGGAATACGGCGGCATCTCGCCGCAGGGCCCGCTGCTGAGTTCCGCGGGCAAGATCTTTATGCCGTCCGGACGCGCCATGCCTGCCGTATTCAACCAACAAGATGGAACGTTCATCAGTTTTCTTTCGCCCCGGGGCCATTTCGGGGGGACATGGGCCTTGATTACGGATGATCGCCTTGTGGCGGGCGTAGATGGAAAGCGCACGTACACCACGGACAAGGGAGACTTTGAAGAAAACGCGGCGTATGCCTGGTTTCCAGGACTCGACCTTGTCGTGAACGGCCCAAACGCGTACATGGTCACATGGGACAAGTTGATCGGTTTGGATCGAACGGTATTCGGCACGGCGGAAAAGCGGCGGGGCGAAATTGACCGCGCGTTGAGAAAGCTGGATCAACAACGCGTTCTTCTGGACAAACAACTGAAGAAGGCGGAGGAAACGGAAAGAGCGAATCTGTCCGGTCAAAAAGAAGAAACAGACAAACAAATTCAGGCGTTCAATAAAGAGATTCAACAACTCGAAACCTCCGTATGCCGGTGGCAACGCGATTGCCAGCAGCATAACGTGCTGGCAATGGCGGGGAATACTCTCTTTCTGGGCGGCGACAATGTGATCGCCGCGGCGGATTCCCAAACCGGCGAGGAACGCTGGACCGCACCGCTCAAGGGGCGTGTCTGCGGGATCGCCATAGCGAATGGTCAGGTATTTGCAAGCTTGGACACGGGGCAGATCGCCTGTTTTTCCTCCAATACCTGCACTCCGCGTGAAACAAGCTTGAGTTACCCTTCTTCCATCGCAAAAGACGAAGCGGCGGCCCAAACCGCGCAAGAAATTCTGGATATTTCCGGAGTCAAGCAAGGTTTTTGCCTGGCATATGGGAGCAAATCCGCTTCGTTACTTCAATCCTTGGCGGAGGGCAGCGCATTGGCGATCATTGCTGTTGACGACGATGCACAAAGAGTGTCCGGGTTGCGCACATCGCTAGATGCCGCCGGTCTGTACGGTACGCGCATCACCGTGGATACAAGCGGCATGAGCAAACTACCCTACGCGGATTATTTTGCCAATTTAATTATTGCGGAAGACACATCGCAGGCCTCCTTGGAGGAACTTCACCGCCTCTTGAAGCCGTGTGGGGGGGTACTGTTGCTGCCCGCGTCCGAAACGATGCAAACAGAGTGGGGCGCCTCTCCTGATTTTACCGTGGAAGAAAAGGGCCGCTGGTTTAAGGTGACGCGGAACGCCTTGCCGGGCGCGGGGCAATGGTCTCATCAATATGCGGATCCCGGCAACACGGCCTGTTCCGAGGAACAGCGGGTGAAAGGCCCGCTGGGATTGCTCTGGTATGGTTTGCCGGGTCCGGCCAAGATGGTGGAACGTCATGCGCGTTCGGTGGCGCCGGTGGCCATGGACGGGCGGATGTTCATCCAGGGCGAGCATCGCCTCATGGCCTACGATTCCTACAATGGGCTCAAATTGTGGGAACGTGAAGTTCCGGGAGCGGTGCGGGTCCGGGTGGATTCGGATATGGGCAATCTGGCCCTGACACACGACGGGTTGTACGCCGCCGTAAAAGATGGCTGCCTCCGGTTGGATCCCGGCACGGGAGAGATTATGCGCACTTATGCGTTGCCCGGGGATGCGCGGGAACCGCGCCGGTGGGGGTATATCGCATATTCGGACGGGATGCTGTTCGGGTCGGTGGCGGCGCCATTGAGCGAGGACTATGGTGACGCATGGGAATTGCTGGTGGAGGATGACGGCACATGGGCGGATATTGAAGAATATGCGAAGCTGCGCGGCCTGAACACCGATCAGAAGCAGCAAATCAGCAGTGTGGTGAAGCGGTATCCTGAGCCCGACACCCGCGCTTTCTGGAATGCGCAGCAAACCGGCTTCTTGTGGCATTCGATGACCTCCTGGCCCGTGTGGGGCAGTGTGGAGCAGCCGGTTGGCGCGGTTACCGAACGCATCATGGCCAGTAAAACCGTGTTTGCGATGAACCCGGAAAACGGTGAAGTGCGCTGGCGCTACGATGGTACAGCGGTGGCGCATCCAGCCATCGCGCTGGGCGGGGGGATGATGTTCCTGGCGGATTGTTCCGCCACGGAGGAACAGAAACAGAAGGCCATACAGGAAAGGAAGGATCTGATTCAGCGGGGTGTTTGGGAAAAGGAAGACATTGAATATGGGCCACAGGACGCGGATGTCCGGCTGGTGGTGGCGCTGGATGCCGCCACGGGGGTGAAACGATGGGAGCGCGTCGTGGATCTCACTGGTTGCGGCGGGGATCGCATGGGAGTGACGTATAAAAACGGCGTTATCTGTTTCTTTGGCTGTTTCAGCAATCATGACCGCGAGATGTTCAAGCAAGGCAAGCTTGCGTGGCGGCGCGTAACCGTCCTTTCCGCGAAAGACGGGAGCGATCTGTGGTCGAAGCCGTTGAATTATCTGCGGCGGCCCGTGGTCGTGAACGATACTATTCTTGTCGAGCCGCGGGCCTGCAATCTGTATGACGGGGCGATAAAAACACGGCTGCATCCGCTGACAGGCGAGGAATCCACGTGGGAATATGTGCGTCCGGGGCATTGCTGCAGCGCCACCAGCGCCTGCCCCTCGATGTTCTTCCTGCGGGGCTATTTCCTGTGGTATTACGACCTGGAGCGGGACCAGGGCATGCTGCCCTTCGGGGGGATTCGCCCAGGATGCTGGATCAACACCATCCCCGCGAATGGCCTGGTGTTGTTTCCGGAAGCGGATGCCGCCTGCACCTGTTCATATCCCATACGAGCCACGGTGGCTCTTGCCCCCAAGAAAGATCTGGCCACGTACGCATTATGCGTTCAGAACGGCCCAATGACGCCGGTGAAGCACATGGCGGTGAATTTTGGCGCGCCTGGCGACTGGCGTGATGAGAACGGCGTGATGTGGTTCAGTTATCCGCACCCGCCAAGTTCACGCTGGTATGACTATGGCGTGAATTTCAATCTGTCCGAAGAATTCTATCCAGGGCATACGTACTTCTCACACAATTTCCAAGACCCGTCGTTTGGGGGAATGGAAAATGCGTGGGTATTCGCATCCGGTTGTTCCGGACTAAAAAAATGCAGCGTGCCACTAATCGGGAAAGATCAGAAACCAGGCCGGTATACGGTACGTCTATACTTTGGAAAGAAACGTGGTGCGCAGCCCGGTGACAGCGTGTTTTCCGTGGCGCTCCAGGGCAGGACCGTGTCGAAAAAACTGGATATTTCCCGAAAAGCAGGGAGCAAGGCTGGCATAATAAAAGAATATGGCGGTGTTCAGGTGGAGAACGTCTTGGAAATAGAGATGAACCGATTGGATGAAACATCCGGCCCCAGCAGCCTGCCGGTGCTCTGTGGAGTGGAACTTCTTCGCGAAGAATAGGGAACGGCAAAAGACAGGAGTAATACCATGAAAAAAAGGACAAAGCACGGATTCACCCTGATCGAACTGCTGGTGGTGATCGCGATAATCGGGATTCTGGCGGCCATTCTTCTTCCCGCGCTTGCACGCGTCCGGGAGGCGGCCCGGCGCTCTTCCTGTGCGAACAATCTCAAGCAGATGGGCGTCGTCTTTAAGATGTATGCAAATGAATCCCGCGGCCAGCGATTCCCTCCGAGGATGATCCGGGATGTGTTCGGGCGTCTCTCGGACACGATGATGTTTAACGGGCCTTCCGTTGCTCCGGAATATCTTGCGGATTTGAACGTCGTGTGGTGTCCCTCTTTTATGGGCGCCCCATCGCCCTTGGAACGCTATGATCAAGGTTCGCGGATGGATGGCACGCTTCTGGGCAACCGCAATGGCATCATAGAGCCGGCCGAGTTGGTCAAGGCGCCGTATAACTACACGGGCTGGTTAATCATGGAGTCCATCAATGTGCTGGGACCCAAGGCAGGTACGGTGGGCACTGGCCCCAACGGCCGTTTTGAAAAAGGCGACTACAAAAACACTCCGTGGTGGGAGTTGACCCGAGCCAACATCGCTACGGAAGGCGCAGCCTCCGATGAGGACTTTTCTTTCGCGGACACGTACCCCGGCACACAGGTGAATGGCGGCGACGTCCTCTACCGCCTGAGGGAGGGCATTGAGCGCTTTATGATCACCGATATCAATGATCCCGCCGCGTCCGCGCGGGCACAGAGCGAAGTGCCGGTCATGTGGGACCATCTCACCCCGCAGATAACCGGTTCTAGCCATGTGCCCGATGGTGTGAATACCCTGTATATGGACGGACACGCCGGGTGGTGTCCCTATACTTCTGAAAAACCCTGGATGGTTACCTTGGACGGACCACGCATCCTCGGCCGCTATGACCGGCCTTTCATTCCATAAAGATCCTCTTCGCCGTATTCACACCCTCTGAATAGAGCATAGTCGGGGCCATTGCAAGGTTTCACGCGCATTGTCTTGGGCCGTGGCATTGCATACAATGAAGTTCGCCGTGCAAGAGAGGAGCATCATCCATGGAATTTCGGTTTTCAGCATATGGCGGAATGTCGACGCGGCCCTCGCCGGTGAATCAGATGATGGCGGACTTTGCCACGGATTTCCGGGATGGGGTGGATATCAATCTTGGGGTGGGTTATGTGAATGAATCGACCATACCCGCAGCCCGCATTCTGGAAGCGATGGAAGCCGTTTCGGCGCATCCGGAGATATACAGGCAGGCGTTCAATTACGGGGGGCCTCAGGGCTCGCCTAATTTGATTAGGGCGATCCGGCGTTTTCTTGTGGACCACCGGAATGTGCCGGAGAGGGTGCTGGCGGGGAAACAGATCATTCTTGGGGCGAACGGCGCCACCAGCCTGCTGGAGGGCATGGCGGACGTGCTCGCGCCCGGCATAGTCATCACGTCCGATCCGATGTATTACATTTATTGCAATACACTCGAACGGAAGGGGTTTAAGATTTTGGCCGTACCGGAAGATGCCCAGGGGGTGGATCCGGAAAACCTGCACATTGAACTCGATGCCCTTGGAACAGACCGGGAGCGCATTTCGTTCTTGTATTTTGTGACGATAAATAATCCGTCCTGTTCGATTTTATCGAATGCGCGGCGGCATCAGTTGGTGCAAATTGCCACGAAACTCTCCCATGAGCAGGGCAGGATTATACCTGTTTTTTTTGATCAGGCCTACGAATTGTTAGTGCATGATCCGACGATTGAGGGGCTGGAATCCGGAATGCTGCATGATGAACTGGGAGTAGTGTATGAACTTGGCACCTTGTCCAAGATTCTCGCGCCAGCCTTGCGTATAGGGTACATGATCGGTGCGCCCGGTCCATTCATGAATGCGATGATTCAAAAAACCAGCGACGTGGGATTCAGCGCGCCGTTGATCACGCAGGAAATGTCCGGATATTTGCTGGAACACTACGTCATGGAACAACTGCGTTCGGTTCACACTGGGTACCGTCAAAAGGCCGTGGAGATGAAACAGGCCATCGACCGGGAACTAGGGCCTTTCCTGAACGATTGCCGGGGCGGTCAGGCAGGATTCTATTTTTATCTGACCTTTCAAGACATCGAAACACATACCCAATCTCCGTTTTTCCGTTACCTGACCCGCACTACAGGCCAGCCGGAAATGGATGGTCCGGACGGGCAAAAATTTGCCCGTGTTATTTATATTCCTGGGGAATACTGCGTGCATCCGCGGGGCCGCATGGTGGAACAGGGCCGTCGTCAGCTCCGGCTCTCCTATGGCTTTGAAGAGATCTCTCACATCTCCATGGCATTAAATTATATGCATGATGCAGCTAAATATACCTTCTGCAATACAATCCCCTGAAATAATTTTCTCTTGCGCGCCGCCGACGTTCTATGTATACTGTGTTTTCCGGTGGCGGGGAATTCGGAGGGTTCAACGGGTACACGTAATTTCTGGGTGAAAGAATTAGTTAGGGTATGGGAAGGAGTAGTTTTTATGAAGGTCATCTGGGGAAGCGTTTTGTCATCCAAATTCAGGGCTGCCTTTCTGATGTCATTGTTCATTGTATCCAGCGTGGGGATTCTTTTATTTCCTGACACAGCACTGGCCATTGGGCGCGGCGGCAGCCACTATTGCATGTCCATAGATGTCATCGCATCCGGGGGCGGTCAAGATGCATCACCTTCCTACCGTGAAATGGACAGTGTGGTGGGCGGCGGATTGCTCTGTGCATTCAGCAGCAGTTCGAGTTTCGGCGAAACCAATGCGACAGTTCCTGCGTTCGCATCCGGGGAAGGCGATATCATCCCGCCTACCGTGGTGAAAATAGAAGCGCTTTCCGCATCTAAAATTGACATTACGTTTTCTGAGCCGATGGGCGAAGGGGTAACAAACCCGGAAAACTATAGTTTAACCTCAGGCGAGGAAGCCAAAGGTTCCGGGATCATGCCACAAACGGTGAGTTCCACCGGCAATCCCGTTGTCTATTCCCTGACATGGGGAGACGGCGTTTTGGAAATGGGCGAAATAGTCACCGTCACCGTGGAAATCGTTGTGGAAGACGTGGCGGGAAATCAACTGGGGATGCCCAATTTCGCCACTACACAGGTGCCAGGGCTGACTCCAAGTTTCCAAATCCCGTTGTTTCGTTAACAATCCACAGGTACGTGACGAATGCCCGTGGGTAACCATAAAAAATTGGGAGAGGGAGATTGACTATGAAGTGCAGAAGTACCATTCAAACAATTGTTTTGGGCGTGTTGTTGTTTACAATGAATGCTTCCGCAGTGCCTCTGTTTATTGATTACCAGGGGCGGCTGGCGGATGCTACCGGGACACCAATCACCGCTCCGGCGGATGTGACGTTCACATTCTTTGACGCCGAAACGGGAGGAACGGCGCTGGCGGGATTTTCCGACATGGATACCGTCACGCCAACGCCGGAGGGTTTTTATGCCACGCTGATCGGGGATGAACCGGGCCTGCCCATTCCCGCCGCCATCTTTGCGGGGGATAATGTATTTCTCAATGTAAACGTGAACGGAGAGAATCTGCTGCCGCGCAAACGCCTCACCACAGTCGTTTATGCCGTTCGAGCGGCCACCGTGGACACGATTACTGCGGTAAATGTCACGCAATTCTTCACACAATGGCAGGCGCTGCCGGATGGCGATGGCGACGGCCATGCCAAGATCTCCAGCGGGGGCGATGACTGCGACGATCTGGACCCCACCATCTATCCCGGCGCTCCGGAACTGTGCGACCGGAAAGACAATGATTGCGACGGCGCCGTGGATGAAGGATGCACGACGCTTTACTTTGACAATGATGTCGATGGCGTAGGCGTATGTGATTCCTTCATCTATGCTTCGCAGCCAGAGGGGAAATTTACCGCCTCTGAATGCGGGGATTGTGACGACAATGAGCCGGCAACCCATCCGGGCGCCACGGAATTGTGTGATGGCGTGGATAATGATTGCGACACACAAATAGACGATGGCGCGGGCGCACAGTGCCCCAGCGGCATCTGCGAGGGCGGAGAGTGTCTGGCTGGGATAGACGATGATGAAGACGGGTATTACAGCATCGAGTCAGGCGGCAATGACTGTGATGACAGTAGTCCAAACATCCATCCCGGAGCCCAGGAGCTATGCAACGGCATTGACGACAATTGCAATGGGGATACAGACGAAGGCGCCGGCCAGCCGGATTGCATCGTCTTTTACTTTGACGGTGATGGGGATGGATATGGCACCTTCGATTCACAATGCCAATGTCATCCCTCCGGGGAATATTCCGCGATGCAATCAGGCGATTGCAATGACTCAGATCCAGAAATGAATCCGGATGCACCGGAAATTTGCGGCAATATGAAAGATGATAATTGTAATGGAGTAACAGACGAATCTCCCTGCATCTAGATCATAGTATTACTCATGATGCCAATAGTAAGGGGCTCCCGGGAACTCCCGGGGGCTCTTTATCATTGATGATACGCAGTATCTGCCTGTTCTTCCGGCTTTTATTGTTTTTGCATCCATTTTAACGGTATTCTTGACGAAACTTGTAGGAAGTACGTAAGGTCTAAAAAGTTAAACACTACACAGACACGGGCAAAGGATGGGCCTGGAGAGGGCCATGAGGTGCTTTGCCCATAACAGGGTTTGTGTCGGGGAGGCCGCGTATGTGTAAAGGCGAGCGTAGACCATCCATAGTCAGGGTAGTTTGTCTTTGGAGCGTTCTGTGTCTGGTTGCTTCCGTGGCAGGGGCCCGTTCGGAAGTGGCCGTTCAGAATATCCTGAACGCCGATGACGATATACCGAACCTGTTCACGTACGATGGGGATGGGAACGGCATTCCTGATCTGGCGCATTTCCGGCTCTTGGATGCAGTGCTCCATGATTCCAGCGCGCCGCATTATTTTTTGATTAGCAGCACCTGGACGCTCAATCTGATTCAGATGCAGATGGATAACACCAATCCGGGGCAATGTGAGTTTCAGGCTTTGCTGGCGGGGTATAGTTGCAGTGACGTGCTGGAAGCCATACCCGCCGCCTTTACGTTGGCGGAACCAGGGCTTGCGCCCTGGATGCATACGGTATTGAACCGGGTGCGGATTGAAACGGATTTTGGCGATTACAATTCGGATGCGGGGCAATATTTACAGGCAACGGCGGACTTGGACGGCGATGGGTATTCCAATCTGGAGGAATACGAGGCGTTCAACACGAGCTTCGACGCGTTTGTCACTGCCGCCAAGGATCCTACTATTGTCCCGGGGGGCGAATGTGTTCACAATTGCCCGTTGGAAATACTCCAGCACCCCCAAGGGGGCAGCGTGTACGAGGGCTCATCTTTTACTCTTACCATCGTCGTAGAGCATATCGAAGGTTCCGGGCAATATTATTGGTATCACGATGGCATGGCGGTGGAAGGCGCCACAAACACCCTCACCCTCTCCCCGGTGTCCCTCGACGATGCAGGGTGGTATTGGTGCATGATCCTGGACGATCGCGGGGCGGATGGCATTGCCACCGAGTTGTCCAGCATGGCGGAATTGCGGGTCGGCCAGGCCATGCACATCACCACGGCACCCGTGGGCGCCACTGTTACACGGGGCGGCGCACACACGTTCGAAGTAGGGGTGGAAGGCGGACTAGGAACCCTGCACTACCAATGGAAACACAACGGCATTCCCACAGGCGTGGACTCTCCCACCCTTACCATAACCAATGCACGCTTGGAGAATGCGGGAATATATCAATGCGTCATCTCTGATGATCTGTCCGCTATTACTTCGCCCGCTGCAGAACTCATAGTAATTGAGAGTTGCTATACCACCGCCTGCGAACAAACCTGTTCCGGCAGCGGATTCAACGCGGGCTTCGAAACTGCCTACCGGTCCATTATTACCATACCGCTCATCGATCAGGATCCGGACATCATGGACGCGGATGATAATCTGATCGTGGACGCGGCACAGGCCCGGTTGATGGATACTATTCTCGCGAACAACACGCTCCCCTATCACTGCTGCGTGCGCAACGCCTATTTCCACAACCTTGATGAAGTAAACAAGGTCGCGGATGAGGTGCCTCCGGTTTATTTCTTGATCATTCCGCGCGACGCTTTCGTGAAAATGGCCACGGGCCTCATGACCGTGGGGGAAGAAGCCACCGCCAGCGTGCTCACCAATCTTGGCGCGCATATCCCCGGCTTTCCGGAAATTGACCTGTCCGTGTTCGACCGGTCCGCGGAACAGTATCTCGCTTTTAATGGGGATCCGGATGAAGACGGGGTGCCGAACGTCAGCGAATATCTGGCGCATGTCGTGAGCGCGGAGGATTTTGATGCATTTGTAGAGGCCGCCCTCGATCCAGAACAGCGGGAGAACGGCGGGGGGTGCGAACCGTGCGATCAAACCATGGATATTCTATTGATGGGGGACCTATGGCCCAAGCGCGCATTCCGGTGGGATACCCTGGCTCAGGTGCTGCGGGATCATGGGTATGGACACTACCGGGTCGCGGGTTCCATTTCCACTTCCCAATGGATCAGCGCCACGTTGATGGCAGAAAATGAGAACAACGAACTCGGGCGCATCGATTTGGCGTTTGAACGTTTCCCGGATGTTCAGTTGATTCAATTGACCCTCGGTTCGATGGACATCATCACGCTGGCCATGGAAAAAAGCCTGAACTCCATGAGTTCAAGCGCCCTGAATGATGCATTGAATGACATCCAGGCCAGCATCCAAACCGTGGTGAACTATATTTTAAGCAAGAAACCGGGATTGGAGATCCTGTTGGCGGATATAGACTATTTGAATCCTGATCTTATCAAGGCCACGTACCCGAAAACCTATGAACTCAAGACGGTATCGCAAGCGGTGTTCAATAATGCCCTGGTAAGTCTGGGCCGAAAGATCCTGGCAATCGCCCAGCGCACTGACCACTGCCATTATGTTCAGAGTTGGGGGGTACTGCAGTATTATATGGGCAATTCGCCGGTATGGGAGCCAGAAGGCGTTCCTTTCCCTGGATCGGCGGACACGAATTTTGAGCCCTATCCGGGCGGCAATCCAAACTATTCCTGCCTCTCCTCCGCGTATGAAAACGAGGACGGATATTCTCCTACGGCACAATCGCTCTATTATATTTACGACAACTACTTCCACCAGTTTTATGAACTGTACCTGACCCCGGACGCTGAAGGTGAAGGTGGCGAGGAAGGGGAAGAAGAAGGGTTGATCGAGGGCCAGGAAGAAGGCGTGATCGAAGGCGAGGGCGGGGAAGAAGGACAAGAGGAAGGCATCCTCGAAGGCGAAGGTGGCGAGGAAGGCCAAGAAGAAGGCTCCATTGAAGGCGAAGGCGGCGAGGAAGGCACGGAAGAAGGCGTCCTCGAAGGCGAAGGTGGCGAGGAAGGCATGGAAGAAGGCATCCTCGAAGGCGAAGGCGGCGAGGAAGGCATGGAAGAAGGCGTGATCGAAGGGGAAGGAGGAGAAGAAGGACAAGAGGAAGGAATAATTGAAGGGGAAGGACAGGGTGAAGGAGAAGGGGAAACGCCGGAGGGCACACTTGAAATTAGCCCGGCCAATGGCGCTTTATTGGATTTTGGGCGAACAGCCATCAAAAGTTCTTCGGAGTTAACGGTACTTTTACGGAATAATACTCACGATACCGTGGAAGCGTATATCCGGATGTTCAGTGGCGGTTTTATGCATGTAACAAGCGGCAGCAGAGTGATTCTTCCTGCGGGCGAAGAACGAACGGTAACCATCAGATTCTCCCCATTGGTCCGCCAGCTTTATTCTGATCTACTTTTTGTGGAAGGCGGCGGCAAAGAGTTTATTTTGCACATGCAGGGCACCGGCGTGTATATACCCTTCATTTCCTGTGGCAGCGAATCATCGGTTCCGGCGGACTCGTCCTTCTCTGATATAGCGCTTATGGCGCTGGTTTGTGTTGTCCTCACATTAACAACCCTGCGGCAGGCGCCCCGAAAATCGTAGCCGCCGGTATTTGTTAGGCGACCAACTGCTCGACGAACTGCCTCGCCTTTTTTGCTTCCGCGAGCAGGCCGGGCAAATCACCGGGTTTGAGGCATTCGATAATCAAAGGGCCGCTGGTGAATCCGCCTTGCTTCAGACGCGCCATTACTTTCGGAAAATCAACTTTCCCCGTACCGGGCGTCAGCATCACTTCCTTGGGTAATTGGAAATCCTTGACGGACATGCCCGCCACCAGCCCATCTACCGTGGCGGCATCGTCCACCGGGTCCAGCTTGCCATCGGAGTAATAGAAGATATTGCCGGGGTCATACCACAACCGGAAACTCTTATGTCCAACAAAGTCGATAATCTTGCGGCATTGCGGCCCCGTGGAATTAGAGCCGCCATGCGGTTTGACACTGATTCCGACGCCCTTTTCCGCCGCATAGGGACAACTCTCCCGAATCGCGGTGTAATACGGTTCATGAAGTTTGGCATCGCCGACCCCGCCCATCATCAGATTCGCCACGCCCGCCGCGGCACAGTTGTCAATGAGTTGTTTCATTCCTTTGACACCCGCCTCGATAGATTCCTCCACGGGGATGCCGCCGCCATAGACGGAGGGGGCGGACAGTCCGCGTTTCTTGCATTCCTCGCCGATTTTTTTTGCTTCGTCGAGAGTGGTTTTTACGGAAATCACGAGATGGGTGTCCGATTTGGTGGTCATCAACCCCGCATAGTTGAATCCGGCTTCCGCGATGGCGTCCAGAGCGACGGTGTATTCATAATCGCTCCAGGGCCGGGTGTAACAGCCGATTTGCCAGCCTGCGGCTGGCTTCGTGTCTTGTGCATTGGCGCGACAGGCATATGCCGCCACCGCCGCCGCGCCCGCCTTCAGAAAAAATCGCCGGTTCATGGAATTGCTCATGATCAGCCCTCCATAATTTCGCGTTTTTCGGGGTCGTACACTTGGCGGTGGCCCGTATCCTGCGCCTTGACCGCCATGATCGCCGCCACGGCATGCTGGTACCCCGCGTCGATCGAGGCGTTCGGAGTCTCGCGGGTCCGCAGGCATTGCAGCCAGTTGAGCATGTGATTCGTGGTCTCTATATGTTCCACCGGCGTCTTTTCCTTCACGCGTCCATCCGGCTGGCCCGCGCCTTCCGCGGTAATGAACGGATTCGACCAGTCCTGCAAGTCCATCATGGCGTTTTGGCCGATCATCTTGAAGCTGCATCCGGCGCCGCTGCCGAAATACGTGGAATAATGCACCAGGAACCCTTCGGGATAAATCCACGTGGCCTGCACGTGATCGGGGCAGGTGAACTTGTTTTCATCATTAAAAATAAACGTACCGCCCATGCAGACCGCGCTGGCGGGGAATTTGGCGCCGGTGATGTAATGGATCAAGTCGAGATAATGGCTGGCAAACCCCGGCACGGGGCCATCGGAGAATTCACGGTAGCCGTACCAACCCGTGAACAATACGGGATCAAAGGGGCGCATGGGCCGGTCCGCCAGGAACTCCTTCCACTCTACGTCCTCTTCCTTGGCCTCTTTGACATAGGCATACCAATACGGGCGGCTCCCGTTGCGGCATTGCTCGATACGGCCCACCTTGCCGAGCACGCCGGTTTTATACAGTTCCCGGCAGCCGGTCATGCTGTTCATGCTGCGGAGTTGTGTGCCGATTTGCACCACCACATTGTTTTCCTTGCAGGCATCACAAGAGGACTTTAAACTTTCCAGGTCTTTCGAGAGAGGCTTTTCACAATAGATGTCTTTCTTCGCCTTCGCCGCGGCTTCCAGGTGCATCGTGTGCACATGGTCCGGCGAGGCAATCATCACTGCGTCCACTTCATTGTCGGCCAGCATGTCCCGGTAGCTCACATACATTTTTGGCTCCCGCCCGTACCAGTCCTTCGCCATGGCGGCGGCTTTCTCACGGGCTACCCGCCACGGGTCGCACACCGCGGTGAATTCCACATTCTGTTCCTTGTCAAAAGGATGCACACCGGCCATATGCGCGTCCCGGCCCCGGCTTCCGCAGCCGATTTGGCCGATGCGGATGCGGTCGTTCGCGCCGGCAACCTTGGAATAGCTCAAGGCGGACATGGCCACGGCGGCGCCGGCAGTGGTGGACTTCAAAAATTCACGGCGAGTAGTCTGTTTGGACATACGATGATCTCCTCTCTGCTTTTATGGGGCGGCGGATTCCGCAGGCCCCGTACCCAGAAAAACTACTATACCCCCCATTGCCCTACAATTTCACGTCTTATCTTGTCATGCGGCCTCATAGATAACCCTGCCATGCTTGCTAGCTGGATATGCGATACCGCCAATCACGTCTTTCGTTTCCTCAAACCGTTCCCGTGCCATGATAATGATATCAAAGGGATATCCCATGTCCTGCAACGTATCCTGAACAAGGAGCCAGTCTTCCCGGCGGTTCGCAACCGAGTTTTTTAGAATCAGGAGATCTATATCACTATCGCGGCTCATTTGTCCGGCTGCCGCAGAGCCAAATAAAATAATCTGCTCTACAGGAACGGCGGCCGTTATCCGGCGCACAATTTCATCTATGATCGTTTGTTCTATTCCCATAACCTTAATTATACAACACCCCTGATAATATTTATCCACATTCAAGAGGACGAATTGGTGTTATTGACTTTCTTCTGTAATCTTAACCCCACGCCCGCCTCGCGCTCTCCATGAAAAGCCGCACATTCTCCTCGGGTGTGGAGCGGGGAACCATTTCGCCGGAGTTCATGACATGCCCGCCGCAGCGGCTCACTTTATGCACGACTCGATCCACTTCCGCCTTGACCAATTCTGGCGCTCCTCTCTCCAGGACGGTCAGCGGATTCACATTGCCGGAAAGGCACACACGGCCGTTCACTATTTCGCGCGCGGTTTCGATGTTGATCCCCGGGCCCACGCTTAAAATGGAAAACCCCGCCTGCGCCTGGAGATCGACCATGGACGGCAATTCCTCGCTGGCATGATAAAAAACGATACCACCCGCCGCTTGATATCCGGCTGCCACGCGCCGCGCGGGTTCCATTGCATACTGTTGATACATCTCCGGACTAATCAGGTGACCCGATGCATTGCAATCGCCGAACCACAAGGCATCCGCCCCCGCCTTGATCTGATCCAGGCCAAAACGAAGCTGATACTCCTCGAAAAATTTCATCGCCTCCACAATGAACTCCGGATTCTCATACAATAGCATCAAGGTCTCATTCATGCCGAAGGCCAACGTAACCGAGCTAAACGGCGCGGCAGTCCGCCCGGTGACGCATACCCGGTCCCCGAAATGCGTTTTCACCGCGCTGATGGCATCCAGCAGTGCTCCCATGCGGTTTTCAATGCGGTAACCATGCTCGCGCAACGCCTTAAGAGAGGCCTCCGTAGCCGGGAGATATCCACAGGTGGCGGGTAGAATGTCCCCTTCCCCTTTCACTTCAACACCCAAGCCTTCGAATTCGATGCAGTCATCAACTTGCAGCCAGGCCCAATCGTAATCAAAACGCTCGACCGCCTCGATCTGCACGCGCGCCATCTCTTTGGCATCACGGTTGTAGCGGTCATAGCGGCTGCCACAGATCCTCACGTCAAATTCCTCGCTGCACAGGAACACCGGCAGCCGTTTTGGCCGCTGCAACTCCACTGCGAGCCGAATATCGTCCATTACCCCGGAATACGCCATGTCAGTCACCTCTTTAGTTTCCACCTGTGCATTCATTATAACCGGTTTAAAGAAAAAATCGTGCAATTGATTCTTAGGGCATATGGCACAAGTAGAAGAATTGACCGTATCCCCTCAACCTTGTTAGGATGTGCGTGTGAAGCTTGGGCAGGATTCGGGAGGACTGCCCGGGGACGGTTTTTTTACAAAGGATTTACCCATGGATTGTGGACTATGAGCACAACGGCCACATTGCCGCCTAAGCGGTCGAAGGAGTTTGAAGACCAGGTGTTGGAACACCTGGACATGCTCCATGGGGTCGCATTGCGCCTTACCCGCAATAAAGCCGATGCGGAAGATCTCACCCAGAACACCCTGGTGAAAGCATTGCGTTTCCACGATAAGTTTAAAGAAGGCACCTATATCAAGGCGTGGCTGCTCACTATTCTGCGCAATACATTTATTAACGAGTATCGCCGGAAATCGCGCCGGCCCACAACCGTGGAATTAACCGGTGCGGAGCCTATCGAAGAAACCAGCCCCGATCCGGATGTGCGTGTAGACATGACCCACGGCTCTCGCGAGGATTTAATGGAACTGCTCGATGACCGGGTCAAGAAAGCCATTGAGGAGTTGCCGGAGGACTTCCGGGGCGCCGTGATCATGGCCGACCTCGAAGACATGTCCTATAAGGACATCGCGGAAAAAATGAATTGCCCTCTGGGAACCGTCATGTCTCGTCTGTACCGTGGCCGCAAGATGCTCCGCGACACCCTGCAATCCTATGCGGAAGAATACCGGTTCACCACGAAGCCGGAATAAGCTTCCTTCCCTTTTTAAAAATGTCCCTCATCTGGGAGGGCGAGGCTCCGGAGGCTGTCTGAAAATTCGTAAAATCCCGTTTCAGGGAACGTGGAAATGATCCAACACGGGGTGTTGGTAAAAAGTATTCATCCCCGCAGGGGATGGACAACTCAGCCCAGGATAAGCGAAGCGCCATCCTGGGTGTGTAGGATTTCCCCATGGAGGATACTCTGAAAGAGTTGTACAAAATATTTTATGGAACTCTTACAGAGTAACATCAATTGGGGTGGTCTTGCCTACCCAGGGTGGCGCTTCGCTTACCCTGGGCTGGGTTGTTGAATCCCATCGGGATATCGTTGCCTTTTCACGTAGTATTAAATAATTTTCAGACAGCCTCTCCTGCCGAGCCGTAGAACAAAACATCCACATACAGTGTTATAAGGCATTGTTTCTGATCTTGTTCTACGGCTCGGCAGGAGCCTCGCCCTCCCAGCGTTGAAATTTTTGTTCTTCCGGTAGTTGCCATCGAAAGTTAGGAGATCGCAACTCCGACAAGATATCACGGCGCCCCCAGTAACACAGAAATGTCATTGATGGCGCGGTTTCCGACGACGACGTCGGGCTGGCCGTCTTCGTTCACATCGACAATAACCCCGCTGATGGGATAGGAACCGCAAAAGTGCGTCTGCACTGAATTATATTTGCGGCTGCCCCGATTCGTCAGCACCGACAGGAAATCGCTGTCATTCGTGGTGATGATATCGGGTTGACCGTCTTGATTAATATCCGCCAGCGTCACGGAGTTGGGGCTGGCGCCCACCCGCACCCGTTCCCCCCGCATAAATTTCCCGGAGCCGCGTCCATACAGCACATACACGCTGTCATCACCGCTATGCGCCGTCACAACGTCAATAAACCCATCACGGTCAACATCGCCCATAGCCATGGCGCGGGGCTGCGGCCCCGTCTCATAACGTTCCCGGCTGTCGTCGTCAAAGGTGCCGTCGCCATTGCCCAGATAGCGCACAACCCGCGGCAAGGCCTCATCACCGGGATCCTCCGGATTGTTGGTGCTGACAAACACCAAATCGAGTTTTCCATCGCCGTTGATGTCCGCCAAATGCACGTCCAAAGGAAAGTTGTTCTTGTCGGCGGCGGCTTGCGCCGTCTCAAAATTCCCCGTGCCTTTACCGATGAGAACCGAAACGAAATCCATATTGGAATTGCCCGTCACCAAATCGAGCATGGTATCGCCGTTAATATCCGCCATGGCGATGGAGCGCGGGTCCGCGGAACCGCTGACGCCCGCGGGAAGCACGGAAGCAAAGCGCTCACTCTGAAAAGATCCGTCACCTCGGCCTAAAAAGATGGACACGCGGCTCTTGTTCAGATTCGTAACCACTACATCCAGAAAATTGTCCGCATTGATGTACCCCACTTGCATGGCGCGCGGCATGTCGGACACGGCCGTACTGATTTCCGGCTGAAAGGTGCCATCGCCGTTGCCCAGAAGCACGGCCAAGTCCCGTGAATCCTGATTGATAGCCAGGATGTCCGCATCGTTGTCACGGTTAAGATCCGCCGTCTTCACGACCCTGGGATTGTCTCCGTCGGGGAAGTGTTCATCGCTCTCAAAAGCCCCGCCCCCGCGGCCATACATAATGGATATCTCATCCGCATTGGGATCGGCGGAAATCAAATCAACATGACTGTCTGCGTTTATAGCTGCCGGAATCAAGTCGAAGGATTGCAGTCCGGCGCCAAATACGCGCTCCGCCCCAAACCCGCCTGCACCATCGCCCAGCCGCACCGACATCGCACCCACCGGCACGGGTTCCGCATCTGTGCTGAACAACAGCGCCGCAAGGTCGGTGTGCCCGTCATTATTAAAATCGGCCAGTGCGAAACGGGTGGGCAGGCCGCTCTCAAAAGGAAGAGAAACGGCTGCCGCAAAGGTTCCTCCGCCAAGGTTTAAAATCAGCGACACATCGCCGGAACCGGGATTGCTCACCACCAGATCGCACCAGAAATCATCGTTCAGGTCTGCCGCGCCCACCATGCGCGGGCTGACCCCCGCGGCGAGATTCACGGCAGCGGCAAATACCCCGGCCCCCAGATTGAACAAAACGGACACGTTGTTGGTGTTGCGATTGGCCGCTATGATGTCCGGTTGGCTATCGCCATTGAGATCGGCGGCGATCACCGAACGGGGTTGCTCACCCACGGCGTAGGACACCGGTGCGGCAAATGTTCCGTCGCCCGCGCCCAACAACACCGATACAGTGCCCAAGCCGGTATCCGCTGACACCAAATCGATCGTGGCATTGCTATCCAAATCCACTGCGGCCATGGAAAGGGGTGCGGCGTCCGCCGTCAAGGCCACACGCGTTTCCGCGCCGAACGTGCCGTCCCCCACGCCCAACAGCAAGGACATATCCGATGTGCCGCTGTTGGCCGTAAGGACATCCGGGTTCGTATCGTTATTCACATCCGCAATCACGACCGCCGCGGGCGCCGTCCCCACCGCATACATAACCTGTTTATTGAACCCGCCTGTGTCCTTGGCCAGAAGCACCGACACGTTGTTGCCGCCTTGGTTTGCCGTTACGAGATCATTACGCCCATCTTTGTTCACATCACCCGCGGTCACTGCAAAGGGTTGTCCGGTGGCGGAGTATTTCATTTTGGTCAGAAACAGGCGGGTGGCGGGATTCAGATCGGGATCTTCCGGATCCGTGGGGCATCCCCCCAGGCACAGCAGCGCCGCGCAGAAGAGGAACCCCTTGCATATGTCGAACTTTATGGATCTATGTTTTTTCATCTGAGTCACACTCCGAAACGCTAGAGGCGGTGTGCCTCGCGCGCGATGATCTCATCTTGTATTTCACGGCCTAAATTGGCGAAATAGGCATTATACCCGGTTACACGCACCAATAAATTGCGAAACTCATCCGGATGTTTTTGCGCCTGACGCAGGGTTTCCACGTCGATCATATTGATTTGCAACGCCGTGCTGCCATGCTCGCAATACCCGCGCAAGAATCCCGCCAGTTTTTGCAGATGCTCCGCATCCCGCACCAGCGATGGCGACAGCGATATCGTATGCGACGCGCCATTGGGCACCACTTCCAATTCGAGATTGTCCACGGATCGCGCGGCGGCCGTGGGGCCTTCCCGATCCATGCCGGGCGCAGCCGCCACGCCGTTGGCGAGATGGGTTCCGCGCTTGCGTCCGTCCGGCGTGGCCGCGGTCAGGGGGGCATACGCAATACCGTAATTCCAGGAGAGATATCCGGCGCGGTAGCGTTTGCCCGTCTGCGGCGTCACATGCCGGGTCGTCTCCTCCGCCCACCAGTGGGTAAGATCCCGCGCCATCCGGTCCGCCGCCGGATGATCATTCCCGTATTTCGGCGCCTTATTCTGTAAAATCTGGCGAAGCAGTTCCTCCCCTTCGAAATTTTTCTCAATCGCCGCAATCAGGGCTCCCATGGATACCCGCTTCTCTTCAAACACCAACTGTTTCACCGCGGACAGCGAATCGGCTGCCGTGGCCAGGGCCGCGCCTTCCACCGTGAGATAATTGTGCCGCGCCCCACCCGCCGTAATATCCAGCCGCTTTTCGATGCAGCCGCCCACCAGACATGATAAATACGGCGTGGGCTCGTACCGCGCGCGAAGGGTGTCCGCCGCGTTCGTCTGATCCACCAACAAACACAGGCTTGCGGAGAGCTGTTGCCGGAACGCCGCCTCAAATGCTGCCCAATCCGGCATGGTGCGCGGATCGGGGGTTCTTGGGCCAACCTGACAACCCGTCGCTAAATCGCGGCCTTGGAATAGCGTCAGTTCCACCGGCTTGGCGAGATTAAAATTCACATCGACCGTGCCGGAGCGATCATCGCCCTGCCGGGTATTTTCCAGGCAGCCCACCGGCGCATAGTCCCACAACTCGCCTTCGGGCAGTCCTTGCCAGCGCAAGCCGCGTATCGAGGCTTCGTCGAAATTCAGCAAAAACGGAGCGCCCTGCGCACTCGCCAGAATCTCACAGGCACGGTGCAGCAAACGCTCCGGCGTTTTTGCGTGCAACCGCACATTCGGCTTGGGTTCGAGCAGGTTCATTTCTTCGATAACATCCAGGCAGAGGTACGTAAGGTCGTTGCTCAGATCTTCACCATCCGGCCCGCATCCCGACAGCGTGATTAATTGTCCGAACGACGAATTGATCCCCTGGTTGCGGCCCACCCTGCCCTGAAAATCATAGGCATAATTAGGCTTGATCCAGAAACAGCGGAGCAGTTCCCGCGCGAAATCCGGCGTGATCCGCTCGACGGCGAGATCGTGTTGGAAATACGGCCACAAAAACTGATCGAAACGCCCGAAGGACGTGCCCGCGCCGGGATACGATTCGCATACCAGCACCAACATGTGCGTGAACCACAGCGATTGCAACGCCTCGTGAAAGGTCTCGGCGGGCTG
The DNA here is from genome assembly GCA_029565395.1 of Candidatus Hydrogenedentota bacterium. GTDB lineage: Bacteria > Hydrogenedentota > Hydrogenedentia > Hydrogenedentales > CAILVY01 > CAILVY01. Next base: position 10,986 of record JAKQOG010000235.1, on the reverse strand, counting down.
CCAGGGAACCTTCCGGCAGATGCGCGCCACCTCCTGCAATTCCCGCGCGCGTTCAGGCGTGGCCGTGCCCGCCAGCGCTTCGGCCCGATCCGCATACCGTGCCGCAAAGCCGCGTGCGGCCTCACAGCATAGTAAAAATGCTTCCAGCGCCGCGCGTTTTTCCCCATCGTTTTCTTGCGTGAGCGTTGCCCGGATTTCCTCTGCAATGCCGCAAAATCCGATGCGGAGCACTTTCGGATAATCGGGAATCAGATGGCCTGGAATCGCCCCGCAATTGCCCACGCCCACCTCGGACAACTCAACCACGGCGCGCCGGATGGCCTCGGATTTCTTCGCCCGAAGCTTGGCCTCGCGTTTCGTAAGACAATGCGACAGGGCCACGTTAAACCGCCCCCCAACGATGAGTTCGCCCTCCAAAATATCCACGGGAAGATGGTGGCGAAGCACTTCCGAAAAAAACATCGCACGGCGAAGAATGATCGGGTGTTTCCAGAAAGTATCCGGCAGCGGAACCGGCCGCGCGGCCGCCCGGAGCGAATCCTCATACGCCCGCTGGAACGGCATGATCTCCGGGACATTCGTCCAATGGGCAAACGAATACACTGTGTCCCAGGATGTTCCAGTGGACAGCGGCAACACCTCATTGCGGAAGGCCCGCGTGTCAAACGACCAATATTCCTCCCGCAAGCGTTTCACGCGGTCCGACAGGGCGTCCGAAGCGCGCCATACCTTCGGCGCGCATGTGCTGGCGGTCTCAGTCTGCATCCGGCTTTACTCCCGTGACACGTTTAACGTTTATGATACCCCAACCCCCTCCCCCCCTGCTAATTTGCACCTTTACGCGAAATATCACTCTCCTTTTTTATTCTACTTTTTTCTGCGATAGTTCCCGCCCATATGGACTTGATGGTTTCTTCCTGATTAAATCCGCCGGGTGTGGCATCGCTCCGGGTATTGGCGAAATACCAGGTTTCATTCTGGGCCGAGGGCGATAAACACCGGCTGCCCGGCATCTCCAAATAGCCAATGGGATCGTGCATTTTCAGCCAGCGCACTGCATACCGCAGCCATGCATTGCGATACTCTTCGCTCTGACGCGCAAACCACGTGATCTCATCATATCCCCAGGGAAAATGCGTGCCACTGGGCTGATCAAGCTTGCCATTGTTCCCGAAATTATCCAATTCCACCAGATAGGGGAGATGCTCGCACGACCAACCGCTGGGCGTGATCCCGCCCGCGCTCCGCCGGTAGATACTGTCGAGAAATCCCACCTCCAAAATGCCTTCTTGCGGTTTTTCCACCACTTCTTTAACGCGCAGTGGGAAGGCATGAAAATCGAGGAGGAGTTTCCCATCGCGTACAATCCCGCCGCCGGGCACATGCGCATCACACAACACAAAATGTCGGCAGGCATGGCTGGAGGCATACCGGCGGACCCGCTCAAGGGTATCAAACCAACCAGCATTATCTTTGTCCCGCCGGTTCATCAATTCCACTTGCCCATAGTGGATTCCTTCGACGCCAATGTTGATATACATGGCCGAAGCGTAGAAGAACCACATCTGTGTTTCCCGGCGGCTGATATCTGGCACGGATGCCCCCTCGCTCCAGTTATTCACCAGCGGGCCTTCCGGATAGATCATCTCCGTGTACCGGAAGCAGCGGTCTTCCACGGGCAGACCGAATTCCTCAAAAGCCCAGGCAGGGATATGCACTTTCTCTACATCCCGTGTAATAATTTCAAATACCGCCCCTTGTAAAATCAGGTCCGGCATCAGGGCATGGGCCTTCTCCGCGATGGGTTTGGCTTTGGCGCATAGCGCTTCAATTCCACTTTCACTCCCCCAGCGGTATATCGTGCGGCCTGCGAATTTCGCCCCAATATTGTTCAGCATCCGGAGGTTGTCCTCCACGTTCCCCACCCCGCTTAACAGGTCCATAAACGTAATGGACCGCGACAAATACCGCTCCAATGTCTCCTGCGGCATACGCCCATCAAATGCATAGGGGCCGGGGGACATGGTAGAGAACAGTGGCAATATGCAGATAAAGAAGGTTAACATCGGACTCAGCCCTCCCGACTATTTGATGTTTTTAACGCTTCAGACCACTATAATCCATTATGCCGACGATAAGCATGTTTTAAGGTGACTTTCCTTTTAAAATCGAACCGTTACGTTAATGCACACAGGTGACACTATGTATTTAGGGATAAAAGCAGTTCAACCTTTGCCGGAATTCCGGTTATTGTTAACCTTTGAAAATGGGGAACAACGTGTTTTTGACTTGACCCCATACTTGGACACAGGGGTGTTCAAAGCATTACGGGATGAAAACACATTCAAGGATGTCCGTATATCGTTTGATACGGTCGAATGGCCTAATGGCGCTGATTTGTGTCCAGAAACTTTGTATACGGAAAGCCTCCCGCTGGAAGAATCGCAGGCGGCGGCTATGGAATAATGCGTGTTGCATATTTCCTCTTTTACCATGATTAGGTCAAGACAAGTTGCATTTTACCCCTCCTGAACGATATCGTGAGGCTTCGACGGATAAGGAGATTTTCAGCCGTGATGTATCGTGTGATTCCCCTTGTATTATGTGTGCTGGCGTTTGTGAGCATGACCGCCATGGCGCAGGAGGCCCTGGCTCCCTTTGCATTAGTCTCGGACCCATCAGGAAAAACGCTCTATGTAGCAGAATACTCAGCCAATGCGGTTGCCGTGGTGGATATCGCGAGCGGGCAGGTCACCAAGTCTCTCGCCATTCCCGGCGCTCCGGGCGGTCTCGCTTTGTCGCCTGACGGGGCAATGCTGTATGTGACGGAGTCCGTCCCGGCGGGACGCCTTCACGCGATCGACCTTGCGTCCGGCGCCGTGGTATTTTCCGTCCCCGTGGGCCACACTCCCTCCGCGCTGGCTGTCACTCCGGATGGCAAAGCCGCCTATGTGTGCAATCGCTTCACGAATGATGTATCCGCGGTGGACCTTGCGCAAAAGAAAGAAATGATCCGCATTCCCGTATTGCGCGAACCGGTGGCCGTAGTGTTAACCCCCGACAGCAGGCAGCTTTTTGTTGCCAATCATCTCCCCGTGGGATCCTCGGACGGCGATTATGTCGCGGCGTCCGTATCCGTGATCGACACCACCCTATGGGCCATATCCGCCGAAATCCGCCTGCCCAACGGCTGTTCCAGCCTGCGCGGCATAACCTGTTCCCCCGATGGCGCCTTTGTCTACGTCACGCATCTCCTATCCCGCTATCAACTGCCCACAACCCAGCTCGAACGCGGATGGATGAACACCAACGCACTCAGCATTATCGATGCCGCACAACGCACCTTTGTAAATACGGTGTTACTGGACGATGTGGATCTGGGCGCGGCGAATCCCTGGGGCGCGGCGTGCAGCGCGGATGGCAAACAATTATGCCTCGCTCATGCCGGAAGCCACGAAGTCAGCATCATCGATCGCGCGGCGTTGCATGAAAAACTGAACAAGGTGGCCGCGGGTGAAGGAGTCTCGGAAGTCTCCAAAACCCCTGCTGACGTGCCGAACGATCTCTCTTTTCTGGTGAAGATACGCCAGCGTATTTCGCTCAAAGGCAACGGCCCGCGCGGCATCATCCTTGTAGGTTCCACTCTTTTCGCCGCCGAATATTTTTCCGATTCCCTCGGCGCTATCGACCTCTCCGCCACCTCACGCCTTCAGGCAAAAAGCATTCCCCTGACCACCGCTCTGGTCATGTCCACCGTTCGCAAAGGCGAAATGCTCTTCAATAACGCCGAACTCTGCTTCCAGCATTGGCAAAGCTGCGCAAGCTGCCACCCTGACGGCCGCGCCGATGGCGTGAACTGGGATCTTATGAACGACGGCATCGGCAATCCGAAAAACACCAAAAGCATGCTGCTGTCGCATCAGACCCCGCCCGCCATGAGCCATGGCGTGCGCGAATCGGCGGAAAAGGCGGTCCGCTCCGGCATCAAGTTCATCCAGTTTGCCGTGCGCCCGGAAGAAGATGCCGCCGCCATTGACGAATACCTCAAATCCTTGACGCCCGTACCCAGCCCCAAGCTGGTGGATGGGAAGCCCAGCCCGGCCGCCGAACGCGGCGCACAGATATTCGAACAGGCCGGGTGCGCCGAATGCCATCCCGCGCCGCTCTACACGGACCTGAAGCAATATGACGTCGGGACAGCCAAAGGCCTTGACCAGGAAAAGCCGTTTGATACCCCCACGCTCGTGGAAATCTGGCGCACCGCGCCCTACCTCTACGATGGCCGCGCCGCCACTGTCAAAGATGTAATTACCACATGCAATCCCGACAACAAGCACGGAGAAACCTCCAACCTGACCGCCGAACAAATCGATGACTTGGCCGAGTATGTCCTCTCGCGGTGATACAACTGTAACCAAAACCAAATTCTACTGGGTCTAACATCCAATGTGGAGAGGATTGGAACCTCGGGCTGTGGTTGGGGTTTAAAAACAGGATGGGCGGAGCGCCTGTCAACATATAAACATACGCATATTGAGGAAAACCATGCAGGTAGTGCGCATTTCCCGGTCCGGCATTGCTGAATATTTCATTCATATAACGAATATTTCTGTTGAACAGGCTGCTCAACATTTTCTAAAAGTAATGCAGTTCCTCCAAGCCCAGAACGCTGCCCCGGCATCCGTCACCGCTTTTGGCCCCCGGCCTGAAGCCATACTCGAGGCCGCATTTAAAAAAATATCGCCCTCCGCGTCTTGGGTTATCTCCAACAATAACTCCATCAGCCTTCAGATTTGGGCCATTGAGGGGTGCGCACTCACACCAATCGAGTCAGAAGGCAACATCTTCGGCTGGACCTTTGAAGACGCCAATGCGCGCTACTGCCGATTAGAGGGCATCCTTCCCCAGCATCTGTCCGCTCCTCGCAGCGTCCAGGCCCTCGAAACATTCGATTGTATGAACGCCGCACTCGGCCGCATCGGCATGACCTTCCACCATGTCGTCCGCACCTGGCTTTTCATCGACCATATTCTCGACTGGTACGGCGAATTCAACCAAGCCCGCCACGACTTTTTCCACCGGCGCCAGATTTTCGACGGATTGGTTCCCGCCAGCACTGGCGTCGCCGGGGAAAATCTCGCGAACGCCGCCCTGCAAGCCGGCCTGCTTGCCATTCAGCCCAAAAATGGTTCCGTGCGCGCCGAAGCGGTTCCCTCGCCCCTCCAATGCCCCGCGCTGGAATACGGCAGCGCGTTCAGCCGCGCGGTCGAAGTCCAAGCCCCCGATCACCGGCGTCTGATGATTTCCGGCACCGCCAGCATCGCCCTTGAAGGCCATACCTGCCACTTGGACGATCTGAATGGCCAGATAAAGTGCACCTATGACGTACTTCATGCCATCCTTGCCTCACGCGGCATGGATTGGCCGGATGTCTGCCGCGCCATCCTCTACTTCAAACTCCCCGACGGCCTGCCACGCTCTCTGGCCATCCACGCCCAGTGGGGGCTTCCCCTGCTACCCGCCGCCTTCGCCGAATTCGACATCTGCCGCGGCGACCTCCTCTTCGAAGTCGAACTCGACGCCATTAAAACCCGCTGATTACAATCACCAACCTGCGGGAGGGGGAGGCTTGTCCGCCAAAGGAGGATTTATCCGCCCCAAGAGGGGTCCCAAGGCTGTCCGAGAGTTCAAGAAGTCCACAGGAACAATCCGGAGACAGGGACGCATAATCTCCTGCTGGAACTCAGAGAATCAGGAATATAGCAGGCCGGGTCCGCATAAGATGATTAGCGGAAAAGAAAAAAGAATGGGTTTTATCAGTCCAAGAATACCGCTTATGGTACAGACTGCATCACCCAACATATCTCAAAAGACGAAAAGGCATGCTCCAAAATGGAACTTTTTGAAAAAGAAAAATGGACTTGACATCGCGGTTAAATTGTATTAAAGTATTAATACAATCTTGAGCGGAGAAGCACAGCATGCACCTGCATATCTCGCCCGCGGAAGGGAAGCCGATCTACCGGCAGATCGTGGATCAGGTCAAGTATCTGATTGCGGCGGGGCGGTTGCAGGCGGGGGAGGAATTGCCGCCTATCCGGGTGCTGGCGGAGGAATTGCTAATTAATCCCAATACGGTGGCGCGGGCGTACCGGGAATTGGAAGTGGCGGGGTTGTTGAGCAAGCGGCAGGGGGCGGGCACGTATGTTTCGGGGGGCGGTTCGCCGTTGGCGCATCAGGAACGGTTGCGGATTATCACTGAACGGATCGATGCACTATTGGTGGAAGCGCGGCAGATGGATATTCCCACGGAAGAGTTAATGGAGCTGATTCAAACGCGTGAGAAGCTGTTGAACGAACCATAAAATGGAGGTAGGTTGCTATGGATACCGTTTCGGACTATGTGGTTGAAGTGGAGGGGCTGGGCCGGAGATTCAAGCGGACGGTTGCGCTGGAGGGGTTTTCCTTAAAGATTCCGCGCGGGGGGGTGTTTGGGCTGGTGGGGGAGAATGGCGCAGGGAAGACCACGCTGATCAAGCATCTGTTGGGCCTTTACAAGGCGGAGCAGGGTACGGTGCGGGTGTTTGGTCTGGACCCCGTGCAGGAGCCGGAAAAAGTGCTGGGGGGTATCGGATATCTTTCCGAGGATCGGGATCTGCCGGGGTGGATGAAGGTGAAAGAATTGATGCGGTATACGGCGGCGTTTTACCCGAAATGGGATCCGGAGTATGCGGAGAAGCTGCGCCAAGTGTTTGAACTGGACCCCAAGGCCAAGCTGCGGACGTTATCACGCGGGCAATTGGCCAAGGCGGGCCTGCTGGCGGCACTGGCGCATCGTCCGGATCTGTTGCTCTTGGATGAACCCTCTTCTGGATTGGATCCCGTGGTGCGGCGGGAGATCTTGTCCGCAATTATTCGGACAGTAGCGGATGAGGGACGGACGGTGCTGTTTTCTTCGCATCTACTGGACGAGGTGGAACGCGTGGCGGATCGGGTGGCGATGATTCATCAGGGGAAACTGGTGCTGGACGCGCCGATGGAAGAAATCAAAGACACTCATCACCGCATGACGATCCGCTATACGAACGGGCAGACCGCCAAGCCCGATTTCCCAGGGATGCTCTCGTGTCAGGGCCGGGGCAATGAATGGACCATTGTGTTTCAGGGTAATGTGAACGCAGCCAAAGAGCATCTTGGCAATGGCATAGAGATCCTGCAGGTGGAATCACCCTCTCTCGAAGAAATTTTCGTAGCCCGCGTTGGACGATCCATTTCCATTGAGGAGGATTGAGGGGATGTTCCGCGCATCACGAATATTATTTTGGGAACTCTTCCGGCAGACGTGGCTGGTGGTCCTGCTCTCATTATTCATTCTATGGGGCTACATTACTTTCCAATTCATTTTTGATGCGATGTTTTATGAAGAAATTTTCAGTTCTACTATTGCATGGATTATTGTCTTTTTGACTCTTTGTTTTCTGTTCTTGAGCACTTCAAAAGAAGGCCTCACTTTTGCATTTCCGCGACGGCAATTTACCTTGCCTGTTTCGACAGTAGCACTATTAAATGTCCATTTAGTCTATCGCCTGTTTGCCATGACCTTAGTGGGAGGTATGCTGTATATCATCCAGTATTCATTTTATTTCATTGAATACCAGAACACGGAAGATGCCCTGTCATTAGGTGCAATTCTAACTATTCTGTTGCTGATCACGATCTGGGCGCAAGCGTTTGTCTGTCTGTTAAGTGTGTTTTCATTTTGGAAAACGGTGGGAATCCAGTGCGTAATGCTAATTCTCGTTCTTGGCATGAGCGATTTTTTGGGACTACTCACAGGAAGTTCGTGTTTAGGAGTTCTGAATTGGGCAATTAGCGTCGATCCCTATTGGGAGAGGTTTTCGATAGTGTTCTATTTTGTCCAGGGCATTTTGATTGCATTGCCCTTTTGGGCACTGGCCGTAGCAGTAATACGGAAAACGTTCCCGTCAAAATCCACTAACCGGTTATCCCTATTTTTGTTGCTGGCCCTGTTATCCGGGAAATTGCCGCTATACATACTGTTGATACCGGCGTTGTTTGAGAACCTTTTTCACAAAATGCTGTCCACGTCATATAGTCCTATGGAAATATTCGTTTGGTATGAAGAAAAAACATGGGGACTGAATCTGGTGATTATGACAGGCGTTATTGGATATTTGGGAGCCTTATGGGCCTTGATGCAATCCAGAAACAGGTTTGCGGTTCACAGAGCTCCCTCCAAACCATTGTTCAAACAAGGAGTGATGTCTTCCAAGTGGCAATCCGAGCAATGGTCGCCAATGCGTGCACAATTCTGGTATGAATGGCGGCAAACATATCAATGGCTTCCCTATATAGTAATTCCCACAACGATCGTGTTGTTATTAATCGCCTTTGTGCCCATAGAAGGTACAAAAGATTTGACTGGGATCACCATCACGTGGATAGGAGTGGCGATCTCTTGGGGTGTTGGGTTTTATGGAATACGCGCGTCTGTCTCCTATACTGCCAGCGTGTTCACCAAGCCGATCTCCATTACCACGATGTCTCGTGCGAAATTATGGGCGGGGTTGTCGGCGGTTATTCCAACATTTCTACTGTTGGTTCTGGCCGGTAAATTCATTCTATACCGTCTCCTGCCAGAAACCTTCCAGGAGACAAACGTGGCCTATCAATCCATATTACCCAGTGTTGTCCTTATGTTTTTGTTAATGTTTGGGGCGTTATATTTGGGACGGGTAGCGATTGTATATCTGTGCGGATTCTATTGTGTCATTGCATTCATCGCGATGCTCACACACCTAATAAACCCGTTCTTATTCATTGACTGGGAGGCAACATGTATTCCTGTATTTTTAATTATGTCCCTAGTGTTGGGAATCTTTCTGATTTTCATGACATGGTGTCGAAAAGTCGTCACCTCTCAACATACTCTTATCACAATCGGTGCAGTTCTTTGCGCAATGCTCTTGGCAGTGTTGACAGTGTATCGAAATAGTTGTTTTTCCGAGTATGTATTTCTCAACCTGTTTGTTTTACTCAGCAACACGTTTGCCTTGGCGTGGGTGCCATTGATGTTGCACCGGCAGCGGCATCGATAATTCAGGAGGCATGGAAATGCGCTTAGCATTGCGAGTCCTTGTTTGGGAACTCTGGCGGCAGACGTGGCTGGCGGTGGGGATTGCCCTGGCCTCCATGTTTATCTGGGTTCTTTTGATCCATTCCAGTTTCTATGGGGATGATGGTTTTGTTTGGGTTACGGCCTTTGTGGTCATTGGTTTTTTGTTTCTAGGCACATCGCGGGCAGGACTCACCTTTGTGTTTCCGCAGCGGCAGTTTACATTGCCGATAAGCACGGTCTCTTTGCTGAATATTCAATTGGCCTATCGTCTGCTCGCTATGGTTTGTGTAGGAACCGTTCTATATATAATTCAATGCATGCTCCACGATTTCCCCCCTTCTTTCCTTGCCATTTTGGGGATCTTGTTATTGATGACACTTTGGGCGCAGATGTTTGTGTGCTTGTTGAGTCTGTTTGAGTTTTGGAGAGCCTTGGGGGTCATGCTTCTGTTTATTGGCCTTGTCCTGGGCATGAGCGGCTTGCCGGACGTCCTGTTTGAGGCGATGTTCCGGCAGCATCATTCTGCTTCCCCGCTCTTTCGCGTCTCGCTTCAGGCGGGGTCCCTCCTTTTCTCCCTGGCGTTTTGGCTGATAGCCGCCAAGGGTTTGCGAAATACCCTCCCGAGTAAACTTGCGAACCTGCTATCCATGGTTCTCTTGATTGCCTTGGCGCTTGGAAAACTGTGCATATATATTCGATCGAGCACCGGCGCCTTTGCAGCGCTGGACCACCTCTATCTTTCGATTTTAACGCTTTCGGATTACTTCAGGCTGTTGCATTGGACAAAGGGCTCCGCAGTGCCCGTGAGTGTATTCATTCTCGCGGCGCCGGCGGGCTATTGCGGGGCCTTGTGGGCGTTATCGCAATCCAGAAACAGAAATTCGTTTCGATGGAATCGTTTTATGCCGAATACTGGCTGGGAATTTCATTTTCCCGAACGGCGATTCGGTCAATGGTCTCCGCTGCGTGCGCAGATGTGGTATGAATGGCGGCAAACCTATCAATGGCTGCCCTATTTGACGATTCTTACGGCACTCGGTATATTCGCAATAACCCTTTTGCCATGGGAATTCGAGAGGGGATTTGCGTTTTTTGCCTCCCTGTGGGCGGGCGTTGTGATCGCGTGGGGGCTTGGGTATTTTGGCATACGCAAGTCAGTATCGTATACCACCAGTGTGTTAACCAAACCGGTATCCATTCCCATGGTATGCCGTGCAAAACTTTGGGCAGGACTGGCGGGGGTTATTCCAGTATTCGTATTGTTGGCCTTGGCAGGGCTCCCCCTTTGTTTTATGCATTTGCCAGAAGATCGGCAGATCATGATGAATCAACTTGCGTTGTGGGTTGCCCTGATACTTTTGTTGATGTTCGGTGCGTTGTATTTGGGACGGTTGGCGCTGGCGTATCTTGGCGGATTTTATTTAATCGCCGCGAGCATCTTTGAGATGCTTGAACGATCTGGGTACGCGTCCGAAGCGATTGGGTACGTTCTTATGTCATCAGGATTGATTATACCCCTGATACTGGGGTTGTGGATGGTATTTTGGGCCTGGCGCCGGCGGGCCATACCTCGTCACTATGCGTTGATTAGTTTGGTAACCGTGCCGGGCGCGGTGATTATCGCGGGGATAATGATGTTTGCAGGGGTAATGCATGGCCACTATGGAATCCTTTGGTTTAGTCTCCTTGTTTTGATGTGCAATGCCTTTACGCTGGTGTGGGTGCCGTTGATGGTGTATAGGCAGCGGCATGGGTGAGCGATGGTGTTGTGGCACCCCTCCAGGGTGCATGAAAGAGGGGTGAGGGGTATGCTTTCCGGGGGTATCGCTTCGCTCAACGCCCCGGCT
>JAKQOG010000234.1 GCA_029565395.1 Candidatus Hydrogenedentota bacterium | reverse complement strand
GGTGGTGGCGGTGGTGGTGGCGGTGGCGGAAAAGGATCGGATCTAGTAGTTTCAGATGGAGGAGCGGGTGGCAGTGGAGGTGATGGAGGAGCCGGTGGTAATGGGGGGAATGGAGGAACTGGTGGTAATGGCGGTGCGGGCGGCAAAGGCGGAAACGGGGGAGGGGCTATCATCCTTTCCGCGCGTGGTCTTTTACAGGTTACAGACTCTATGATGGTAAATATTTCTGCGACAATTCCATTTTCTGGCACGCTTGGGTCGGGAGGCGGGGCCGGATCTTCTTTTGGGGCAGGATATGCCGGGGAAGGTGGTGATAGGGGAGCCGCTGGGACATGTCAAGAGTTTTTTCCAGGATTACAATTTTGCGGTGGCGATGGAGGAGATGGCGGACTAGGCGCACTCGGCGGGTTGGGAGGGCAAGGAGGCCAAGGCGGTTCTGGTGGAACCGGTGGGACCGGTGGGTATGGTTCCCCCGGAATGTTAAAATTGCATGGTTCTGTTGTGTTAACGAATAAAATGGTTGTATATGCCTCCAATGGAAAACCTGACGCCAATCCAGAATATAATGGAAAAATCACGATTATCTCTAATATGAGCACGGATGCATTGAACACAAATGCACCTGGAACCTTGAACCCAACCACAATTGTCCTGGGAACAACATCATATTCCGCTATTAAAGGAAGCACTCCATTTGACCTTGATACCTCGCATCCGTTAATTCCAAATCTGCTTGGTCCTCCGGCAACAACAGGAATTTTACAGGATTCTTATTGGAATAAGGCGCTTGTGGATGCTCAACCGGCAATACAATTTGTTCCCGATAATGAACCGACGCGGGTGCAACTAAAGCGTTTGAATGCGCCTTTGAGCGTTTTTGCAGGCTATGATCAGATTTTTGTGGTTAATGACAGCTCTTCGAATTTCGAGCATCTATTCCTTTCTGTGGCTGGCTCGACTCCACATTTAATTAACGGTGATTCCGGTCAGCTTGATATCGGAAAAGTGTGGACGACAACAGTGCCAGCCGGCGTGGAAGTCTTGTTGCTTACTTCACCTGTAATCACTGTTCAGCCTGTTGACCAAGCTGTAATTCCCGGTTCATCGGCGACATTTTCCGTATCGGCGCGATGCAGTACTGAAATGCAATATAGATGGCAAACAAACTCTACCGGCACATGGTGTGACATTATTTCTGGAGGTACGGGGCCAGAATACACACTTGATCCCGTGCAGGAACAGTATCAGGGGTATTACAGGGTGAGAATAAGCAATAGCGCCGGTACTGTATATTCAAACGCCGCATATCTAAATGTTTATGACGCTCCGGTCATTACTACGCAACCCGTTAGTCAGACGGTATCAGAAGGTGCCATTGCCTACTTTAGCGTGGTTGTACAAAGTGAGCTGCCTATACAATACCAATGGCAAAACAATTTGACAGGAGCCTGGCAAAATATACTCAATGCGGCGGAACCTGAACTTGAAATTCACAATGTTCAGGAAACCTTTCAGGGAACATACCGTGTTCGCATAGAAAATGCTGCTGGTACCCTGTATTCAGCAGAAGTGTTTCTGGATGTACTTTCACTGGCTGAGGGTGAAGGAAGTGGCGAAGGCAGTATTGAAGGCGGGATGGAAGGGGAACTACAAGATCTTATACCGCCAGTAATCACCTTAATAGGCAGTAATCCTGTTATCCTACAGGTTGGAATGGAGTTTATTGATCCAGGAGTAATTGCAACGGACAATATCGATGGGAGTTTGACAAATCAAGTTATCGCTATTGGAACGGTTGACAGTAATACGGTGGGTACCTATACCATTACTTACTATGTTCGTGATCGTTCGGGAAATTATGCACACCCGGTTTCGAGAACGGTTTATATTGAGCCCAGTGAACCCGTACAAGAGGATTTGGATTCATCCGGGGGGACGGTTCACTGGCCAGGCATTACAGTGGAGATTCCTCCGAACGCCTTTGAAACCCCCACGACAGTTACTGTGACACGATATATTCTGCCGGATCCTCTTCCCGTTATTTTGGATCGGATAGTGGATTCCGCGACATATCAGGTGTTTGGCCTCAACGCCTTGTCGGATGGACAAGTAGCCACCATAACCATAGAATATCCAGATGGTGATCAGGATGGAATTGTGGATGGAACACAAATAAATGAATTGGACTTGTTGATATTTGCGATAAATGAAGACAGTGAGATGGTTGTTATCCACGGAATCGTGGATCCAGTGGCCAATACCATCACATTTGAGGCAACGGAAGAGTTGTTCTCAATTATCGGGAAAATTGATCCATCTGTTATTTTTGTACTCGGCAGTATCGATGAGCACCAAACCCCTGTATATTCCTGGCCATTAGTTGCATGGCTTATTGTGTTTGGCCTATGGAGCCTGGCCCGGCAGCGTAATAGAGAAAGAAAAAACCTTTCAGCATAGCAATAAGACAATAAAATCATAGAAGAGTTATTATTAGTGTAAAGCGGTGGGACATTATGCTGGTTGAGTTTTTTTGATTATGGTTAAAGGATGGTTTTGGGCGTGATGTCCGAAGTATAACGCCCCTATTCAACAGCAATAATCTCATGCTCACTGCTTACTGCTACCTCCCGGTTGTCAAATAAATTCACGTAATACACAACCGTCCCTTCCGGTAAAACTGCGGTCACTCTTCGTGCCGAAGCATTAACCTCCGCTGCCGTCTCCGCCCAATTTCGCTCTTTCCATACACCTTTGTCTTTTGTGAAATTTAGTATGGCCTTCGTGATTGGGGTTTCCGACACATAGGTCACCCAGACATGGTTTCCTTCGCGGCCCTGGGATGTTATCCGCGGCAAGGGAACGCCGTCTTTAAACAGACTGTCTGCAAAAACACGGATTTCCTCCGGTTTTTCACCCGCGCCGCCATGGCCATGCGGCATGCGTGGGCGGATGCATAATTGTCTTGGCGCTTGCGGCATCCGGTAGGACTTCTGCAACGAATCCATCGGATAGGCGAAGTCATTCGTGCCGGTCACCCATAGCATTGGCATGGAGGTGAGTTTCAAATACACCGATGGATCCCAGAGTTCCAGCCACCGTTGAGCCTTTTCCTTGCCCAGTTTCTCAAAATCACCCAGCCAGGCGGAATTTTCCCCCAGAAAACCGCAGCCGTACACCGGCGCCGCAAATTTAAACCGGTGGTCCACGCCCGATGTGATACAGGTTAAATACCCGCCCCACGAAATGCCGGTGACGCCTATCCGGTTTACATCCACCTCTGGAAATGATCGGATTAAAGAATGTGCCAGCGCCACATCCGCAATGGCATGGTAGGTCCATTGATCCTGCGGTGCGTCGTTCACGTGCTCAAAATCGCCCCAGCCCGCAGGACCGCCTTGTGGATGACGTTCCCAATGTCCGTAGGTCCCGCGCGGAACGCATCCGCAGGTGTCCATCGCAATCGCGGCATATCCCCGTTCATTCCAAAGCTTCACCCAATCCGAAAACGCCGTGCCTCCGCCTCCATGCACCAGCACCATGGCCGGAAGCTTCTTGCCCGTCGCCGCAGGTGCGCCATACCATGCAAATACCTTTGTCGACTGGCCCTTGTATGGTAATCCCTCGTAAAACAATGCCTTCATCCCATTCACGGAAAAATCCGCCGCGGGATAGGTCTGTGGCGTTTTTGACAACGCCTCCATATCCCACGGGAGTGCAGAATCCGCAACCCAACAGATACCTGGCAGAAAGAACACCAGCCAGTACAAGCGTTGAAGGTTCAGTTTGGTTATCATGGGTTTAATAATCTCCTTTGACGCAGTATCACGGCGTGAATTAAAAAAAGTGCGATGGCGATGGCGGCCAATAACGCGGCGGTTTTCAGGGCGGGAATATCCTGGCGGAACAATAACCCCATGCAGGTGAGAATGCCCAAGATTGGGACAACGGCGGGGATGGAGAACGGCGCAGGCGCGAAAGTGGGATTTCTTTTTGCGCGAATGAGGGCGATATGCAGCAATATGAACACTACCAGCATAAAAGTGGATGCCCCGGAAGCAAGGGTCGTAATGTTGCGAAAACACAAGAGCAGAAGCGCTATCGCACCCGTGGAGGTTAACACGCTGACCATGGGTGTTCGCCAGACGGGATGCACGTAAGCCAGCATGGGTGGAAGCAGCGGAATTTGTTGACTGGACATTCCGTAGAGGAGGCGGGAGGTCATCAGAAGATTCATGAGGGCGGTATTGAAGGCCGCGATGGCAGGGACGATGGAGAATACCCAGATGGGGAATCCCGGGGCCGCTTGACGCACCACATCGAGCAGGGGCGATTGACTTTCCGCCAAAATACGCGGGGGAATCACCGAGACCGCAACCAACGCCACAATGCAATAG
This sequence comes from Candidatus Hydrogenedentota bacterium, assembly GCA_029565395.1. Taxonomy (GTDB): domain Bacteria; phylum Hydrogenedentota; class Hydrogenedentia; order Hydrogenedentales; family CAILVY01; genus CAILVY01. The sequence continues at coordinate 9,085 of JAKQOG010000234.1, read as the reverse complement.
ATGGAGGTTGTGATCATAATGGCGAAGCAGATGGCGAGGGGTATGTTGCGTTCGGGAGTGTGCACTTCTTCGCTTAGATTGGCGAGATCTTCAAAACCAATGAAGGCATAGAACACAAGAGAGGCGCCAGATAACGCGAGGAGCATGGCGGGCGTAGCCGCGTGTTCGGGCAGGGCGGCCGGATAATCGAGGTAATTCACGGTTCCCAGATAACGAAGCCCCACAAGAATTATGATAAACAATCCTGTGCTTTCGATAATGGTGCAAAAGGTATTGGCGGCAGAACTGAGGAGAATCCCTCTTATGGCGATAGCCCCCAGCAGCAGCACGAAAAGAAGTGGAGCGATATAATCTTTAACCATGGGCGGAGTGCCGGGAAACAAGGCCAGCGCGTAGTTCCCGATGATCCGCGCGCCGGTGGCCGTGGAAAAAATGCCGGATAGCCCCACAAAGAAAGTCACCAGAAAAGTGATCAGAGGGATGCGATGCACTACATGACAGAAATGGGCGGCGCCGCCGGCTTTGGGAAATCGCGATGTGAGCTCGGCATACGTAAGACCCGTAAAGGCAGCGGTGATCCCCGCCAGGATGCACGATATCCAAACGGCCGTGCCGGTGAGCCCGGCAATCCTTCCCATAAGGCCATAAACACCCGCGCCCAGGATATCGCCCACGCCAAAGATAGTGATCGCCGCGAGCCCAAGCACACGGCGCAGTTCAGGCCTATTTTCTTCCCGTGGCAACGTCATGGCATGCGGCATCCCACACCGTTTATTTCGAACATATCAAATGTTCATGGACACTCTGCGCCTTAGATGGCGATGAAGTGTTGCCGCATGATGCCTTGACATCAAACAGAAAATCAAGTGTATTAGATGATTTTGAAGGCTATCTTGTTATGAAACAACACCGCCGCTCAAGGTCATGGAGGCCACGATGGCGATGACCTGGGCCACTAGATAGTTCACAGGCGCCGTACCGCCTGGATACTGGTACCGGATAAATTGCACATGTCCGTCCAGGTAGAGGACATTGCTGCCGCCCGGCACGTGATTAAAGTCACCGACGGTGGTGGCCAGTTGATCAAACATGACAAAGACCTCAGACTGCGCCTGGGCCGTAGCAGCCGGATCGTTTATATCCGTGATAAGAAAGCGCTCAATGCCTTCGCGCAAGCGATAGATTGTTTTACCGCCGCCGTTGCCGAGGCCTTCAAGCTCATCGCCGCTAAGATCTGCGTCTACCACTTCCTGTATGGCCTTATTATCACTGTGTATTATACCTGAAAGAAAGTCCCCGTCCGTAAACGCCATCGTAAGTGCGGTTACCAGTTGTGGCGGACCTTCCGCGCTGTCCGGCAGAAATCCGCCGGTGTCAAAAGCTGATGCTGCGGCCAGCAGGGCGGAGGCATCCATTACGCCATATTTTTCATCCAATCGGTCCATGGCCCAGCCAAGATAAATGTAGCTGCCATCAACGGCATCCGCGCATTCATCCGAATCGTTCCCTGCATATCCGAAACAGAAGTCGCCGGTGTCCGGATCTTTGGCTTTTGCAACATGCTCCGAAAACTGCGCATCCGACGGACAAAACGCAATCATGGGATCCGATATATATTCCGGATACAAATAAAACATGTTTGGCCCCATGTCCGCCCATAGTTGCATGCTTCCATTTTTCTTTGGGAAGACACCGATCTGAATGGGAGGCCATTTTTCGCCCTTGGCTTCATTGGCATACATCTTGAAGACCAAGCCCCATTCCTTCAGATTGTTTGCACAACTGGATCGTCGGGCTGCTTCGCGTGCACGCGCCAAGGCGGGCAATAAAATTGCGGCCAGGATGCCGATGATGGCGATCACCACCAGCAGTTCAATGAGTGTAAAACCTTTCTTCTTCATGCTACTATCTCCCGTGTGGTTACCCCGTGTTCAACAACATCGGCTACTATCATACACCAAAATGTGTATAATGCAAATAGATAATATTCAATAAAAACTACAAAAAAGAGTGGCTTTTCATGAAAATCACGCATCCGAAATCAGTTCGGCGGCACTTATTAAAATTCCTATATGACCGCTACCTGAGCAATCCCCTTGAAATGATGGGGCCTTCGGACTTCCTGGAAGGGAGCGAACTGAGCCGGGAAGCGTTGATGGTAAATATTCATTATTTGGCGGATCGTAATTTGGTGGAATTGATGATGGGGTATAATCCACCCATGTTTGCGGCGGTGCGCATCACCGCGGACGGCATTGATTTGGTTGAAAACCAATTTGAGTTTAACCTGCGGTTTCCACCGGAATTAGACGAACGCGAGGAATCCACCGCAGACATTTTATGGCTAGTCGAACGGCTGGTGGAAGAAGCCGAGCAATCCCCTTTGGATGGTGAAGCCCGCAAAAGCCTTTTGCGCGATGTACAATATCTCCGCGACGAAGTCGCCCGCCCCACCCATCGTTGGCGGAAACATGTCCTAGACGCCGTGATGGGATGGATGGCGGAAAGTATGGAAGGAACCGGGGAAACACTTTCCTCGCTGGCTACATTGCAAACCAAGATCAAGGACACCATGGATTCATTTTAAGAACTCATGGTGATCACAGTATTTGCCAGAAAATAAAATGTTAAACTCGCAGAAAATCCGTCTCTCAGAGGAAAAACCGTTCTTCCTCCTTTTTCTCATTATTTCTTTGAAACTCATCTTGGGGTGTGGTACACTGTGGATGTAATGGTGTAAAGCGATGGGGCTTGATGAGAGCATCGAATGCGTGTCCATTTAAGCCTGGGAAGCAATCTTGGCGACCGGGAAGTAAATTTACAGAGGGCGCTGGAAGCGCTTGAAGCGGTGGCCGGGATTGCGATAATCGCGAAGTCACACTATTACGAGACCGAGCCTGTGGGCGTAGCCGAGCAGCCGGATTTCCTGAATCTGGCCGTAGAGATCGAGACGGAGCTTGCTCCGCTGGAACTCCTGAATGCGGTGAAGGAAATCGAGGCGCGGCTGGGACGGACGCCGTCGGAACACTGGGGCCCGAGAGTGATTGATATCGATATCATCCTCTGGGGCGAACGGACGGTAACGACGGAGCCGCTCATGGTGCCGCACAAGGAATTCCGGAAACGGGCCTTTGTGCTGGCGCCGCTGGCGGAGATAGCCCCGGACGCCGTCGACCCGGTAACGGGAAAGACGGTAACGGAACTGCTGCGAAGTCCTGAAGCCCAAGGGCAGGTTGTACGATTGACTCCTTGAACCGCTCCGCTTGGAGCCCAACAGGGACCGGGACGGACTGCCACGCTGTAGTCACGCGTCACGGTTCAGGAGACAGAAGGTATGGCATGCCGTGTAAGTACGGTCACGTTCCGTGAGCGGAAGCAGGCGGGGGAAAAGATCGCCGTGCTGACCGCCTATGATTATCCCACCGCGAAAATCCTGGATGAATCGGGTATTGATGCGATATTGGTGGGCGATTCGCTGGGAAATGTCATCTTGGGCTATGAAAATACATTGCCCGTCACCATGGACGATATGGCGCACCACACACGCATCGTGAGCCGGGCGGTGAAGAAGGCCATGGTGATAGGCGACCTGCCCTTTCTTTCCTATCAAATAAATCCGGAAGAAGCCTTGCGTAACGCGGGACGCCTCGTTGGCGAATGTGGCGCGCAGGCGGTGAAACTCGAAGGTTCCGCCAAAAAATTCGGCCCGGCCATCGAGGGCATCCTGCGCGCGGGTGTACCCGTGATGGGCCATATCGGCCTCACGCCTCAGTCGGTGCATCAATTCGGCGGCTATAAAGTACAGGGCCGGGATGAGGCGGCACGGAAACGATTGAAGGAGGAAGCGCTGGGCCTTCAGGACATCGGATGTTTTGCGGTTGTGCTGGAGTGCATTCCGGCGGATGTGGCGACAGAAATCAGCGCGAGTCTGGAAATTCCTACGATTGGCATCGGCGCCGGCGCGGGATGCGACGGTCAGGTCCTGGTATTTCACGACATGCTGGGCTGGGGCCGTACACGCTTCACCAAAACCTATGCGGATGTGCGCGGCATGATCGCGGAGGCTTGCAAAAACTATTGCGAGGAAGTGAAACAGGGTGTTTTCCCCGCGAAAGAACATACGTATGAGGCTTGAGACCTGAGGCCTGAGGCCTGAGGCTTGGGCTAGCGGTTAATAATGGAGTAACGAATGATTATTTTAGAGACGCCGAAGGCGATGCGGGCATGGTCGCTGGAACAGAAGCGGCTGGGCAAGACGATTGGGTTTGTGCCGACGATGGGCGCGCTGCATGAGGGACACTTAAGCCTGATGCGGGCGTCAGTGAAAGAAAACGATCTGACAGTGGCGAGTATTTTTGTAAATCCCACGCAGTTCGCGCCGAACGAGGATTTTAACAAGTATCCGCGCACCTTCGAGACCGATAAGGCCATGTGCGAAGAAGCAGGCGTTCAGGTAATTTACGCGCCGGGTCCAAGGGATATGTATCCGGAAGGGTATTCCACGTATGTGACCGTGGAAAAAGTTAGCGAGGGCTTATGCAGCAAGACACGTCCGCATTTCTTCCGAGGCGTGGCGACAGTGGTTGCCAAGCTCTTCAATGCGGTATTGCCGGATCGCGCGTATTTCGGACAGAAGGATGCGCAGCAGTATGCGGTGATCCGCAGGATGGCGGATGATCTGGACATGGGCATCGAGGTGATCGAGATGCCGATTATCCGGGAACCGGACGGTTTGGCGATGAGTTCGCGCAACCGCTATCTGAGTCCGGAGGATCGGCAGCGCGCCTTATGCCTGTCACAGTCCCTGTTTGCGGCGGAAGCGATGCTGAAGGCGGGGGAACGTTCAGCGGCGGTGCTCATTGCGGCAGTCCGCGAAGGAATGAAAACCGTCGAGATTGATTATGTGGAGGTGGTGGATGCGGGGACAATGCAGCCCGTGGAACGCGTGGATGGGCCTATTGTGCTGGCCGTGGCGGCACAAGTGGGTCCTGCGCGATTAATCGACAATATAAAGTTCAAGCCGTAAAAACAACACATAAAAGAAGGTGGTAGCAGCTATGTACGTAACCATGCTCAAGAGCAAAATTCATCGGGCAACCATCACCGAGGCCGACTTGAATTACCGGGGCAGCCTGACGCTCGACAAGGATCTCATGGATGCCGCGGGGATGATGGAGTATGAAAAAGTGGATGTATTAAACATCCATACTGGAGACCGTTTCGCGACCTATCTGATCGAAGGCGAACGCGGCAGCGGTGTGGTGTGCTTGAACGGCGCCGCGGCCCGGCTGGGGCATGTCGGCGACCTGATAATTATCATCACCTACGCCCATATGACCCCGGAGGAAGCTAAAGACCTTAAACCGCGCATCGTGCTGGTCGATGCCCAAAACCGCATTGTCAACGAGCAAAAATGATCGCGGTACCAGCCAAAAGTGCGGTGCCAGTGCCACGTTTTGCGTCTGGCCGTACTTCAAAGCGAAGCTTTTGGACAAGTGCGTTCCCAAGTACAACTTGGGAACGAGCGAAATGGCTCTATTAGTAGGTCACATCTCCAGGTGGGACCTCTTTTCTAACTCTCCTTTCTAAATACGACACACTTGAATTACAACCATATCCTGGCAGAAACTAGGACCTTGAACAGCAAGCACAACCCCGGAGATGCGCATCATGTTGAGCATGGTAATGGTGGGAACCTTGATTTCGGTGATACTTTCCGGGACAGGCACCGAACCCATGATGCAAATGTCCACCGAAGACACCCGAATCACCTTCGCGGTACGGGACAACCAACTCTATATCGACAGTCTCCAGGGTCCCGATAATGCATGGATCGACACCCCCGCATTAGTGCCCTTCATGAACCGCGTCTGGATCGGCAAGCAGGAGACCCCGATCACATGGGCCTTCAACGCGGCAAAAAAAGATCCGGATCAGCAAGTTCTGAGGCTGGTTTTTATAAGTGACTCGCCCAAATTGCAGCTTTGCTCGGTTTGGCGTGCACGGCCCGGGCGCGGTCCCATCGAACACTCCCTCACCATCGAAAACCAAACCAACGGAAAAATTACCCTCGCGCATCAGGACAGTCTGACCTTGAGCGGCATCGTCTCCCCTGCCGAAACCGCCCTGTGGTGGATTTGCCGAGGCGGCGGGAATGCCAGTGAACAAGGCGGCACGAATATTGAGCCGATAAACGCCCGAACAAATCTGAACCTGGTCAGTAAATGCGACGATGGGGCGAGCCCTGTGCCATGGCTGGCCGTGCAGCGTGGGGGAGAGGGCGGTTTATATATAGGATGGGAATTTTCCGGTGTGGGGCGTATCCAGGCTACTGCGAAGGAGGATGGGAAACAACTAGATGTTGCAGTCGGTAATCTTCCTGAATTTAAGACGGATATTGCGGCAGGTGAAACGTTTCTCGTTCCGTGGGCGTTTGTTGGGTGTTATTCCGGGGACGTGGACGAAGGCTCCTATGCGCTGCATCAATGGATTTTAAACTATCTCCGCCCGAAACTGGCTGCGGATATCCCCGATCCGATTCTCGCCTACAATTTGTATCTGGACGCGGGCGGGCCCTCCGCAAAGGAGGCCGATGTGCTCCGCAGCGCGGCCTTTTGCCTGGAGTTGGGCTTTGAGGCGTTCATGCCGGATGCGATGTGGTTCCCGGAGTGCGGCGACTGGCGCTGGGACCCCGCGCGTTTTCACAATGGTGTCACGCCCATCGAGCAGTTTGTTCATAACAACGGCATGAAGCTGGCCTTGTGGTGCGCATGGACCAATGGGGGGATTTCGGAGCATCCTGATGCCTTGAGTGTGCGCGGTACGGCGGGGCATCCGGATTGGTTCAATGCCAACTTCAATGCCGACTGGAAACCGGGGCCGTTCTACGGCGGACAAGTCTGCCTGGCGTGTCCCGAAGCCAAAGCATGGGAACTGAAAAAGACGCAATGGCTTGTGGGTAATCATAAGCTGGATTATTTGAAACACGACTGCGGTCCCATCGTGACCACGTGCAACAAAACCGATCACCGGCACGGGTATGATGTGGATACGAGTTATTGGGCGGTGGTGAATTATTACGATATCCAGGAACAACTGCGGAAGGCGTATCCCCGCGTGATTCTGGAGAATTGTTCCGGCGGCGGTCATATCAAGGACTTTGGGATTATTCAGCGAACCCATTACACCGTCACGACCGACACCCTCTCGAATCTCCCCGACCGCCAAAGCATTTACGACTCCACCTTTGCCATGCCGCCGATGATTTTGCAGGCGTATACCTATGAGCGCAATTATAAAGTGCCCGGAGACGACCCCGGCAACTTCCTGTGGCGGAGCGCAATGATGAGCGCGTGGCAGATTGATCCCACCAACACGCAAATCTGGACGGATGACGAGCGGGAATCCGCCAAGCGCTCGGCGTATCTCTACAAAACATGGGTGCGGCCCATGTTGGCCGATGTAAAGGTGCATCACATCCTCCCCCGGCCTGACGGCAAACATTGGGACGGCATGTTCTATTGGAGTCCTAGCTTGAAACGCGGCACGGTTTATATATTCCGCCCGGACGCGAAAGAAAATCAGCAGACGGTCAAGTTAAAGGGCCTGTCGCTCCTGAAGAAGTATTGGGTATGGTGTGAGGACGGCTCGATTAAGCACGGCGTGTTCTCCGGCGAACAATTAATGCACAAGGGGCTGCAAATCACCTTACCGCAAAAATACAGTTCGGATCTGATCTTCATGCAGGATGACGAACTCGGCAAACCGGAAGGGCTTGACGTTCCCGAAGCATTTTCGTTGGGCGAAGCGGCTGTCACGAGCGATCCTTTCACGGTGACGGTTAAGCTGAACTGGACACAGAGCAAAAATGCTCACTCATACCGGATCACCATCGCCGATAACAGCGCCTTTGAAAAACCTCTCGTGGAAAAGCAAGTGTCTGGTCTTTCGCTGTCCATAAATACGCTCCCCGCTGAAAAAACCTATTACTGGAAAGCCGAAGCCATCGGTTGGGGCGGACGCACTCCCCAGCAAGGCCCCTCCGGCACGTTTACCACACCAGCCCTTCAAAAACTGGAGGGAATCGTCTTCGTTTCCGATATGGAATGGGCAGAGGCCACTGCGGGCGCGGACAATACCGTCCATCGCGACACCAATTACAGCGAAAAAGAAATCCACATCGCGGGCAAGGCTTACCCCAAAGGCGTCTGGACCCATGCCTTTAACGACACCACCCCCGCTGATCTCGTCTTGGATATTGCCGGGAAAGGGTTTGGACAGTTTAGCGCCACTGCAGGTCCTGAAGATTCCAGCGGCAATGGCACCGTCCAATTCCAAGTGCTGGTGGACGGCGATTTAAAAGCCGAAAGCCCCGTATTGCGTTCCAACACCTCCTATACCTTCGACATACCCGTCACTGGCGCGAAACAGGTGACCTTACGCGTCCTCAACGGCGGCGACGGTTACGTTTGCGACCACGCCGCCTGGGGCTTCGCACGATTTGTCCTGGAAGGCGCAACAGATCCACTTACAGACAATGGGAAATAGACTAGGACATTCTAAGCTTTACTACGAAATACACGAACCACACGAAAAAATGGTTGGGAAATATTTTCCCATGTTCTGTTTGGTAACGCCGAACTCTGTTCGGCGAAAAACAACACCCCGATTGCACATTCGAAAAGCAAACAAATACACACCCCGATAGGAGTAACAAAACGTAGCCGTGGTTGCGCGTCACCGGCACACGTGGAAAAACAAATCCGTACTCACCCCAATAGAGGTCACAGAAAGCCGTGGGTTGAGCGAAGCGATACCCACGGTAAAGCCCAGAAGCCTTACCTCGGAAGGGGTGGCAGGAATCATTTAAAGATCGCCTACCTGGAGATAGGCTCTACTATCCGCGCTTGTCAACATAGTAGGTCACATCTCCAGGTGGGACAGATTTGTATCGTCACCCAAAAAGAAGCCTACCTGGAGATAGGCTCTATTATCCGCGCTTGTCAACATAGTAGGTCACATCTCCAGGTGGGACAGATTTGTATCGTCACCAAAAAAAGCCTACCTGGAGATAGGCTCTATTATC
>JAKQOG010000228.1 GCA_029565395.1 Candidatus Hydrogenedentota bacterium | reverse complement strand
ATGAAAGATTCCGGGATGGAATGGACCGTGCGCGGCGCAAACGCCATTGCCGCACTGCGTTGCGTCATCCAGTCAAACCGATTCGAGGAGTTCTGGGAACAACGCACCGCTTGAAAACCCCAAAACCTGACGCAGGCCCTTACGCCCCCCCAAAACAGGGGGGGAATGCATTTTGGGTAGAAAATGTCCGTTGCATAGAGCTGCACCCGGGGATGGAAGCGCGCATGGCAAGGACAGGGGATGGAATATGCTCTGATATCCGTTTGGATTACCCAGCCCATTGTTTTGCGCATGACCACTCTAAGACATTGTGCGATAGCACCTTAGAGAGGAGATAATACAATGAAAAAATTACCTTTTTTGACTCATTCCCAATGTCAATGATATCATTACCATCATTACGTTATTGCGATGAAGGAGTTGGACCGTATGAATACCGCCATTACTGGACGTCACATGGATTTAACCGATGCCTTGCGCGCCTATATCGAAAATGGCTTGCGGAAAATCGAAATGCATTTCGACAAGGTCATCGACGCGGATATTGTGTTGACCGTCGAAAAACACCGGCATATTGCTGAAGTTAATCTGCACGCCAACGGAATCCGGATCCACAGCCGTGAAGCCTCCATGGACATGTATGCCTCCGTGGATGCCGTCATGGAAAAGCTCGAAAAGCAAATCCGGAAATTCAAGGATCGGATCAACCGCCACCAGCCTCGCCGGGTTCGCGATGCAAAGACCTACGACCACGCTATCATCTCCATGGACGAGGAAAATGATAACGGCCACGGCGAAACCACTGCTTCCACGCAAATCCACCGCGTCGTACAGCGTGAAAAACTCCCCATGAAACCCATGAATGTCGATGAGGCCGTGATGCAACTGGAACTGGTGGAAGACCCTTTCCTGGTGTTCCTAAATGCCGATACATCGCAAGTCAACGTGCTGTACGCCCGTACCGACAGCACCTATGGACTGATAGAACCGGAATTTTAACCGTTGGAGTTCCGCACCCGCCTCCGGGATGCGGGCCGCCACAACGAACCAGGGGCGAGCATGGATACGCACGATTTGCCGGTAAACCGGAAAAAATCCATCGCAGTAGCCCGGCTGCTGGATCAAATGACCGCAGAACTCGACCTTGAAGTGCTCGGAGGATTTCAAGGCATCGGGCGGCCCGTCTATACCCCCGACATTAACCGTCCGGGGCTCGCGCTCAGCGGATATCTCGAATACTTCGCCAATGACCGCATCCAGGTGCTCGGCAACACCGAAATCCACTTCATGGAACGCCTCACCGCCGCCCAGCTCATGAAACGCCTGGCCAATATGTTTTCCTTCGAAATCCCGGCCTTCGTGCTCTCCAGACGGCTCACCCCGCAAAATATCTTCCTCGACCTGTGCAACCGAAGCGGCGTCCCCGTCCTCCGTTCTTCCTTCAGCACCGATGAAGTCATTACACGCGTCATTCTTTTCCTTAACGAAGAATTCTCCCCCGAGACCGTCATTCACGGCACCGCCGTCGACTGCTACGGCGTCGGATGCCTCATCACCGGAAATCCCGGCATCGGAAAAAGCGAAACCGCCCTGGAACTCGTCGAACGCGGCCACAGGCTCGTCGCCGACGATATCGTCTCCATCAAATGCGTCCGCAGCGACCGTCTCTATGCCGAATACAATTCCATCATCGAACACCACATGGAAATCCGCGGCGTGGGCATCGTGGACATCAAATCCGTCTATGGCGTCGGACACGTCCGCAACACCAAACGCATCGGGCTCGTCGTCGAACTCGAAGAATGGCGCAAAGACGCTCATTACGATCGCACCGGACTGATGGAGGAATTCGTGGAAATTCTCGGCGTAAAAGTTCCCTACTTGCGCATCCCCGTGCGGCCGGGCCGCAACATCGCCATTATCGTCGAAGTGGCCGCCCTGAACCATCGCCTCAAAGAACTGGGATTGAATACGGCAAAAATGTTGAACGAGCGTCTTATGAACGTAATGCGGGAGGGACGGCAGGGTTAATGCGCCTTCAGTGTATTTTTTTCACGAACGGCAAGGAACCATAATGCATGAAACACATTAATCTCATCTTCGGCTGTCACTCTCACCAACCCGTAGGAAACTTCGACTTCGTCTTTGAAAAAGCGTACGACAAAGCCTATGTCCCTTTCATTGATGTCCTCGAACGATTCCCCGCCGTCCGCGTCACGCTGCATTTCACCGGCCCCCTCTGGGATTGGTTCGCCACCCGCCGATACGCCTACATCGAACGCCTCGCAGGCCTTGTACGATCCGGACAGATCGAGATCATGGGCGGCGGCTATTACGAACCCCTCCTCTGCGCCATCCCCGAACGCGACGCCATCGCGCAAATCCAGCGCATGCAGCGGTTCTGCGAACAACACTTCGGCGTGCGCCCAAAAGGCATGTGGCTCACGGAACGCGTCTGGGAACCCCAAATGGCGCGCATCCTCGCCAAAGCAGGCGTCGAATACACCGCCCTCGATGACACGCACTTTCTCTGCTCAGGCCTTTCCCCGCAGGACCTGTTCGGTTATTACATGACCGAAGACGAGGGGCTTAGCATTAAAGTCTTCCCCATCCTCGAGCGCCTCCGCTATCTTATCCCTTTTCATCAGGTGCATGAAAGCATCGAATTCCTCCGCGAACACGCCACGGAAGACGGCATGGCATGCGCACTCATCCATGATGACGGCGAAAAATTCGGCATTTGGCCCGGCACCTATCACAGCGTTTATGAAGAAGGCTGGCTCGAAGAATTTTTCCAAGCCCTCACCGACAATCAGGAGTGGATCCATTCCCTCACCTACTCCGATTACCTCGCCAAAGCCAAAGCCCTCGGGCGAACCTACCTCACCTGCGCCTCCTATCAGGAAATGATGGCCTGGGTCCTCCCCACTCCCATGCAACGCCGCCTGTACGATATTCAGGAAGAATTAAAACACGATCCCGAGAAACAACGCCGCTATGGCGTCTTTTTGCGCGGAGGATTCTGGCGCGGCTTCCTCGCCAAATACGCCGAATCCAACAACCTCCAAAAACGCATGATGCGCGTCAGCAACCGCCTCTTCCGCCTCCAAACCGAACTCGGCCCAAGCCCCGCCCTCGAAGAGGCCGAGAAACTGCTCCATCAAGCCCAATGCAACTGCGCATACTGGCATGGCGTCTTCGGAGGCCTGTACCTCAACCACCTCCGCACCGCCGTATACGAACACCTCATTGCCGCCGACTCACGCCTTGATGCCATCGAACATTCAAACACCTATTGGATTAACAGTGAGAAGACAGACTTTGACGGAGACGGGAATCTTGAAGCCATCCTCGAAAATAACACACTGGCCCTCTTTTTCAGCCCCACGGACGGCGGAACCCTCTTCGAACTCGATTACAAGCCCAAACCCTTTAACTTCGCCAACACCCTCACCCGCCGCGAAGAACCCTATCACGACGCCCTGAAATCCGGAAAGGTGCAAGTAGGCGACCAGGAAACCGGCGATGCCAGCATTCACGAGATCGTACGCGCAAAAGAAGCCGGCCTCGAAAACCTCCTCATATACGATCCTTTCCGGCGCGTTTCCCTCCGCGATCACTTCCTGCCCCGGGATATTTCCCAAGAATCCCTTTGGAAAGGAGAACCCCTCGATCTCGGCGGATTTCCAACCGCAAATTATGCAATGGAAATCAACAACCACGCCCTCATCCTATCCCGCCACAGTCAACTTGAAGGGCAGGCTGTACGCCTTCGCAAAACCATCACACTCCTCCCGGATGCATCTTACTTTGAAATCCGGTATGATATTGAGACGGAGTCCGCATTCCCCGAAAACCTCCTGTTGGGCGTGGAATTCAGCGTGAATCTGCTCACGGGAACCGCCTTCGACCGCTACTACAGATCCGAGGACCGCGATATGAAAGGCGCCAAATTGGGCGAATCCGGATGCGAAGACGCCTTGTCCCACATCGCTTTGCGAGACGATTGGCAGAAATTCGAATATGGTATGCGTTTTTCCGTCCCCGCGCGTGTCTTCCGATTCGCCATCGAGACGGTAAGCCAATCCGAAGCAGGACAGGAACGCGTCTATCAGGGCAGCGTAATCATGCCCTCCTGGCCGCTCGCGGGACGCTGTTTTTCCTGCGGTATTCGTGTCGAAATTGTCAATACGGCAGGCCGCTGACCGGGTCTGCATAACATATGGTGAAGTATGCCGGACATTACGAAAGATATCCAAGTAGTCAACAGCCTGGGCGTGCATGCGCGGCCTGCCGCGGCTATCGTGCAGTGCGTTTTGCGCTTTGAAAGCGACGTATTCATTACCTTCAATGGAAACCGGGTAAATGCAAAAAGCATTATGGGCCTCCTGACCCTCGCGGCCACCAAGGGCAGTCGGCTGAAGATTTCATGCAGCGGGCCGGATGCCGAAGCCGCCATACGAGCCATTGATGACCTTTTCACATCCAAATTCGGGGAAGAATAATGGAGCAAACTTTCCGAGGCATCGGCGTCTCTCCGGGTATCGCAATCGGGCCTGCCCTCCTTTTCGATACCCGCCGCCACGATGTCCCAAAGTTTGCCATTGACGACACCAAGGCTGAACTGGAACGCGTGGACCGCGCCATAGAAGCCACACGGAATGATCTGACCCTTTTATACTCTCAAACGGCCAAACACCTGGGGAAAACCCACGCCAGCATCTTCAACGCCCATCTGATGCTCCTCGACGATGTTGCCATCCGCGAAGAGATCACCCAGCGTATCCAGGCCGAACACATTAATGCCGAATATATCCTGAACGATCTTACCCAACGCTACCAAAAAGTCCTCGAATCCGCAAAAGACCCCCGATTTCACGAACGCACCGCGGACCTCATCGACGTCACCGGACGCGTCCTCCATTACCTCATGGATGCAGAACGCCCCAACCTGCACGAACTGGCCACCCCCAGCATCATCATCGCCCACGATCTCTCCCCTTCCGACGCGGCCTCCATGAACCTGGAAAACACCCTTGGCCTCGCCACCGACATTGGCAGCGTTACCTC
>JAKQOG010000227.1 GCA_029565395.1 Candidatus Hydrogenedentota bacterium | reverse complement strand
ATGAAAGATTCCGGGATGGAATGGACCGTGCGCGGCGCAAACGCCATTGCCGCACTGCGTTGCGTCATCCAGTCAAACCGATTCGAGGAGTTCTGGGAACAACGCACCGCTTGAAAACCCCAAAACCTGACGCAGGCCCTTTTGGTATTCTGGATAACGCAGACCCCTTGTAAAGAGTTGACTTTTATACGGCGCCAACCCCAACAATATGGGGCTGATTATGGAACGGATTCCTTAATAAACCGTATTCAGGAAGTAGGACTATCGCCCGTAAACTGGTTAGAAAGGACACACACCTTGAATCAGATCACAGCCTATACCCCATCACCCAAGCACGGTTTGTTTCCAAATGCGATTATATTCGTCTTTATTTGTTGTTTTGTGTCTGCTTGCGCGTGCGCCGTGGACTGGCCGAAACTACGCCCCGGGAAGGAATACAGGACCGTAAGCACAGACCAACTTGAGATAATTGTACAGCGGAATGGCGAACTCGACATCCGGTCCGTATTGGGGCAGAAACTTATCAATAATGCAACGCCTCTGGTGGAATTTGCCGGAGAGAAAAAAATGCGAAAACTGATCGTGGATCCCCGTTTTGAGGCGAGAATTGAGGTGAATGATCGGCTGGGCAAGGGGCAGGGGCTGTCGTTTTCGAAAAAAAATTTCTACTGGTACGTGCGAACCTATCCCTCGAAGCCGTTTATTACGGTGCAATTAATGTATATCAACCACACACGCAAGCCGGTCCGGGTGGCGAAACTGATTCCGTGGAGTGTTGGCGAAACCAACTGGGGATCGGTGTATGTAGGTCCGGGGGCGGCCCAGACGCAAATTCTAGAGAATGGGCGGTTGTTCAGTACGTTTAACGACTATGCGGAAGTGGTGCGGGAAAAATCTGTGAGTCAGTGGAATCTGACGGCCTATAACGCAGCGCCGGGGCAAATGGTGGTCGCCGGATTTTTAACAAACCGCCGCGCCTATACCCAGATACGGATGGAGCGCACCGGGAAAGCATCGGACTCCACATTCAATTTCTTTCGCGCCGAATGCGTGTATGATCCGCCGGTGACGGTCAATCCGGGGGAAACGCTGGAGTCGGAACTTTTATACCTGGCCCTTGCCGAGGATGATCCGTTCTTTGCCATGAACCGTTTTGGAAAAGCGATGGCGGTGGTCAACGGAATTCGGGATGAACGGCCCTTTGTCCCAAGCGGATGGGATTCTTGGAGCACGCGCTATCACACGGATATTTCCGAACCCGCGCTTATGAAGGAATTGGACGTTGTTGATAAAAATCTTAAGCGGTATGGATGGACGCATTTTGCGATTGATGCGGGATGGGAGAAAGGCCTGGGGGAGTGGGAACCGAACCTGGAGAAATTCCCCCATGGTATGAAATGGATGGCGGATGAAATTCATGCGCGCGGCATGACCGCAGGCATCTGGATTGATCCCTTCACCGTGACAAAGGACAGTCCGCTGGCAACAGAACATCCGGATTGGTTTGTAGCGCCCAATGCGATCGGGAGCATGGTCATGGGATCAAATAAACTCATTTTGGATAGCACCGTGCCCGCAGCCCGCGACTATGTCCGGAAATTGGGCAAGAAGATTGGACAGGAATGGGGATTTGACGCCCTGATGGAAGCGGATTTTGTGTATCATGTGTTGCTTGCGGACCATTTCGCGGATTCCAGCGCAACGAAAATCGATGCGATGCATCTCGCCATGAAAACGCTGCGGGAAGGCTTTGGCGAGGAAAAATTCATCATGACCATGACGCCCCAGCCGGTAAATGCACTGCATGCGGAGGGAATTCGCATCGGAAGAGATTGTCAGCCGGTTTGGCGCAGTGGAAACATGCAGCAGCCGTGGGGGGCGGTGGAAACGTTGACCAGCGCCATCCGCCGCTTCTATATGACCCCGCATCTCTACCTTCCCGATGCCGATTGCGCATTTTTCGGGCATCCTTCGAGCTATGAGCGGTGGAATGTGAAAGACAAGCCTGCGCTCACGTGGGATCAGAGCGTGGCATGGCTCACGGGACAGGCCCTGCTTGGCGGCACGGTGAAAATCGGCGAGCCTTTCAGCGAATTGAATGACAATGAACTGAATGTGCTGAAAAAACTGATGCCCTCGCCGCAACGGCCCGCCACGCCGGTCGATTTGTTTCAGGATGATTCTCCGCGCATCTGGTATCTGCCCTTCAACTCGCCCGCAGGCGAATGGCACATCGTCGGTGTCTTCAATTGGGACGAAAACGCGGTGCGTACGGTAAGCGTATCGTTCAATGCGCTCGGTCTGAAAGAGGATGCTTTTTACACCGTGTATGATTTTTGGAAAGGACAATACTACGGCACCGCCAAAGGACTGTTGACCGTCCAGCCTCCCCAGGGCGGCGTATGTCTTCTGGGATTGCGTCCCTTCGAGGATCACCCCATGCTCATCGCTTCCGACCGGCATTACACCCAGGGCGCCATGGACCACAAAAAACTCGAATGGAATCCCAATACGATGCAACTGTGCGGAACAGTTGACGCCGTTCCGGACAACCAATACACCTTAAGCATCCTGGTCCCGGCCCCGTTCGACTTCAAGAGTGCAACGGTTTCGTCTTGCCCCGTAATCGCCGCCCGCCAAGGAAACGTCCTCACACTTTCTTTCCAAACTAAAGTCGGCGGCCCAACAGAGTGGATCGCACAGTTTTGAAAACGGTTAATTGTGCCGCTCGAAGGTGAGCGCTTTGGCGGCGGAAAAGGTGGTGTGCAGTTGCCGGGCAAGCCATGCAAAATCATGGGCCCGTTTCGATTCGATCCGGAACGTGAGGTGTACGGTGTCTTCCTGGCAGGAACACTGAATGCGCGCGGCGCGAACGCGCAATACCCCCATTTTTTCAATCGCGGTTTGAATGACATCGATATCCGCCTCATTCCGGTCCACACGCATTTCCAGCAGGAAATATCCCCGGGAGGGCATGAATTTTTCAAGACGCCCCAATTCGATCACCACAAGGAGCGCAAACAGGGTGGCGAGCACGGAAATGGTGAAATAGCCCAGGCCGATGGCGACGCCCAGCGTGGCCACGAACCATAGCATGGCGGCGGTGGTGAGACCATGTTGTTCCCGCCCATAGTGGAGGATGGCGCCCGCGCCAAGAAATCCCACGCCGGTAATAATCCCCGCCGCAATCCGCCCCCGGTCCAGCCAGACCTGCGCATGGTTTGTCATCCATTCGAGCGCAAGATAGTTCGAGACAAGCATCAACAACGTAGACCCCAGACACACCAGAATATGGGTGCGCAGCCCTGCCGCCTCGCCCCGCCGCTGACGTTCATACCCCACCGCGCCCGAAAGCACCAGCGCCACGGCAAACTTGACGAACGCATCGAGACCTGCATGTTCGGCCATGGCGGCCGTGAGGGTGCCACCCCCCGAACGGATGAATTCCACTATTGCACCGCTGAGCTGCCACATGCCCACACACTAGCGTGCCGTTTAAAGAGGAATCAAATTCTCCTTTAAAGTGGTCTGATGTTGAAATGCGATTGCCTTTGGGCTGATGATTGGGAGAAACAACGTATGAGCATTGCCACGTACAGAATGGTCCTGCTGATAGTCATAATGGCTGCAGCATCGGCGAATGGGGATATAACCCTGGAAAATACGTTTCGTCAGGTAGACAAAACAACAGCCTGGAAACCTGCCGAGACGGTGAAGATCGGCTTTCGCACGTTTCATCCCCAAGGCCTGACCGCAGTAGGGGACCGCTTCTTTCTCTCTTCCGTTGAGGTTGTCGACCGTGCCGCCGGTCAGGGGATAGGGCATCTGTTTGAAATGGACCGGGAAGGGAATCTGCTGCGTGAAATAACCCTGGGCGAGGGGGAGATGTATCATCCGGGTGGCATCGATTACGACGGCACAAAAATCTGGGTCTCCGTAGCCGCCTATCGTCCCGACAGCCTCTCCATCGTGTATACCGTCGATCCGGATACCCTGCAACGCCGGGAAGTATTCCGCTTTCACGACCACCTTGGAGCAGTATCCCACTTTCCGGACAAGAATCTGCTCGTTGCCGTGAGTTGGGGGTCGCGCCGTTTCTACAGATGGGAAACCGCGCTGCAGGAGGGAAAATGGACGGCGCCCAACCCGGAACATCCGGTTATGAAACCGAACGGCAACCACTATATCGATTACCAGGACATGCAACGGATTCCCGGAACGCTTTATCTCTTGTGCAGCGGGTTCCAAACCTACAGTCAGCAGGGAGACCGGTTTCCCTCTCTACGTCTTGGAGGGATAGACCTCGTGCATGTGGAGGAACTTTGTGCGCAACATCAAGTACCCGTGCCGGTACGGCCACCCGCCATGCCCGTCTGGACGCAGAATCCATTCTACGTTGAATCCATGAACAATGGAGTGCGGTTCTTTTTCATTCCCGAAGACAACACATCAACCCTGCATGTATTCGAGGTTGAAACGGTGAAATAACAATGGTGCGGGCAGGCGGTAATAAGCCATCAGGTTGGGTTGCTCCGCAGGCGTGGGAGAAGTGAAGCGCAGGATGGGCGTATTGTCTTGACATTTTTCCTTTGAAATGATATTATCTTTTTCAGAAAGATAAATTAGGATATATATGGCTTTACAAGAAGGACAAATAAGGACGGTCATCCGGCAAAAGATTGTGGATGCATTGGCCGCGCCCATTCCGGCGTACACGCGCAGGGACGTGCATGTGCCAAGCATCAAGGGCAAAGCGCGGGTAGTGATCGGGATGCGCCGCAGCGGCAAAACCACGTTTCTGTGGCAATGTCTGGCGGAGCGTTTTGCCGCAGGTATGCCTCGTGAGGCCTTGCTCTATTTCAGCTTTGAGGACGAACGCCTCGCGGAGGTAAAGACGGCCGATCTGCAGTGGATTGTCGAGGAGTACTTCACGCTTTATCCGGAACGGCGTGACCGAAAGCCAGTTACATTGTTTCTAGACGAAATCCAAGCCGCGCCCGGCTGGGAGAAATTCGCCCGGCGCCTCATGGATACGGAACAGATCGAGTTGTTTCTTTCAGGATCGTCAGCCCGTTTGCTGAGCCGGGAAGTGGCGACCAGTATGCGTGGCAGAGGGATCGAAGTACTTGTTCATCCCTTCAGTTTCCTGGAATTCCTACGGCATCGTGGCGCGGAACCGAAAACGTCCTGGAAAAGATTGGCTAAAGCCGGCCGTTCTGCCATTGAGAAACATTTCCGCGATTATCTTGAGGAAGGGGGCTTTCCAGAAGCCCAGGGATTGCCTCTGCGAGATCGAACCACGCTGCTGCGCACGTATGTGGACATTGCTACGCTTCGCGATGTTATCGAACGGCATGGCGTCACCAACCCGGCTGCACTGCGTTGGATGCAACGTCACCTCCTGGGCAATCCTGCATCCTTTTTCAGCGTCCAGAAGTTTTATGCCGCGCTGAAGTCTCAAGGCATGCCGATAGGCAAAAACACGCTGCACGAATACCTGGCGTATCTGGAAGATGCGTTCCTGGTCCGGACGGTTTCATTGCACACGGCTTCGGAACGCCAGCGGATGGTGAATCCCCGGAAAGCCTATCCCGTGGATCCGGCCCTCATCCCGCTGTATGAACGTACGGGACGCCTAAACCTTGGAAGCGCACTCGAAACCACCGTCCTGCTTGAACTGGAACGGCGCGGGCATGAAACCGATTACCTGCGCACTGCTCAAGGGTATGAAGTGGACTTCTTTACGGCCGGACCGCAGGGGGAACGCTATCTAATCCAGGTAAGCGCGGAGCTTGATAATCCGGGCACGTGGGAGCGCGAAGTGCGCGCACTGCTCGCTGCAAGCGCTGAACATCCAGAAGCCATTCCCCTTCTGCTTACATTTGATGCAGTGCCGCCACGCGAACCACTGCCGCCGGAGATCCGATGGTTGCCGGTGAGTGCTTGGTTGCTGGGAGAGGAAACGGCCCGATAAGGGTTGTATCCCAACTGGAATGGTTCTATGCGGACCACGGTGTCGACCCCCACCTGCTCTTGATGAAAAATGGCGTGCTTGTGATGAGCTTTGGCCGGCCCAACGTTGATTTGCTTTTCTCCATCGGCGGCGCTGGGCCAGCCGTTTTATTGCGGACGGGTGATTCCGGAATAAATGATCCGGATCCTTTGCGCTTCGAGCCTCATTCGGTCCAAAACGCGTAGAGATCGCCATTCAATACGTGGAAGCGGATTCTGATGGCTTTGCCTTTCAGATTTCCGATACGCGCGTCTCCGCCCCAGTGAAGGGGAAGACGGATGCCGTCTTCCTTCACCGCAATGCTGTTATCCAGTGAAAATGGCTCCACAATAGCCCCGTGCTCGTCAATAATCTCAACGCAGATGCGGCCATCCGCCGCATTGGCGTTGATAAAAAGCGTTTCGCCTTCAAGGCTTAGGGGCTTGGTGGTCAGTACGCCGCCTTCCTGTCCCCGTGCATCCAACGAGACAAAGCCGTCGAGCCGCAATGTGGTTGCACAGAGGGAGCCGTTGGTATCCGGCGACTGCTGCTGGTGAAGAATGCTTCGTCCCGCATAGAAAAACCACAACGCGTTTCCCATTCGAATCGGATCGCCGGCTTCATCAAGGTTGCCGTAGTCGTAGCTTCCCGGCTCTGCCGAATTAGCGAGAAAAGCGGTTCGATACGGTCTTTCCCAGGATTGGCTGTTACGGCTGACGGCCAACTGGATGTCGCAGCGGTCCGTGGCAACGTGATACACCTTTAAGAGGCCGAGGTACAGGCCTTCGTACCGGAAGATTCGCATTGCATAGAGTTCGTCCTGCGGCGCGTCGTTCTCGTCCGCGTACAACATGGGATACGTGTCGCTCCAGTTCAGGTAATCGCGGCTTTCCGCATAACCGCGGGCGCGTTTTCCATCTTTGAAGATCTTGCATGAGGCTATCCATTTCCCCCCGATGGGCTCCCAGTGTACCGTGGAGGCATCATAGGCCTGTTCAATGGCGGGCGCATCCGCCATCGTCCAGTAGATTCCATCCGGCGAGAACAGCGGCGTGAACCCATTCACGCGCGTCATGCCCTTGTACCGTCGGGAGGGATCCGGATCGCGTGGATCGAAATTCGGTTTCACACCCCGGCCCTGCCATACGATATTGTTTTCCCGCGACCCCTCGAAATCGAAAAGACCGAGGTTGAGCCGCTCCCATTTCAGGCCGTCCGGCGAATCCGCAACACACGTGAAGGTCAGCTTGTTTTCAGATTTGCGATAGCATCCATACCAAACGCGCAGCTTGCCTTCCGTACCCTCAGGGAGAACATCGAACGGAACGAAGAACCTTCCGTTTTTCTCCCAAGGCTCCTTCGGGATCAATATCGGATTCTCCGGGCGCTTAGTGGGCGTGTGGAAGGTCCGCTGAAGCCCTTCCATCGTCTCCACCGCAATATCGTCCAAAAAGAGCTGTTTTTCCTTTCCCACCGGCAATGGATATGTAATCACAGGGATATTGTTGCGCATGTCCGGCGTTATCTCAGGCGAGGCCGGCGCCCCGCCGTGTTCCAGCACCCGCCCGATCCGGATGTCGTCCCAATAGCCAGAGCCAACACACTGTTCCTTTGATAGATCCCCGAACTCGGCGCGTCCAATGGTGTTTCCGGGGTTCAAGTCCTCGTAACACCCGATCCAACGTTCATGATCCGGAGGACCTATCCACAGATCCACCGTTTTCTGTTCCCGGTTCCTTGCGAGGAGGAATCGGTTCCATTCCGATTGCCAGAGGTCTTTCACCACATTTTCGATCCGTGCAGACGATTCTTTCCCACCTGCCTCAATGTCGAGTGAGTACGTGCCATCGGCCGCGCTGCCGTTGGCGTAGAGCGTCACCCCGGCACGGCCCGATCGATATCCCAAGCCTGACCATACGACAAAATCATGCAAGTCGGCCCCATTTTCGAGCGCCGGACGAAAGACAAATTCAACGGCCTCGTCAGATACCTCGGATGCGTCAAACCGCCGCTGCAGAACAATCCGGCCCCGTTGCTCGGGCTGATCCGTGAGTACATGCGCACAGCGCCGTCCGGCATAGGCGCGCACTGGGTCGTTTTCGATCTCAGTTTTATTCTGCTTGATGTTTGTGAACGGATCGCCGAGCCAGCGCACGCCGGCATCGAGGACACCCACCAGGCCGTCCACGTATCCTTCAAAATCAACATGCAATACACGCGCATCTGAACGCGGCGGGGTGGACGGATGGGATGCCGGTGTTGTCTCATACAACCAGGCAAATCGGCGATCATTGATTAGAACCTCCACTGCGCCGTCTCCGTCAAAATCCGCGACACGGGCATAGTAGCCATACCCGTAGTCATCCGGACGGCCTGGCGCCTCGCCCCAATCCTGCGCTATGTTCGGCGTATGGGGAAACTCGAGACAGCGTTCCCCGCGCCCATTGATGACATACGGCCAGCCGCCATCGGTGAAGATCAGCAGATCCGTGCCTTCCGGCCCCATGCCCTCAAGCACCGTGGTCGGATTGAACACGTGAAAACCCTGCCGCCGGCAAGGCGCGGCCGCACCAAGCGGAAAATTCTTGGGCGGCATTATGGTCCAGAGTTCTGTTCCCTGAGGGTCGAACAACTGCAGTTCGGCCCGCTTGTTGTGAATGAAGACCTGCGTTCCCTCCAAATCCGGGTGAAAGTGACCGATTTGGCAGTGCTGAGGATGCGTCAGTGTGCGTTTCCATACGAGATGCCCGTCCGTTGCATCAAGAACATACGCGGTGTCACTTGCCGCTACGATGACGTATCGTTTCCCTCCGAGGTCACCTACGACGATATCGTCGGCGTGCATTTCGCCGGCGTCCCACAGGTTTTCCTCCACCGGTTGAAACCGCCATACCGTCTCCAACGTATGGTCGACAAGATTAAACCCGATAATGTACTCGTCGAACCCGTCGCCATCCATATCGGAAACAAGGGGCGTATGACCCGCGCCCAGGTAGTCGGATGTCTTAAGCAGGTTTAAGTCGCTCGTGTAAAACCAGGCCGGGTTGGCGTATTCGTGAGGTGGGTAGGAGCGTTCCGCATTCTTCACGAGAATGATCCAATTCATTGCCGCGGGGCCGCTGCGGCCGATACGCACGATCTGCGGATTGTCCGCGGGCGCTTTGACGGCTTTCTCCACCTCGCCGCTTTTGCCGTCGATGATAATGATTTCGTCGCGCCGGACACAGACAATTTCCACAGCGCCGTCCCCGTCTATGTCCGCCATATCCAAGGCGCGTTCCGCCGAGTGAGACACGAAGGGCTGATTGCCGCCCCATGGTTCTCCCACCCGCCAGCGCACCTTGCCCGATGCATCCGTGGCCGTAAGACAGAAATGATTGCGTTCCTCCTCACTGAAACGGCCCGTATACGGGGGCGTATCAAACACCTTCGAATAGAACATGCCCGGACTTTGCAGCCAGACCACGTCGGCGTGTCCGTCATTGTCGAGGTCGCAGGGAAAGGGAATTCCCCCAAAACCATCGAGCGAGTATTCTCCCGCCAGCCGAAACGACTCGATGGACGCCGCCTGTGACTCCGCCGTGATCGCCATCGCCGCCGCTATAAAGGATGTTATCAGTCTGATCATGTCTATCTCCTGCGAATCGGCCTATGGTATGCTGAGTCTTATGGTAACAAAAGTGCTGCAAAGAAGGAATGAACGCACCAGGGAAACCCAGGGAAAGCGAATGATCATGACGCATCGCGCCATGGATATTGCCTGTTGCCTCGTTGTGCTCACCACCTTGTGGAGCGGAGCTCCGGCCATGGCGCAGACGCCGCCGATTGCCATTTCCGATCATCCCCAGTTGTTTTTGGACGACTATCTTGTCCAATCCATGACCCACCTGCGGCGTACGATGGAGCAACCGGCGAAAGACCCGGCCAATCCGGTCATCGTGCAGGATCAGCCATGGGAAGCCCGTGTCATCGAGATCTATGGAACCGTGCTGTATGAACCGGACCGAAACCTTTTCCGGTGCTGGTATCTCGGCAGCGAGCAAAAAGACGGCATTCCCGACAATCCGCAGCATCCGAGGACGGCGGAATACTTCACGTGCTACGCCGAATCGCCCGACGGCCTTCGCTGGACCAAGCCCTCGGTGGGAACGAAGCCGTTTGGGACCCATTCACAGCACAATATTGTCATTGAAGGCACCCACGGCTTCTGTGTGTTGCCGGAACCAGCAGACCCCGATCCGAATCGCCGCTACAAAGGGGTTGGCGGCGCCCTGTTCGGAGTCTCGCCTGACGGCGTCCATTGGGAAACGCGTGACTGGCGCCCGGCAGTCGGTAAAAATGACACCGGTTCGTGCGTTGTCCGCTGGAAAGACGAGTATCTGGCGTATGTCCGCGCGCAAATAGCCGACCCGGAATGGCCCGGCGTTATGCGCGGCGTCGGGCTTTCGGTCAGCCGGGATTTCGATACCTGGACGAAAAAGGAAACGATTTTCGCAACGGACAAAGAGGACGGCTATCCCTGGGTGCAACCCTACGGAATCTCCGTGACCGCTTATGGCGATGTACTTATCGGCATCCTGTGGCTGCTTCACCTCGACCAGACCCCCAGGAACAACAGTCTCGGCGATCAAGATACACAACTTGTCGTGAGCCGCGACGGCCGCACGTGGCAGCGCGTGGCGGACCGGCAAGTATTCCTGAAAGCCACGCCTGGCGCATGGGACGGCGCGCGCGTCTTTCCGGGGACCACCATGTTTGTCAAGGACGACTCTGTTTACCTTTATTACACGGGCGCGGCCTCTCGTCACGGAGAAGGATTCGGGAAAATGGCCATTGGCCTGGCTACCCTGCCCGCCGGCCGTTTTGTTGCCCTCCAAGCGGAAAAGGCCGATATACCGGGCATACTCCAAACCCTCCCGCTTACCTTCGAGGGAACCGATTTGATTGTAAACGCCGATGTCGCCGACGGAGACCTGCGGGTGGAATTGCTGGAGGCGAATGGAAGCGTTCTCGCCGGATTTAGCCGTGAACAATGCCGGCTTCTTCCGGTAGATCCGCTGCGGTATCGCGTCGTATGGCAAACAGACAAAACGTTTATGAGTATTGGCGATGCTGAGAAAGGCCGGCCACTATCGCTTCGCTTCATTTTACACCGAGGCAAGCTCTTCGCATTTCAGGTCAGGTCTCCCGAATCTAGCAAGTAAAAATCGCACGAAAGCCGAATTTCTCCGGCCTGGCGCTCCCTCCTGCGGCGGGCACGCCTCGCAATGAAAAACATACAAGACGAATGATGAGATATCAGGGCTAAGCTGCCTGCGGTGCAAATCCGTCTTCCGTGCCTTCCTCCACATGATAGGCACTGCCCGCCGAATTGAAGAATTGAATGATGCGCAGCAGTTCCGACAGATTGATGCGCCAATCCTGCGGAACATAATCGCTGTCATGCGGCGCGCATCCCTGATCCCCCGCTCCGGGCGCAAATCCATCTTCCGTGCCTTCCTCGCAATGAAACGCATCTGAATTAAAAAATTGGATCACCCGCAGCAGTTCGCTCAATGAAATGGTCCAGCTTTGACTGCTGTCCGCTGAATGAAATCCCGAGGCCGGCCGTTCATGTACCGTCAACGCGGCCCCGTCCGAATCCACGATCACCACTCCGTCGGACACGCTGCACGAATAATCCCCTTCATCGCTGTATAGTGCGGTAAGGAGGTTTAACTGCGGCAGATTCGGTGCATCGAGCGGCACATCGTCTTTCTTCCAGGTATAACTTAATGAACCATATCCGCCGGAGGCAGTAATGCTAAACATAACAGGATCATTTTCATACACGGCGGCATCTTGAGGTTGAATGGATATCGCCAGGGGATGATCCATGAGTCCGTCGCCGTCCGAATCCGGATCCAAGAAATTTGGAATAGTATCCAGGTCTCGATCACCGGCGCCTTCGTACATATCGAGCAACTGATCCCCATCGGAATCGTCGTCCAGATAATTTGGAAGACTGTCCAAATCCGGGTTGTCCGTTCCCTCTGTTTCGTCAGGAATGCCGTCATCATCCGAATCGATATCCAGATAATCCGGCGTAGTATCACCATCCGAATCAATATTTGTTTCTATCACGTCGTCTATGCCGTCGCCATCACTGTCACTATCCAGGAAATTCGGGAAGCTGTCCCCATCGGGATTTCCCGCGCCTTCCACGCCATCATCAATCCCATCCCCGTCGCTGTCGGAGTCCAGAAAATTGGGAAAACTATCGATATCGGGATCCCCTGTCTGCTCGATACTGTCATCGATGCCATCCCCGTCCGAATCAAGATCCAGGTAGTTTGGCACACTATCGCCATCGGGATTTCCCGTACCCTCAACCACGTCATTAATGCCGTCACCGTCCGAATCGGTATCCAGGTAATTGGGCGCGGCATCACCGTCAGGATTTTCCGTGCCTTCAATGACATCATCAATTCCATCCCCATCTGAGTCCGGATCCAAATAATTCGGGACATCGTCGTTGTCTGGATCGCCGTTTCCTTCCTCTCTGTCCTCGATGCCATCGCCATCTGAATCCGGGTCCAGAAAATTCGGAAGGCTGTCGCCATCCGGATTCTCCACCCCCTCTTCAGCATCGCTGATGCCGTCATCATCTGAATCGTCGTCCAGGTAATTCCCTACACTATCACCATCGGCGTCTTCCGCTCCCTCAAGGATATCCAAAATGCCATCCCCGTCCGAATCGTCATCCAGATAATTCGGCGTACTGTCGGCATCGGGATCCTGAATTCCTTCGATCTTGTCGTCAATCCCATCCCCATCCGAATCGTCATCCTTGTAATTCGGAAGGCCATCCTTGTCCGGATCCGCGGTTCCTTCCACAATGTCATCGATGCCATCGCCGTCCGTATCGGGATCAAGATAATTAGGGATGCTGTCGCCGTCCAAATCATCCGTGCCTTCCGCGGCATCCCCAATTCCGTCCCCGTCCGAATCCAAATCCACATCCAGATAATTGGGGATTGTGTCCCCATCATCATCGCCCGTACCCTCCACGGCATCCGGTACCCCGTCGCCATCCGAATCTTCGTCCAGGAAATTAGGGTATGCATCGCCATCGGGATTGCCCGCGCCTTCCGTAACATCGTCGATGCCATCCCCATCCGAATCCGGGTCAAGATAATTGGGGAGGCCGTCACTATCGGGATTGCCCGTTCCTTCAATCTCGTCAGGGATATCGTCATCATCTGAATCGGTATCCAAATAATTCGGCGTGCTGTCACCATCGGTGTCAGTGACCCCTTCCACCGCATCGTTTATCCCATCGCCATCCGAATCCAGATCCAGGTAATTCGGCAAGGCGTCGCCATCCGGATTTCCGGTTCCTTCCACGGAATCATTTATTCCGTCGCCATCCGAATCCAAATCCAGGTAATTCGGCAGCGCGTCGCCATCCGGATTCCCGGTTCCTTCCACGGAATCATTTATTCCGTCGCCATCCGAATCCAAATCCAGGTAATTCGGCAAGGCGTCGCTATCCGGATTCCCGGTTCCTTCCACGGAATCATTTATCCCATCCCCATCCGAATCTGAATCAAGGAAATTCGGCAGTTCATCGCCATCCGGATTCCCCGATCCCTCTATCGCATCGGATAGTCCGTCATTGTCCGAATCTGGATCAAGATAATTCGGAATTCCATCACCATCACCATGTCCGGCGCCTTCTATCAGATCAGATATTCCATCGCCATCCGAATCCGGGTCCAGGTAGTTTGGCAGGCTGTCACCATCCGAATTTACAACGCCTTCCACTTTGTCGGAGATTCCGTCACCATCCGAATCATCATCCTTATAGTTTGGGATACTGTCACCGTCTGGATCGCCAGTCCCTTCCACGGCATCCGGAATATCGTCATCATCCGAGTCCAGATCTAAATAATTCGGAGTTCCATCTCCATCAAGGTCGTCCGTTCCCTCCGCCGCATCACCGATCCCATCCCCATCGGCATCCGCGTCCACATCCAGGAAATTGGGAATCCCATCGCCATCTGAATCGCCGGTTCCTTCGACGATATCATCAATGCCATCCCCATCCGAATCCGGATCGAGGAAATTCGGGACGCCGTCTCCGTCCAGATCGCCCCCGCCTTCCACATCGTCCGGGATTCCATCCAAATCCGAACTGCTGTCCAGGTAATTCGGAATACTGTCTCCATCCGGATCTCCGGTGCCTTCCTCGATATCATCGATGCCGTCGCCATCTGAATCCGTGTCCAGATAATTCGGCGTGCTGTCAAGGTCCGTATCGATAACGCCTTCTACATGATCGGAAATCCCATCCCCGTCCGAATCATCATCTAAAAAGTTTGGCAGTTCATCCCCGTCCGGATTGCCCGCGCCTTCTACTGAGTCGTTGATGTCATCATCATCCGAATCCAGATCCAGAAAATTGCGCGTACCGTCCCCATCCTGATCTCCGCTTCCTTCTGTTGCGTCAGGAATACCGTCTCCATCCGCGTCTAGATCCAGAAAATTAGCGTACCCGTCGCCATCGGGGTTGCCCGCACCCTCAATACTATCCGGAATCCCGTCTCCATCCGAATCCAGATCCAGGAAGTTCGGCGTGCTGTCCGTGTCGCGGTCGCCAGCGCCTTCAACACTATCCGGCAAACCGTCCCCATCCGAGTCCGTATCCAAATAATTCGGCAGGCTGTCCAGATCCGGATTGCCGGTGCCTTCCGTGGCGTCGAGGATGCCATCGCCATCCGAATCCGTATCCAGATAATTGGGACTGCTGTCACCATCCGGATTGCCGGTGCCTTCCGTGGCGTCGGGGATACCGTCGCCGTCTGAGTCAAGATCGAGATAATTGGCCGTACTATCCCCATCGGGATTGCCGGTGCCTTCTGTGGCGTCGGGGATGCCATCGCCGTCTGAGTCAAGATCGAGATAATTGGGGCTGCTATCTCCATCCGGATTCCCCGTGCCTTCTGTGGCGTCGGGGATACCGTCGCCGTCTGAGTCAAGATCGAGATAATTGGCCGTACTATCCCCATCGGGATTGCCGGTGCCTTCCGTGGCGTCGGGGATGCCATCGCCGTCTGAGTCAAGATCCAGATAATTGGGGCTGCTATCTCCATCGGGATTGCCGGCGCCTTCCGTGGCGTCGGGGATGCCATCGCCATCTGAGTCAAGATCCAGATAATTGGGGCTGCTATCCCCATCGGGATTGCCGGTGCCTTCTGTGGCGTCGGGGATGCCATCGCCATCTGAGTCAAGATCGAGATAATTGGCCGTACTGTCCCCATCGGGATTGCCGGTGCCTTCCGTGGCGTCGGGGATGCCATCGCCGTCTGAGTCAAGATCGAGATAATTGGCCGTACTATCGCCATCCGGATTGCCCGTGCCTTCTGTGGCATCGGGGATGCCGTCGCCATCCGAGTCGGGATCTACATAATTTGGCAACCCATCCCCATCGGGGTTGCCGGTGCCTTCCGTGGCATCGGGGATGCCGTCGCCATCCGAATCCGTGTCTAGAAAATTGGGAATGCCGTCTGCATCGGATTGGACCGTTCCTTCCACGCTGTCGGGTATTCCATCACCATCCGAATCCGGATCGAGATAATTGGGCAATCCATCACCATCCGGATTACCCGTGCCTTCTATGGCGTCTGGGATGCCATCGTTATCATTATCAGGATCGCGGAAATTGGGGATGCTGTCGCTATCGATATCCCCGGTGCCTTCCGTACCGTCCAGAATGCCGTTATTGTTACTGTCGGTATCCAGAAAATTGGGCTGGCTGTCACCGTCTGGGTCTCCGGTTCCCTCTGTAGCATCCGGCAGGCCATCTCCATCGCTGTCGGTATCCACAAAATTTGGCTTGCTATCGCTATCCGGGTCTCCGGTTCCCTCTGTACCATCCGGCAGACCATCTCCATCGCTGTCAGTATCCAGAAAATTCGGGAACCCGTCGTTATCCGCATCTTCATGGCTGCGGTATTCCTGAGAATCGAGGAGACCGTCGCCATCGGAGTCCGGGTCGCGGTAATTCGGCAAACCATCCCCATCCGGATCCGCAACCCCTTCCTTCCAATCCAGAATTCCATCCCCATCCGTGTCGGCCCCTGCCGTCACTACGTACAACTCAAAATTATCCACATAAAGCTGGTCCGAGGTCTCGGCGAACGATACGATCCCCAGCCAGCTTAAGCGGTCAAACCCGGAGTCAGCACACGGCTGGTTCAGATACTCATGCCAGCCTTGAGATGCAGTCCACAACCGCAAATCGAAGGTATTGTCTGCATCATGTCCCAGCGGGCAAACCACTTCCAGTTGAAACCATTCATTCCGGGGGAGTTGCTCCAAGAGCACACTGTTGGAAAAGAGGCCCCACTCAAGGACGGCAAGCGTCGGCCCTACCAGGTATCCCGCGCTTCCGCCATCCCGCCATTCAATCAGAAACTGCGCCGCAGAGCTTACCCGCAGCCACAACCGCATCACTGCCAGCCCGTACCGGAAATCCGGCTCCATATAGGCGACAGGCATCCACGAATAGTCCAACCCGGCGGCATCCACAATATTCATGCTCTGTCCGCCAATGGCCTGTGTTTCCGACACAAATACCCCCGCTACCAGCGAATCTTCATCGTTCAGGACACCCCATCCCTCCGGCGCACTGCCCGCTTCATCCAACTCAAAATCATACGGATACTGCACGTCTTCCGGGGCGGGCGGCAACGGTGTTTCCTCACGCGATATACTGTCCGGCCCGTTCACCCAGGCTGGGTCTCCGTATAATCCCACACCGCTGATATCGACGGGCGCAAACCCCAACTGGGTGATCGCGGGCGAAGATCCGGACAAGGTAAAGTCATAGTGCTCCGCATCCGTGAAGAGCGGATCGCTCACTATGCTGTGGGGGTCTTGCCCGGTGCTTTGCCACTGTGCAAACGTCCCCGGAGGAAACATGAATTCATACCCGGAGATGTCCCAATAGCAATTGTAATCAAACAGGAATTTGTAATCGGTCCAGGCCCCCGCGAACAGATGACTGTTATTCAACAACACAATGTTCTTATTAAAATTGATCGTGTAATAGGCTTCGGGCTCCGTTTGCGTCCGTTGGATCTGATCCAGCACCCCCCATGCAAAAATATTGTTCTGAATCGTGTTTGTGCGCCCGTAATTGATGTGGATCCCGCCGCTGTCCGTGCTGTGCACCACGTTATTCTGCACCGTGATGTTCGAGGCCCCTTCATCCAGATAAATGCCCCAGCCGCCGTAGCCCCGCGCATACATCCGCACATCATGCACAAGATTGTTGTTCACAACCGTGTTGGGCGCAGGTCCTGCGAGATAAATCCCGCCCATGTCGCTGAGAATGCCCTGGCCAATATGATGCACGTGATTGTCTTCGATCATATTATCATGACACGTGCTCTCTCCATACCCCACCAGCCAGCCCGCCGAGATACCGCAATATCCCAAATCAGAAACTTCATTGTGAGTGATGTTGTTGTACGACGACATCCCGATCCGGATGCCCACCGCCGACGGAAACAGCTTCCCGCCATCGTGCACCCAATTGTTATCCACCGTGTTCAACGTTGTGTTGAGATAATCGCGATTAACCTCAAGACCGCCTCCGCCCAAATCAACCGCCTCATTGCCCCGCAGTTCATTCGACACACAGGCGTTGCGTAACAACACCGAATACGCGCTGAGATGAGAAAATATGCACTCTTCAAACCTGCTGTACGATAACCCGGCCGCCTGAATGGCCGCGGGCAGAAAATGCGATACGCTGTATTGGGTCAACCCATACGTGGTGCTTCGGGGAACGTTTGGACCAAAAACGTAATTGCTGTGGCTGAATTCCAACCCTTCAAACCGCAAATAGGATATGGGCGTCACCTCATTGCCGCTAAAACGCACCAGCGTTTCCAGCTTCGGCGCATAAATCGCCGTGCCGCCCATCGTTTCACCTGCCTCCGGGTAGTAATACAACGTTCCCGTGCCGCGATCCAGCCACCACTCACCGGGCGTATCCAGCGCCTCCCACGCATGCCACACGCAATACCGCTGGCCCGATCCCCAGAGTTCAAACTCATTGTGGTCCGATTCAGGCGTGCCGGGATCAATATCCTCGAACGTAACGATATGATTAACCGTATCCAAACCCGCAATGCGATGATACGACTCATCCCACGCATGCATCACCATCACCAGCACATCCTCCGGATTCTCATAGCTCTGCAAATCACCCGCCGTATAGTAAAAACATTCCGGGGCCTCCTCGACCGTCCCCGCCGTATTGAAAAAACCATCTTCATCCGGATCCCGGGAATCTCCCGTCAAATTCGGATCCCGCGCGGGCATCCGCAATTCCCCCCCCACGAACAATACACTGAACCACCACGTACCCCCCTGCACCTCCGGCAACACCACTTTCCACAACGAGCCCTCCTGCTGCCAGCCGCTGAGAAGCTTCCCTCCACTGAAGACAGGATGCTCCCCCGAATAGGCCCTATAGGTTATGGTCTTGTCCGATGCTCCCGTGTCTTGGGCCTCAAAGGTCACCGTATCGCTCAGCACATAAGTCCCCCCTCGGATTTCCACCACCACCGGACCCGGCAACTGTCCGCTATGTGCGGTTTTTAACGCCCGAATTCCATTCCGCGCCCCCACAAGCGTGGCGAACGGTCCATCCGTCAAGGAGACATTCGGCGCAGACAACAGCCCCGACCACGCATCATTCCCGTTCGTAGCCACATAATACGTGGTGGTTTGGGCCTCCGCCAACCCGGCGGCCTCTAAAAGAAAGAGTGCCAGCAGCAAGCCATGAAACGGATGAAAGTATAATCGTCTGGCCACTAAATGCGTTTACCTTGAAAAATTCAAGACATCCATTCACATGTACACGAACATGGAATGCAATATCCTCTTTCTTCTTAATTATCGCATATTATCCCCCATATGGCCAAAGAAATAGGTGAAACTCACTTGCCTTCAAAGACTTATGAGCCACTGGCACAAAGATATGAGTTGCCGCTCATTTGTGAGATTTGCAGCATTATCCAACGCGCCTGCCTCTAATTGTCCCCAAATCTCTTCTGACATCTTATTGGCAATCGCGGCGCCTATATAGAAGGTGCAGGGCGAAAGTTGATTCCCCGCAAAAGCGGCTTTAATCCGGCTCATGGCAGAACGCGCAGTTTTCCAGTGTTCGTCGGCGCCCGCAGGATCAATGCCCCCTTTTAGCTCGGCCAGCGCGATATATAATTCTGGATTGCTCCATGCCTTATTCACCTGTTCGAAAGAACAATTTAATAAACAAAGGTCGATATTACTCCGTACAATGGGCGCCTTTATGTTGAACATCAATGTGCGGTGTCCCCGTTTGGACTTCCAGCTTAAACCTCGTGCGTCGATTTCAATATCCGCATTCTTTTTATCACAGACTGCAACCCAAACGCCGCTGGCCATCTGCAGGCAATGACAAGATATGCGTGATAATGCCAATGCTGAGAGTACCGCGCGTAGTAGCCTGCGCTGAGCCATAGCGCCGCCAACGTTCCTCATAGAGCCTCCAAGCGCATCGCCTTTGGTCAACAAAAACCGAAATACGAGTTCTTCTACATAGTTTTTACCGGAAGGCTCCAGGAATTTTGTAATTAATTCCTGAATCGCGTTTTCCTTATCTTCTTTCACCATGTGACGGGATGCTTTATCGGATATGCCAGCGGCTGCGAGTAAAGCAGGCAGGATGTTTTCAAGCTTCAGCAACTCGGCCGGATGTTTGGTTCGTGAAGCAAGTTGCTTTAACGTTCTGGCTTGTTCCACATAAGGTGTAGCCCGCCGGTTCCGTTCAAGGGCCAATGCAACAAAGCCGGCACGCACTTGCTCATACGTAGTGACCAAATCCTGACCCGATTTCAGATGATTCTTATAGGGCTTGGCTTTGGACATCAGGCTTTCCTCCAGACATATACACATTTCCTAAGCGGTTCACGTCCATGCCTGCCCATCTGTTGACTGCTGTTGCCTTTGCCTTGCGGCAAAGTTAATATCTTTTCAACCGTAAATCCTAGTTTTTCCGCAATGTCGGATAAGATAAGATCTACCGATATGCTCGCACCCGCATACCGTACATTGTCGTTTACCATGAACAACATGCCATTCGGCTTTAACACTCGCAAAGATTCCTGAATAACACACGCCATTTCATAAAAGTAGCCACGAACCATTCGCGGGATGCCATTATTATTCAACAAGCCAAAATCCTTTTGCGATTCAAGATAGGATAAAACGGCTTGCAGCAGTTTCTGCTTATCCGCCGCATCAATGGCAGTAGACCAGGCAGGATTAATCTCAAATAGATTCTTGGCTCGATTCTCCACCGTACAGCTCAACATTTGCTGCCTTAGAGCAATCAACTCCTTTTCACTGGTGTTGATCATCGCAAGTTCCAGAGCATACGTCCGAGTATAGTCATATCGATTACAATAAGGCGGCGAAGTCAGGATAACCTCATAATGGCGATCCGGCAATTCTGGCATTATATCCAGACAAGAACCAGAAAGAAGACGTATGCGCCCCCTGTTTACAGGTGCGTCAAATAGATCCGCTCCAGTATCCTCCGCTATGCAATCATCATGAATTTCACGCAGTTTCAGGGAAACTGCCGTATCAAAATCAATTATCGGCCCCTTGTCAAATGACTTTGCTCCTTGTTTGCGTCCGGAACGATGATCCCAGCGCAAATACTGGCCATCTTTTCGCGTATAGCTTATCATTTCAAGTACGCACAGGAGTGCAAAAAAAAGCACCTCGCGCACTAAAGGATCTTCTTTTTCAATACAGGTTAAATACTGCCTGATTTTTCCTTCTGTTTCTGGAGGATAGGCGCCCTTTGTAATGTTCAAAACGGAAAAACCATTTTTCGGTTTAATGCGCAGCCAGGGTCTCTTTTCAGCCCACTTTAATAAAACACGAAAATCCATAGATTTGAATTTCCTTTGGAGATAACAGCGGGTCTTGATTATTTTCTGGCCTATCGGCAGCAACTCTATGCCGTCCGATTCTAATCCCAATGCACTGGAAGCAAAAAGAGCCGCTCCGCTTCCTGCAAATGGGTCCAAAAGATGTCCCTGCCTAATACCATACTGTCGAAGTAGATACTGAACCAATTCAGAGGAAAATGCCTCTTTATATTTAAACCATCGATATCCCGGTCGCTTTTTATTGGCTTGAAAGCTCACTACGGTGCGGTTTATCGCTGATTCGTAAGTAATCGCATGGTTATAATGACTGTGAAGAGAACCATTCAGACATACAATATCGTCTAACGTCAATTTCGCTTCAGGAAGTGACAGGACAGCCAGCGGTATTATGCTCCCCGATGTATGTTTTGTGGCTGGAACGCTCATAAACCTATGTTCCTATCAAACTTTCTTACTCTTCTATAGACTATAACGTTTCCTATTCTCCAACGCAACCATGGATATTGTTCAAAGTTGATTTGCTAGAATAAGTGCATTACGGTATAGGAAGCGGCCTATTGCATTCCGGTTCCACATTGAGTACCCTATGGGTTCAGCTCATTGAATAAAAAATTAACAGGAGAAGACATCATGATTCGACGCACCTTTCTGAGCACCTGTGCCGCCGCGGCCGGCGTAACTTTATGGAATCCCCGGATGACCTTTGCGGCCATTCC
Organism: Candidatus Hydrogenedentota bacterium; assembly: GCA_029565395.1. Classification (GTDB taxonomy): domain Bacteria; phylum Hydrogenedentota; class Hydrogenedentia; order Hydrogenedentales; family CAILVY01; genus CAILVY01. The sequence continues at coordinate 11,798 of JAKQOG010000227.1, read as the reverse complement.
GGACGACAAGCCTTTTTCAAAAGTGAAGAAACTGCGGATGTCCGCGCCCATCGACTGGTTCCCGGGCAAGACGCCGCTGGATAAATTGGACGCCGTCGCCGCGTGGGGGTTGCCCGCGTATGAATGGCTCTGGCCCAGCGGCGACCCCGGCAAACTCCGCGCCAAGGCCGATTCCCTCGGCCTTGTATTAAGTTGCATGGTCGGCGTGGGCAAGATTGCCGACGGCGGCATGGTCAACCCCGGCGATCATGACCGGCTTGTCAATGAATTCAAGGAAAAGGTTGAAATTGCCAAGAAACTGAACTGCACGCACCTCGTCGGCCTGAGCGGTAATGAGCGCAAGGACGTCCCCCGCGAACAACAGACGGAATTTGTGATTCAGTGCCTCAAAAAACTCGCCCCCATTGCCGAGGATAACAATGTGATGATAGTTCTTGAAGCACTGAACACTCTGGTGGACCATGAGGGGTATTTCGTCGCTCGCACCGATCACGCCATGCAGATCATGAATGCGGTGAACAGCCCCAACGTCAAAATGCTGTTCGACATCTACCACCAGCAAATCACCGAGGGCAACGTTATTGAAAATCTTACCCATAACATTGATCGCATCGGCCATTTCCACGTAGCGGACAATCCCGGACGCAAGGAACCCGGCACCGGTGAATTGAACTATGCCAACATCTTCAAAGCGATCTCGGAGACAAACTACAAGGAATTTGTGGCCCTCGAATGCGGCCATTCCAACAAGAATTACGAAGATACGCTCAAAGCTACCCTCGCCTGCTTAAACGGACTGTAATCCACTCTTGAAAAATTAACGCGGCCAATTCTCATACCGGGAAGTGGCCGCGTTTTTTCCTGCTTTTGCTCAAATCTCGTATTTTTTGTGGCTGAGGGCATGAATGGCATTGCCGCCATGATTCACCGGGAATGGCGTGGTGTGGGTGCCGGTATAGCGAATATAGGCTACGTGGCCATCCATATAGAGTATATTGCAACCGCCCGGCACATGATTGAAATGTGAGATGTACTGAGACTCGGTCGACATCTCATCCCACATAACCGCAAGTTGCGAGGCGGCCAGCGCGCTGGCCGCTGGATTGTTGATGTCGGTAATGAAGAAACGTTCAACCCCCTGGCGCAAACGGAAAATAACATCCTGCCCGCCATTGCCCGTGCCCGGCAACACCTTCATATCTCCTTCCGCCGTCTTGGTGGCCTCCTCTACCGTGCTGTCCAAGGCGGTGAACAAATTCTCAAGATTCGCTTCCAGATCTTCATCATGGGCCATATCCGTCATGTAATCCTGAATCGCCCACCCGAAATACACATACGGATGATCAAACACCTCGCACGGCTCCACAATGCCGTTGTTGCTGTACGGTTGTGTGACCGCTCCTTTGCCGCTCCACAAGGAGGATAAAGTGTTGCCCTGGTCCCATAATTCCAATGCGGACTGGGCCGATGGAGAACTCGGACACACCAGCACATTCAGATCCGGCAGGTACTCAGGATACACCGCCTCTACCCTAAAAATCGTTGCCCCCGGCGACACAAAGGCCTGCCCGCCCGCCGGGTTGGCCGTGTACCGGCAGTCCCACGTCTTCATCGGCGGAAACCGTTCCCCTTTTGCTTCTTTGGCATACATTGCCATCACCAGCCCCAATTGCTTCAAATTGTTCGCACAACTGCTCCGGCGCGCCGCTTCCCGCGCCCGCGACAGCGCCGGCAATAGCACCGCCGCCAGAATGGCAATTATCGCGATTACCACAAGCAATTCAATTAGCGTGAACCCCCGCTTTCTCATAACGACACTTCCTGTACGTTGAGGGCGCCATGGCCCTATCCTGCGGATTAACGCCTGATACTAATCTTCCACACCCTAAGATGCAAATTAAGAACTTGGACCTCGGAAAACAATGGACAACGCCGATCATCCGGAAGCACACTATATACAAGCGTAAAAAAATCGCGTTTTTCCGGATCATTTGAGTATCCTTAAGGGGCAGGCCAAAGGAGTTCCTGAAATGAGCAGAGTATTCACCCGTAGAGAATTTTTAAAAACCTCCGCGGCCGCGGCCGGAATGGCCGCGCTGGCAAGCAGAGCGGAGGCCGCCCGAGCATACTCGGATGAAAAAATGATGACGCCAGGCGTGGCCCATCTCCGGATTCCGCATCCCCGGCGATTCCGTATTCTGCAAATCACCGACTTGCATTTCTTCGCGGGAAAATTAACCCTTCACGACACCGGAAACCGCCGAACCATTGAGACCATGAAGAAACTTGTCGCCAAAGTGCATCCCAATCTCCTCATGGTCACGGGCGATTTATGGCCGGAAAACCGCGATGGCATGGCTGAACCCCGCATGCGGTATATCATCAAACAAATCGAAGCCCTCGGCGTGCCTTGGGCATATACCTGGGGGAACCATGATCAATTGCCTGATTTCAAAGTAGGGCACGAGGCCTTCACCAAGGCGAAAAACTCCCTCTACCGCGGCGCGGATTCCGACGGCAACTATGTCATTAATCTCTTGAGTTGGTGGCAGGGCTTCCGTATAGGCCAAATTGTATGCTTGAACACCCATCGTGACGGTGTTCAGAAAGAACAACAGGAATGGCTTAAAAATTTGGCCAAAACCGATCCCGGGCCCTTAATGCGCCTCGCCTTTTTCCATATTCCCCTGAAACAATATGAAGACATCTGGAATAGCGGTGAAGCCATCGGCGTGATTGGCGAAAATTCCGCTTCGGAAAAAGAAGATGGAAGCACCTTCACCCTCCTGAAATCCATGGGAGTCATTGCATGTTTTTGCGGCCATGACCATGCCAATGACTATTCTGGAGAACTGGAGGATGTGGATTTGGTCTACGGCCGGGCCACAGGAGCAGGGGGATATGGCGGCGCCGTGATTCCCAAGGGCGGCAAGTTTATTACAGTCAATTGCATCAAGGAGTGGCAGACCTGGATCTCGCTGACCCCGGACGGCAAACGGTGGCGCCCAAAACCCGGCGAACGCATTGATAAACGCAGAAAAAAAGACTGAAACAAGGAGTCACACAATATGACAAAGAGTAAACGGACAACGCTCTTTTCAGCGCTGGCGGCGGCAATGATCACATCGGGGGCCTTTGGCGCCGAATCGCTGAACCCCAAGACCGACTGGTTTCAACACGCAGGCTACGGCGTCTTTGTCCATTACCTCACTTCGCTGCAAAACGATCCCGAACGTGTCCACAGCCTTGGCAAACAGACCTCCTGGGATGAGTGTGTGCGCGAGTTCGATACCGAGCGTTTTGCCGATGCAATGGCGGAAGCAGGCGCGGGCTATGTGATCTTCACCGTCATGCAGGTCTCCCGTTTCATGATCGCCCCGAACGCCACCTTTGACCGCATCTCCGGATACACACCCGGCGAGGCCTGCGCCACGCGCGATCTTATCGAAGATCTCTATCAATCGCTGCATCGCCACAATATCCCCCTTATGCTCTATTGGACGGGCGACGGCCCCCGCGCCGATGAAAAAGCCGGGCCAGCCTATGGCTGCGGCACGCCCGTCTCCAAGGAGTTCGTGCAGAAATGGGCGGACACCTTCCGCGAGTATGGCGAACGCTACGGCGACAAAGTCGCGGGCATCTGGTGCGATGGCAGCTATTCCTTTATCGGGTATGACCAGGAAAAACTCGGCATCCTCGCCCAAGGACTCCGCGCCGGAAATCCCAACCGCATCCTCGCGTTAAATCCCGGCGTGGATCCTGAAGTTCGCGCCTATACCCCCCATGAAGACTACACCTGTGGTGAGCAGAATGTTTTTGCTGAAGTTCCCGTCCAGCGTTTCCTAAACGGCGAACAATGGCACATCCTCTCTTTTCTCAGCAAAACATGGTGGGGGGAGCCCGGCACCGGTTACAGCAAGCGTGAATTGGCGGACTATGTCTTCGATGTGACACAGCGCGGCGGAGTAGTCTCCATCGATGTGGCCCTCTTCCGCGACGGCTCCCTCGATCGATCCCAGATCGAAGTGCTGAAGGCGGTCCGCCGGGAACTGCGCGAAGGAAAAGCCCGCATCCCTGTCCCGCCAGGAAATAAAGCGTACCGGAAACAGGCCAAACTCCTTAGTCTCGATGGATCCCGCACGCTGGCTGTCAACGGCGGCACGCATTTCCCGCGCCTCGGCGTTGACGGCAAGCCCGATACCGTCGCACAGGCCGCAGGCGAGTGGCCTTGGACCTATGAGGTAGACCTTATCGATACCCTGAACCTGAAGCGTATTAAAGTGAATTTCGGCTCCGGCTATGCCACGCAATTCGAACTGCGCATATCTACCGATAGAAAAGAATGGAAAACCGTCGCACAAAAATCGGACCACGACGGGAAGCCCTTCGAGGCCGCCTTTGATCCCCTGCCCGCACGATATGTCCGCGTCTGCGCCCAAAAACCCGACGGCCCCGATCAGCCTGGTGCACAAATGGCAATCGCGGAACTCGAAGTGTACGAATGATCCGTCAGAACAACGAAGTGAAGGCGCCGATTTTTATAAACAAAGACAATCGCATAAACACTTAAAACAGGATATAGGCCTATCATTGCGAACTTCGGACCCCTCGGACGGTGATTCGCTGAAGAAAGGGTAGTACATTTTCCATGTCTGTTTTACTGGTTAATCCGAACTTAATGCGGCCGCCGATTGCGCCGCTGGGCCTGGAACAAATAGCCGATGCTCTGGAAAAAGCCGGGCATGCGCCCCATATCTGCGATCTCACCTTCGCAAAGGAGTGGTCCGCCGCACTGCAAGAGGCAATAACCAGTGTGCGCCCCGATGCCATTGTGCTGACGGTGCGAAACCTCGATGACGCCTATTTTGCAAGCCAGGACTTTATCCTGGAGAAAACCACCCGCATTATCCGCCAATGCAGGGAATTAAGCCCGGCCCCGGTCATCCTGGGCGGGGTGGGATTTTCCATCGCCCCGGCGGAAGTGTTGGAATACACGGGCGCTGCCTACGGCATCTGGGGCGATGGCGAAGAAGCCCTGCCCGCACTGCTGGAGTGTCTCGCGGCGAAGAAATCGCCTGCGAAGGTTCCCGGTATTGTCTTTCGCGCGGACACTGGAATAACCATTGCGGATAGGCCCGCCCTTTACACCCGGAAAGAAGCCCCCTCCCGGCGATTCTTTGACAACGCCCGCTATTTCCACGAAGGCGGCCAGGCCGGACTCGAAACGAAACGGGGGTGTGGCCAGCGATGCATCTATTGCGTAGAGCCCCATGCGAAAGGCGGGCGGGTACGTTTGCGAGAACCGGAATCCGTCGTGACGGAAGTGCGCGGCCTCCTGGACCAGGGAGTGGATGTCTATCACCTGTGCGATAGTGAATTCAACCTGCCGATGGACCATGCCCATGCCGTGTGCGCCGCCCTCGAACGCGCCGGGCTGGGCGGGCAAATCCAATGGTATACCTATGCTTACCCACACCCCTTTAGCATCGAATTGGCGCGCGCGATGGCTCGCGCGGGATGTGCGGGCATCAATTTCGGTGTGGATCACGTCCATCCCGATATTCTGCGGCGGCTGGGCCGGAACTACGGCCTCGCAGAGCTGCGCCAAACCGCACAAGCCTGCCGGGACGCCGGGTTGGCGCTCATGTTTGACATGCTGCTGGGTTCGCCCGGCGAAACGCGCCAAACCCTCGCACAAGCCATTGACGCCATGCGTGAGATTCAACCGGACCGCGTGGGATTATCCTGCGGGGTACGGATTTATCCGAATACTCCCCTGGCAAACATGGTGCGTAAACAAGGCCCTCTCGAAAAAAATCCGCATCTGCACGGAACCACCCATGACAACGACTCCCTGCTAAAACCGATTTTTTTCGTCGACGCCGGGTTGGAAGGCAGCCTGCATGCATTGGTCACTGATCTCGTCGCGGGTGACAAGCGATTTCTCCATGCCGATCCCGCGCAAATCGAGGGAAATTATAATTACAACGACAACTCCGTCCTCTCCAATGCCATTCGTGCCGGCGCGCGCGGCGCCTATTGGGACATCCTCCGCCGCATGGAAGAATAATCGTGAAGTCATTCTGCGGTGAGACGTATTCCGATTGCTCTCAGCATCATTGCTGTGAAATATTCCCCAGCAGGGTTTCCAGATTCCGCGCCTTGTCGAAGCTTGGCGATAACGCCAGCGCCTTGTCCAGCGATTCCCGGGCGGCGGCATAGTCTTTCTGGTAGTAGTGCGCGATGGCGAGGTTGGTCCACAGTTCCGGATCGCCGGGCCGTATCCTGATCGCGGTCTCCAACGCCCGCTCGGCATTGTCATACCGCTCCAGCATCAGATACGCCACGGCAAGGTTGTTCCGCAGATCAGGATTTTCCGCATCGAGTTGCGCGGCCCGCTCGAACAGCACAACCGCCTTCTCCGGGTGATTCTGATGGAGGTAAGCCTCCGCCAGATTCACCAGGGCAACGGGATTGTTCTCCTCCCATTCCAGCGTGTGCGTGAACAGCGTCACCGTGTCTTTCCAATAACGGGTCTGGAGACTGGTTAACACCGCATGACACATCAGGAGCGCCACGGCCGCCACGATGAGAGGCCTCTGCCATCCCGCATATTTCTCGAAAAGCGCATCCCATCCCCATGCTGCTACAATGAACAATCCGATAAACGGCACATAAGTAAACCGGTCCGCGTGGGCATGGTGGCCAAACTGCACCAGGCCGATTACCGGCACAAGCGTGCCCAGGAACCACAGCCAGCCTATCAAACCCCAGGGCGCGCGGCTCCGGAATTGCCAGAAAACAAAGGTGACCAGGACCAGGAATAGGAGGCAGACCCCGGCGCTCACCCACGTCAGCAACAATGGGTTCATGGAATAGGGAACATACAAGGGATACGGGATCAGGCATTTCCACAGATAAAACGCGTAGGACGTGATGGAATTCACCAGACGCACCGGCATGCCCGCCTGCTGAACGGATACTATCGCCATCCGTTCCGCGTAAACAGTAATGACGCAGATCAATCCTGCCGCCGCGAACATCGGAACCTTTTCCAAAAGAAGGATGCGAAGGATTGTCTTTTGATGTGCCCATGGGCCGGTTAAGGCCAGCCGGCGATACGGCCAGACATCCAGAAGCAATAAAACAAACGGCAGAATCACCATAATCGGCTTGGCCAGTAACGCCAATACACATGCAATGCCGGCCAAAGCCAGACCGTAGGGCCGCCGGTTCCGCGCCCAGGCATCATACGCCAGAAACGTGACCATCATGAACGCCGCACTGAGCACATCCTTCCGGGAAGCCACCCAGGCCACCGACTCCACATGCATCGGATGCAATGCAAACAGGGCGGCCGTCAATGCGCTGCTATATATCCGGCCCGTGGCGCGCAGTAAAAACATATAGAGCAGGAGGCTGTTCACGACATGCAGCAGCACATTGTGCAGATGATGCCCCGTGGCGTTGGCCCCGAAAAGCTGATAATCCAGCACATGCGAAAGGCGGGTCAGCGGCGCCCATAATCCCGCCTCCGTAGTGGTAAACGCCCACCGGAGAGTCGCCGGCGTAAAACCCTCCTCGGCATGGACATTTTTCACAACATAACTGTAATCGTCATACTCCACGAAATGATTGCGCAACGAGGCCGCATAGGCCATCAAAACCGCGCACGCCAGCATTATGCCCAACAACGTTCGTGTGGATGATTCCATGAGATTTCCGCTAGTGATGAATACTTTTTCTTGTGTACAGTATACCACGGGCGGAAGAAGAGTTGACACCGCGCCCGATGCCGGTTTAATGTAATACGTGCCTTGATACGGCGGTTGAGGAACTCCGTAAGGGGCTCCGTTGCGATCAAACGCCGGAGTATGCGAATAGAAAGTGTATTACAGGGGAGCAGTAAAACCGTGACTTCGATTCTGATTGTGGATGATGACCCGAAGGTTCTGAAAGAAGTTTCGGGAAAGTTGACGGCGGCCGGGTACGGGTGCCATATCTCCGCCGATGGGGAAAAGGCTCTCGAAATCCTCAACCGCGAAAGCATCGACCTGCTGATCCTCGACGTAATGATCCCCGGCATCTCCGGATTCGAACTCTGCCGCCGTATTCATACCAACACCGAACTCTATGCACTCCCCATCCTCTTCATTTCCGCCATGAACGGAGAGGAGGAAATCGCGCACGGCCTCGCCCAGGGGGCAGATGACTATCTGACCAAACCCTTCAAATCCGAAACGCTCCTCAGCCGCGTCCAAAGCCTCTTGGCAGGAAGCACCCATGGCCGGTTAACAGATGAATTAACCTCTCTGCCCGGTCCAAAACAAGTCAAACTCGATATTCAGAAAGCCATCAACCTTAAGCAACAGTTTACCGCTATCTATATCGAATTGTTGCATGTCAACGAAATGGGCCGGCTGGCGGGGGTGGAGGCGCGCGCACGCGCCATCCGTCATTTGGCCCGGGGGCTCAGTCAATGCGGCGGCGAATTTAAATCAAAACTTTTCTCCGTGGGACACATGGGCGGAGGACACTTCCTCTGCCTCATCGAGCCCCCGTTGGCGGAAGATTACTGCCGCACCGTCCGAAAATTGTGGCGGAGACACTTGCCCAACCTTCATGAATCACTCGGCATCGGAATCCAGGATGGATCAACGGCCGGCGGCGCGTTCCCTGAACTGGACCTCTTGTTTTGCGTGGCCGTGCATGAACCCGCCAGCCGCCACAGCGCCCAGGACCTCTTTGAAACACTCACCCACCTCAGGCAAAGCGCTCTTGCCGCCAGCGGCGCCGGCATCTACTTCGACCGGCGGCGATAACAAAGACGCAGGCCCATTCCTCTATTCCCACACTCACCCTCGCTATCGCTTCCCCATTTATATTCTGCCTCCCCTTCTTCTACCCTATCCAATAGGTCCTATCGGCCTTATCGGTCCTATTCTCCCAGTCCTCCCAGTCTTCCCAGTCTTCCCAGTCTTCCCACAGGTTCGCATCCCCTGCTGCCTTGTGTTTCTAAGCAGGCGTGACCGCCGCAGGAGGGGGCGGAGCGGTGCTCGCTAATTTCGATTGCACCTGCGGCATGCCCCGTGCCAAAATTTCCACGTTGCGGCAACAAGGTATATCCTGCCGTTAACGGAATTTACCGGAGATATATCATGGAAAGAATCGAACAAAACGTACGGGCGGTCTTGCAGCGCGGCACGGTTATCCCAGCGCATCCCCTCGCACTGGACCGCCACCGCCGCCTTGATGAACGCCGCCAACGCGCCTTGAGCCGCTATTACATCGCGGCAGGAGCCGGTGGTTTGGCCGTGGGGGTGCATACCACACAATTCGCCATCCGGGATGACGCAGTGGGTCTCTTTCGCCCCGTCCTCGAACTGGCCGCCGAAGAAATGGACCATGCGGATCAGGATCGCACGGAACCGCTCTTGCGTATTGGCGGAATCTGCGGCCAAACCGAACAAGCCACACGGGAAGCCTCGTTACTGCGCGATTTGGGATATCACCTCGGCCTGCTCAGCTTGTCTGCCATGAAAACTGCCGACGAAGACTCGCTCATAGCCCATTGCCGCGCCGTCGCCGAAATCATCCCTCTCGTGGGATTTTATTTACAACCCTCCGTCGGCGGACGTGTCCTGCCGTACACTTTCTGGCGGCGCTTCGCGGAAATAGAGGCCGTGGCCGCGATTAAAATTGCCCCCTTCAACCGGTATCAGACCCTGGATGTGATCCGCGCCGTCGCGGAAGCAGGCCGTGAGGATATCGCCCTCTACACCGGCAATGACGACTCTATTGTGGCGGATTTACTGACCCCTTACCGCTTCAAGGTGGATGAACATTCTGTCGAACGCCGTATCGTCGGCGGTCTCCTGGGGCATTGGGCGGTGTGGACCCGGAAAGCCGTCGATGTGCTGGACGAATGCCACCGCATCGCCGCGCATGCGGAAAACATCCCCCCGGAAATGCTCCTGCGCAGTATCGAGATCACCGACTGCAATGCCGCCTTTTTCGATGCCGCCCACGGATTCGCCGGGTGCATTGCCGGCCTCCACGAAGTCTTGCGCCGCCAGGGACTCCTCGAAGGCATCTGGTGCCTCGATCCCAACGAAACCTTGAGTCCGGGACAATATGAAGAGATTGACCGCGTCTATACCGCCTACCCGCACCTGAACGACGACGATTTCATCGCCCAACACCGTGACGCATGGCTCGCCGGCTAATCTTCACTTTTCTTTGTTTCTTTCTTGTGAAAAGAAATAAATGATCTGTAGTTTGACATAAACTTTAATCTGCGCAATACTTGCCCCGTTTTATTCATTAACCTCAACGACGGACACACAACCGGGATGAAACCCATTTCCACGAAAAAAGCGTTGGCGCTGTGTTACGGCGGCATGATCTGCATTGCCGTGGCCGCCAATCTCACCCCGCTCTTCCTCACCACCTTCAGCGAACTCTTTCTTCTCAATGAAGAGCAACTCGGCCGCATCGCCGCCATAATCTTCGCAGGCTTTGTCGTGGGAATCATTATTACCGGCCCCCTGGCTGACCGGCTGGGCGCAAAACCTTTTGTCCTGTTAGGATTGGCCTTTACCGCCGCCGGACTCGCCCTCTTGGGCGCCGCCATAAACTATCCCCTCCTGCTCGCGGCGGCCGCCCTCATGGGATTGGGCGCGGGACTCCTCGACATGGTGCTAAGCCCGATTGTCAGCGCATTGCAGCCGGATCGCCGCGCCTCCGCCATGAACTGGCTCCATTCCTTCTATTGCATCGGCGCATTAATCACCGTGCTCGTGGGCGCGCTCGCCTTGCGTCTTCAATGGTCCTGGCGCCCCGTATCCTTTGCCATCATTCTCCTGCCGGCATTCCTTATCCTTGGCTTCGCCCGGCTCCGCATTCCACCCCTCGTCCACGAAGACAACGAACGCGAACCCGTCGTGGCCTTGCTGCGGCGTCCCTTTTTCATTGCGGCCCTGATGCTGATCCTGCTCGCGGGCGCCACCGAGAACGGCATGTCACAATGGCTGCCCGCATACGCCGAACGCGTCCTGAACTTCGGAAAAGCCTCCAGCGGCATGGCCCTCGCGGGATTCTCCATCTGCATGGCCCTGGGCCGCATCCTCGCCGCCTCCGCCGCCCATCACGTGCCTCCACGCGCACTCCTTTCCGCCTGCGGCCTCCTTTCCGCGATTATGTACCTCACCGGATGCTTCGCACCCTGGCCCCCTGTGGCATTAACCGCCTGCATGCTCGTCGGATTCACCGGCGGATGCCTCTGGCCCACCACCCTTGCCGTCACCGCCGACCGCATCCCCCACGGCGGCGCCTCCATGTTCGGCATGCTCGCCGCCTCCGGAAACGCAGGCTGCCTGATCCTCCCCTGGCTCATCGGATTCCTCGCCGAACACTCCACCCTCCAATACGCACTCGCCGCTGGAACCCTCTGCCCGCTCCTCATCTCCCTCCTCCCCCTCCTTATGCCCCCCAAACACTAACAATCTCAAAATCCCGCCACCTGCTTCCCCTTCTTCTACCCTACCCTGTTGGTCCTGTTGCTCCTGTTGGTCCTGTTGCTCCTGTTAGTCCAATAGGTCCTATCGGTCGTATCGGTCCTATTCTCCCAGTCCCCATGCCCTCCGAAGCCTTGGCGTAGGAGGGTCCCAGTCCGCGTGTCCTCCGAAGCCTTAGCGTAGGAGGGTCCCAGTCCCCGTGCCCTCCGAAGCCTTGGCGTAGGAGGGTCCCAGTCCCCGTGCCCTCCGAAGCCTTGGCGTAGGAGGGTCCCAGTCCCCGTG
>JAKQOG010000216.1 GCA_029565395.1 Candidatus Hydrogenedentota bacterium | reverse complement strand
TGCGCTTTGTGCAATTGCGTTGGCCAGAAAACGAACCACAGCAGGCGAAATACGCCTGCGAAGAATGCGGGCACTTGATTGAGGAGCATTATAAAACCGCGATGCTGGCCAAAGGTGAATGGCGAGCAACCGATGAAAGTCAGGACGGCACAATTGGATATCACCTGTCGTCGCTTTATAGCCCTATCGGCTGGTTTTCGTGGGGAGATGCGGCGGCGATGTTTGAGGATGCCAAGCGCAACCCCGATTTGATGAAGGGGTTCGTAAATACGGTGCTTGGGGAGCCTTATGAGGAGTCCTCAGAAGCACCCGAATGGCAACGCCTCTATGAACGGCGTGATGTTTATGCCCAAGGTGTTGTGCCACTGGGTGGTCTGTTCCTCACCGCTGGTGTGGACGTGCAGAAAGATCGCCTTGAATGTGAAGTGGTCGCCTGGGGCCGAAACAAAGAAAGCTGGTCGGTTGATTATATCGTTCTGGACGGTGATACCGCACGACCTGATGTGTGGCGACGGCTGGATACGGAAGTGTTACAGCGTGACTGGCCGCACAGCACGGGCCATACCATGCCGATCCGTGTCATGGCGGTGGATAGTGGTTATGCGACGCAAGATGTTTACGGCTTTGTTCGCAACCATCCGCAGGCCGTATGGGGTGGAAATGGCGCACGCGCCAGCCAACCACGCACGGTGGTGGCAGTTAAAGGGCAAGACCGCGATACGGCGCTAATATTAAGCGTTGGCAAGGCGGATACGGGCGGAAAACGTCGTGGCTTGCGGGTCTGGAACGTCTCTGGCCCCGTGGCCAAGATGGAACTGTACCGCTGGCTAAAACTGGAATGGCCAACCGATAAAGATATTGAAGCTGGTGTTGTCTTCCCGCCTGGCAGTTGTCACTTCCCGCAGTATGGCGAGGAGTATTTCAAACAACTGACAGCTGAACGGCGGGTTATTCGGATTCACAAAGGTTTCCCCCATGCGACATGGGAGAAAGACCCAAGTCGCAACAACGAAGCACTGGATTGCCGTGTCTATGCCCGTGCCGCCGCCATGATTTACGGAATTGACCGGATGAGCGAATTCAAATGGCGCGGGTTGGAGCAGACGCTGGGGGTGGAGATTGAGATTCCAACGCGCGGGGTAGAAAGCCCCGTCACAGAGGAAAACAAGTCTTCGCCACCCAAACCACAAAGCAAAAAACGAATGAACATCACACCGCGCAAAATCGTGCGGGCGGATGATCCATATCTTTAGGAGAAAAACAGATGGTAGATGATCTTCTCGAGCTTGAAACCCGACTGGTGCAGGCCAAAGAGGCACGCCACCGTCTGCTGACGGGCACACAGGAAGTATCGGTCAGCCTGCAGGGCTATGGCAGTACGACCTATACCGCCTCCAATGTCGAGGCCTTAGAACGGTATATCAATGAACTGGAATTGCAGATTTCCCGTGCCAAAGGCGGCACACGGCGCGGGATTATCCGGACAAGTTTTTAAGGACAAACAATG
>JAKQOG010000208.1 GCA_029565395.1 Candidatus Hydrogenedentota bacterium | reverse complement strand
GAAGTTCTTTCATAAAGGGGGGTGTTATGAATCAATGGGTTTTGTGGATGGTGGTGATTTTCCCGATTCTACTGATTGTTGTGCAGAAGGGTGGAGAAAACATGAATAAAAAAGACTTCAGCTCATCAGTGCCCACCTGGCTTACCGTGTTTCTGGGGCTATTAGCCCTTGTGGTAACCGCTTCTCTTTGGATTGCTGCAAGATTTAATTTCATGAATATGAAAATCACGGAATTAAATCTTATGGTCAGCGTTCTTGAACGGGATGCCTCCGTGAAAACTCGTAAGGATTTGCAGTTGATCAAAAAATCTTACGAGGCAAATGTGGATGCTACGAAGCAGTCATACAGAGATTGGGCGGAGGCGATGGCAGATCAAATTAGGATTTCCACAACCACAAAGCGTTAGGGAAAAAGCCGGCTACAGTAGCCGGCTTTTATGTATAGTAAAAATCACATGGGGGGCACGATATGGAATTCACAGAGATTTAGGATTATCCCGTCCTGTATAATTAAGAAATATTCTGTAGCCTAAATCTGTTGACATTCTGGCCTTCGGAAATCAAGCGAGGAGGAAGAATGAAAACAAGAAGGGTTGCATTTGGCGTAGCCGAGAAACTGGAAATAGTTCAGACCCGGCAGCAGGGTCTTTCCCTGAGCGATGTCGGTAGGATGTACGGCGTACACCCGACCATGGTTTCAAAATGGACAAGCGCTTACGAGCGCAACGGGATAGCCGGGCTGGAAACCGGGCTAAAGGGCCGGGCGCGGCAGTTCAGCCCCAAGGTAACGGCGGCGGAGCAGATAATACAGGAGGTGGTGAAAGCCGAACCAGATGCCGGAATAGGAAAGATCCATGGCGTATTGTACCGGCAGGGTTTCCTGAAGATGGCACGGGAAACTGTAAGGCGGCTGCTACAGCGCCACGGCGTTGAACCTCAGACGGTAAAGCTGAAACGCCGGAACAAGCCGGTAAAGATTAGGAGCTTCGAGCGTGCCTGCCCCAACGACCTTTGGCAGACGGATATAATGACGTTCATGCTGAAGGGACAATACCGGGTGTACCTGATCGGGTTTATGGATGACAACAGCCGGTTTATGGTGGGCTGGGGCCTGTACCGGTTCCAGAAGGCGGACATTGTGCAGGAGGTTTTCCGGGCGGCCATAGAGAAACGCGGGATGCCGAAGGAAGTGTTAAGTGATAACGGGCGACAATATCATAGTTGGCGCGGTAAGAGTAAATTTACCGATATGCTGACGAAGCTGGGGATACGGCATATCCGCAGCCGGCCCTATCATCCGCAGACCTGCGGCAAGATAGAGTCATTCTGGCGCAACCTGTACCAGGAGTGCCTGACGAAGGTACCACTGGCGACGTTTGAAGAGGCGGAGGCCAAAATAGGAGAATACATTGAGTATTACAACTTCAAGCGTCCGCACCAGGGGATAGGGAACCTGATGCCATCGGACCGGTATTTCGGCGTGGCAGGGCAGGTGAAGCAAATAATAGCCGGTAATACGGCGGCGGTGCAGGAAGCCATTCCCACGGCGGCAGGGTATACGCCGCCGACGTATCTGGTGGGCAATATTGGCGGGAAAGAATTACGGCTGGTGGCCAAAGACGCGGAAGTAACGCTAATTTCGCCTGTCACGGCGACGGAGGAAAAGAACAATGGGGAAACAAACAAAATTGTCGAGTCCGCAGGAGCGGTTGGAGCTGATACTATTGGGAATAAGCCGGCAGCAGACGGTGGACAACTTGTGCAGCCAGGCGGGTGTGTCGCGGGAATTGTTTTACCGGTGGATGAAACTGGTGCAGGCGGCTGCGCTGCAAGTGCTGGAGGCGAAGCTTCCGGGTCCGAAAGCCATGTCCCAGTCCCCGGAGAAACAGTTAGCGAAGTTACAGGCGCAAGTGAACCGGCAGGTAACGGAGCTGGCGAAACTGCGCAAGGAGCGCAATTACCTAAAATTGGTAGCGAAAACAGCGCAGCGGATAATCCGCCGCAATGCTTGGGGACCGTTCCCCAAGGTGGACGTTAAAAAAAACAGTATGCGTCCAAAGAAACCCGCGAACTATACCTGCGGGAATGGCTGAAAGAGAAAGCTCTTGGAGTCCGGGCCGGTGTTTTCGCAGAATGCTGGGGAATAAGCACCGGCACCCATTGGCGGTGGGTAAGCGGGAAGTGCAGTGAGAGCAGGAAGAAAGCGATGAGGATATCCGAGGAAGTAAAACAACGTGTTATAGAGCTGGATCGGCGGTACCGGCATACCTGGGATGTGCGTTCCATCGCCCACGTAATTGGTATTGGCCATAATAGCGTGGCGAAGATAGTCCGCGAAGAGCGCGGGCCCAGGCCGAGGAAAGCCAAGCGCCCACATAATGGCCGGACACATATTAATTATCGGGATGTAATGTGGTCCTCGGATTTTCTTGCAATTCCCGGCGGGAAGCTTCTGAAAACGCTCGACGAGATGTCACGGTATAAGCTGGGATGGGATATAGTGGATTCCGAGAGCGCCGAGGCGCTGGTAAAGCACGCCCGTGCAATCGTTGAGTCCATCGGGCGTGCGCCGTTGGTCTGGAAGTTTGACAATGGCGGTGCGTTTAAGAGCGAGGCATTCCAGAACTTCCTGGCAGAGCACAAAATCATGCCGTACCCGATTCCACCCCGTGCGCCATGGGTAAACGGGCGCACCGAACGGGATAACCAGGAGATCGAGAACTGGCTGCTGGCACTGGAGGGCCGGGAAATAAGCCGGGAGGAACTGCGACGGGAGATAGACGAAGGGATGCTGATGCTGAACTACGTAAAGCCGCGTGCAGTTCTTGGTTACCGCAAATCAGCGGAGGTTTACCTAAATGGCGACGCTGCAACGGAAGAAATGGATCGGGAATGGCTGGCACTGAACCTGGAGGACGCGAAGTGCCAGTTGGGCTGGAACGGCTGGACAGAAAACCGGCGAATCCACCGGAAAGCGGTAAGGCAGGTGTTGTTGAAGTGGACGTTAATGGAGGAGTGGGAAGAAGTACCGAAAGATGC
>JAKQOG010000180.1 GCA_029565395.1 Candidatus Hydrogenedentota bacterium | reverse complement strand
CCGGGACTTGGGGCGTAGCCGTCTTCGGTGCCGGATTGGCAGTGGAAACGCAGGCCGGCCTGTTGCCCTGGGACCACGAAAACGGAAAACCGGCCCTCCGCCTGTATAATCGCCCTGTCAACGATTTTTCAGACACCGTCATGGTGGTAAAATTGGAATTCGACCATCCGGCCCCCTGGACAGAATAATAAATACCCCCAGAACCCTGGATGTTATTGATCCCTATTGAAGCTTTGATACCGGGGGTGTCAAACTTCGCCTTCAAGGCGGGCCGTTCAGTGCGGGCGGCATATTGCGTGAGGGGATTAGCCGTAATAATGCAAAACGGTCCCAAAGCCAATCTGAGAAGACCCCTTGTATACTACAGTACATCGTGGTAAACTGATACCCATGCTGGGTGAAACGGCGGTTGGCAATCTTGGCGGGGAACCCGTCAAGGGAGAGCCCGGTTCGGTTTGTTAGCGGCAATGAACCCTGTTGTATGACGGGAAGGGCGTGGGAATGACCCTCTCATGCTTCCAAACAACGCGTCGAATCGCTAGACCGCCCCTCAGATAATGTAAAATTGAATCCGCAGTTGCGAATGAGGGAGCCGCCAAGAAAATTTCGCGGCGGTCCAATTTCTTCTGAACTGGGTCACATGCGCTGGCAGTCATGTGTGAAGAAACGCTACAAGGAAAACCTTAACAAAATGGGAGAACTCGTATGATTTCATCTAGCTTCGGCGGGGCCTGTTCGTCATTCATGGGGCGTGTGATTTCACCTTTCCAATGTACAGCCATTATTGTCTTTGCCGTTGTAGCGGCTCTGCTCACGGGATGTCCGAAACCTGACACCACACCGCCCGGCAATGTATCGAATTTCACTGCCCTGGGCGGTGACGGAAGCGTGGAGTTGTCTTGGGGCAATCCAACGGATGACGATTTTGCCGGAACCATTGTTCTTCGAAAAGAAGGTTCTTTTCCCGTGTCGCCAGCGGATGGTGTTGTTGTTGCCAATACAACGGATCAAAATCCCACGGATACCGGATTAATCAACGGAACAATGTATTTTTATACGGCATTCAGCTACGATGAGGTTCCCAATTATTCCTCCGGTGCGCAGGCGGCAGCCATCCCCACGGCTCCCGGCGCCAATCAGGAAGTAATCAAGGTCTATGAAGACATTCACGGTGCCATCGAAGAGATTCCGGTTGGGGTCTTGACACAAGAACAGGCAGAAGCCCTTGAAGACTCATTATTGGAGTCAGAACTGGCGTACCGGGCAGGAGACACCTGCGGAGCGGCAGAGGGCTTGCTCGCTTTTGCAGTTCTGGCGCAGGAGGACCGGCACGATACGGCCATCCCAGCAGCGGAAGAATTGCACAATCTGGGGCGCATGCTCCGCTACGATATGCTGATGGCGGACGCGGCCAAGGTTTCCTGTCCAGGCGCAGAGCGTGTGGGGGTTGAAGCAGATGCGGTGCTGGACGAGGAGAACGCCGACAACACAAAATGTGATGCCAGCATCGAATTGGGCGAGCCCAGGTTTTTGACCGTGTGCAATGATGGCGAAGTTTTTACCCAGATCGTTATTCCCGGGGCTGAAGCCGAATTGGGGATTGCGGGGGAACCGGCGGTCCCGGTTGTCCGCAGCCTAATTGCGGTTCCCGAAGGCGCGAGCGTGGATGTAAGCGCCACCCCCGAAGCGGCCGAAACCATCCAGTGCAACCTGTATCCCTATCAACCGCCCCTTATCGCGGGAAGTGCCGCAGTTCAGCCGTTTGTTAAAAATGAAGATACATACAAATCCAACAAAGTCTTTCCATCGCAAACTGCCGTTTTTACGGAAGTGGGCAACTTCCGGGATACGCGGCTGGTTCAGGTCGCAGTTGCCGCTGCTCAGTATCAGCCAACGGACGGAATGCTCACCTTGTTCCGGAATGTCCACCTCAATATCACGTTTATTGGCGGCAGCCATTTCACCACCACCCCGGCCACTATGGGTTTCGAACTGGGGGTTGAATTTAATCCCCGGGTGCTTAATGCCGCAATCACCCCGAAACATGTGGGGCCGCGGCCTTTTCCGGCAAATGAGTTAGGCGAAGAATTTCTAATTCTTACACACCCCACGTTTCACGAAGCGGCCGTGCGGTTGGCGACATGGAAAAACACCAAAGGAATCGTCACGAATGTTTTTGATGTGTGTGATGGCACCGGCGATGGCCCTGACACCAACACAGAGATCCAGGATTTTATCCGAGGCCATTACACCCACAACCACATACGCGTAAGCTACGTGTTGCTGATGGGCGACTCTGAATACATCCCCGTCTTTTCTCCCGCCCACCATTTCGCGTTCGAGGATTACGGCTGCGCCACCATCGGCTCCGACTGGTTCTATGCCACGCGCGCCGACACGGATATGACGCCCTCGTTCGCGGTTGGGCGCATCCCGGTCGATTCGCTCACACAGGCCGATACGGTCGTAAACAAAATCATCAATTATGAGCAAAACCCGCCCAACAACAACACCTTTTACTCTACCGCCTCTCTTGTGTCCTATTTCGAGTGTTGTCGGCAAAATATAACACAGGATGGCGCCGAGGCCATGGGATTCATCTCTGACACCGAATGGAACGTGCGCAATCTTCGCAATCACGGATATACGGTGCAACGCATTTATACGGAGACGATAAATCCGGATTACGTGGGCACGCTGCCTCCCTACCGCGACACGACTCCGCGATCTCTGCGTGCCGGTGAAGAAACTATGCCCACGGATATCAACCCGGACAGCGGATTCCTGTGGAATGGTTCCGCCACAAACATCGTAAATGCCTTCAATGCGGGACGATTCTCCATCATGTATGTGGACCATGGGGGTATTAACGGGTGGTGCCATCCAGAGTTCACATCCACCCATGTGAACAACAATCTCAACAATGGCGCCTTGCTGCCCGTAGTTTTCAGTATCTGCTGTCAAACCGGCCTTTTCGACAACGAAGTGAACGTGGGCGTCAATAGCTCCACCACATCGGGTGTCTATTTCGCGGAGAATCTTCTTCGCCGGGCCAATGGCGGAGCGGCCGGCGTTATCGCCTCCACACGCAACAGCATGCTGGCTGTGTACCTGCACTTGCAGAAAGGCTTTGCCGATGCCATCTGGCCGGACAGCATCCCGGCTTCAAATGGCCAGCAAGGAAACTCCCAGGCCATGAAGCGCCTTGGCAATATTCTCAATTACGGCAAAACACACATGGTATCAAAGGTTTCCGCGGAGACGTTCTCCAACAAAAACAATTTTATCTGGGATTCGTTGTATGTCTGGCATCTCATTGGCGACCCGACGCTTGAAATGTGGACCGCCAACCCGTGGAGCCATTCTTTGCCAATCGAGGCCAGCATCGCAAACGACCCGGAGAATCAGCGGCTGGTGGTAACCTATGGGGTTGAGAATGCGGTAATAACCGCATTCCAGTCGGATATCCCGGCCGGGCGCGGTACGGTCAGCGGCGGAACCGCGTATTTGCCGTACATCTCGGATGAGCCGTCGGATGTGCTGCCCATCGAGCTGGTCATCTCGGCGCGTGACTTTATTCCGGTCACCGTCACCGTGAACCTCCCGGATACGACCCCGCCCTGGCCAATCAGCAATCTTACCGCCGGCGCCGGGAATGCCCAAGTACAACTGAGTTGGGACAATCCGGAGATGGATTTTTACCAGGTGTGCGTATACCGGTCGGTGGATACGCCGGCGATTGCCCCCCCCGCCGTGCTGCGGTACCAAGGAACGAGCGATTCCTTCCTCGACTCCTCCTTGGAAAACGGCGTCAACTATTGTTACACCATCATTGCCTATGATAATGCCGGAAATGCCGCTCCGCCGGTCAGCATCTGCGCCATGCCCGAAGCGCCGGCCCCGCCCAACAACGTTACGGAGTTGGAGGCTGACGCGGGCAACGGCAGGGTCGATCTCTCGTGGAAAAATCCAGTGGATTCCAATTTCGCTTACGTGCTAATTAAACGGGACACCAATCAATTTCCCGCTGACCCGTCGCAAGGCACTGAGGTGTATCAGGGCGATGGCAAGTCGTATACCGACTTCGATGTCGTAAATGGAACAACCTACTATTATACGGTTTTCAGCTTTAATGCCATTGGACTGTATTCGCCGGGGATTAGCATAGCGTCCATGCCAAAGGATGAAACACCGTTTGCGGACGTCACCGGTTTTGATGCACAAGGCGAGAAAGGTTTTGTCCGTCTGAGCTGGTGGAATCCTGATGACCCCTCCTTCGCGGGCGTGCGCATTCAGCGCGGCGACCTGGGGTTTCCCGCCACCCCCAACGACGGCGTAACCGTTTTTGACGGTTTCGGGAACGAGACAGACGACCATGATGTTGTTCCGGATACGGTTTATTACTACACTGCATTTGCCTATGATTATACGATCCGTTTCTCCGCGGGCGCGCAGGCGATTGCCACGCCAACAAAATAGCGCGCTCCGCAACGGGCCTGCGTCGGAAAAGTAGATGTTGGAAACCGTGGACATCGCCTAATATTGTCAAATTTTTCATTTCTTGATTCCATTGTTCACGTTTTTCACCTTTTTTATGGGGATTTTTCGGGGTCGTCCGATGGGGAGTGGCCCCGGCTTCATCCCGCGAGGCGCGGGAATGAACATCGAAGAGGCTATTGGGATGAGCTCAGGGGTTGTTTTCGCCATTGCCTCGGAGTGTCCTTGGGTTCTTTTTTAAGCGGTGTTAGGGTAAAATTTATGGCATGCCTGGAGGATGTACACTGAAAGAGGATATTTATGGGTCCTGATCATCGAATGGATAGAAGAACGTTCCTTGAAGCGACGGGGATGGGAATCTCGGTTTCGTTGGCCGGATGCGCCACACGTTCCGTGGAACATGAGCATCCCACTGGCGCCGCTACCGCAACTAAAGACAAGGAGACCTCCATGAAAAACACGCCCCTTACCGCCCGCATTACGCTGGTGCAATTGAATAATGCCGCCGGCTTGCCGCCTGTTATCGAGCGGATGCCTGCTTTTTTTGAGAAAGCCGCGGCGGTTGGCTCGGATTTGGTGGTGTTTCCGGAGTATGTGCTGGGGAACAAGATCGGTCCGGAAGATGAGGTGGCGAAACGTTTCTTTGATCTTGCGCGCCAGCATCGCATCTACGCGATTGCAGGTTGTGTTGAACGCCATGGAAAGGATCAGTGGTGTACCAGCGCGTGGTTGGTGGACCGCAATGGCATCCTCATCGGCCGTTATTTGAAGAGTCATCCGGCGTCGGGTCCCGCGCCGCATTACTGGCCGCCGCTGCCGGGGGAGGATTCCGAAGCCAGGGGCGTGCTGGGCAGCCAGTTCAAGGTGTTTCCTCTCGATTTTGCCCCGATTGGAATTCTTCAATGTTATGACGGCTATTTCCCGGAAGCGTGGGGATGCACTTCTTACATGGGCGCTGAAATCATTCTCTGGATCAACGGGCGGGGCGGCATTATCGAGGATGCTTATTGCATTACCGCCGCCAATTGCTATGGATGCGTGGCCGGCGGCGTGATTACCGCCGGACGCAATACGGGGTTCGCCGGTCCGGGTTGCATTGAACCGTTGGGCGGGTACAAAGATCACCATGAGGAGATGCGGCTCCATCCGCGCATCAAGAAGCCCGGCGATGCGTGCGTCTCCGCCGCCATTAATCTGTCCGAACTGCGCTGGAAACGCAAACATCTGCGCACCATGCATCAGCGGCGTCCTGACATGTACGGCTTGCTCACACAGGACGTGAAGATGTGGCAGAATTATCCCGAAATCCCCTGGGACTATCCCGAATGCGCCGGCTTGGTCAACAAGGCGCAACTCTAAGCTTGCTTCCCGCTATTTTCCCAAGGTTTGATGCAGTTCTTTGAGGACGGCCAGCGCGCCGGCGTGGATGGCAGGGGCGGCTTCGGGGCCGAAGGAATTTTCTTCACCGTATTGTGGATCTTTGTCTCGGCCATAGGCGTAAGGCCGCTTGGTATCCCATTGGCTCTTGGGGATGATGTAACCGATTTCATCGTTGGCCAGGCCCATGATCATAGTTATTTTGCCTTGCATCTGACTGCGCAGGGGCGGCACTTCGACGGGGGAGATGGCAAAATCTTGTCCGGCGGGTGTTTCAATGCCGCCTTCGGCGATCTCGGGGTAGAGTTCGCCGGGGACCGTCAACATTTCGATGTCGCCGATACGGAAAGCGTCCACTTCAGATTTGGCTTTGCCCCAATACCAGCCAGGGTGGACCAATCCAATGAATCCTGCAAAGCTGAACAGCGGCTTCGGGCGCACGAAGATGCTTTTAGCGGCCACGGCCACTTCGGAACCAGTCATTTTGATGACTTTATCGCTGCGCAGGCCTTTCAGCGTTTCTATGGCCAAGTTTTCGCCAAGAGCTTGCGCTTTTTCAAAAGTGTCTTCCCGATATTCCTGCCCTGTATTCCGGTCGATCACAGTGGTGTGCAGTTGGGTCATCAGGCCGCCGACCATGCCCTGGAAATAGAGGCACATGCCGCCCAGCCCCGGCGCGCCGTTGGGTTCTTTCACACCGTTTTCCACGCCTTCCCGCCAATAATGGGAGAAGTCGGAGGTGAGGAGAGGATTGTCTCCCCCCAATGTTTCAGGGTGATTACCCCAGACGACCATAGTTCCGATGGTGTCGTTGGTGCCCGCCTTCATAAAGCGCGCACACCGTATGATGTTGTCGTACACAAGAGGTTTGCGGCTGTCATCCATAAAACCATCCGGCCCTACCGGCACCTCGGCCAGTTGCGCTTCGGCGGGTTGCAGGTTGTTGACGGCGTCCGTGGCGGCATCCACAACAGCTTTTTGCACGAAATCCATGTATTTTTGGTCGAAGCGGTAGTATGGTTTTTCCAGGCCGACACTCCAGATGCCCATGGTGTCCGGCGCCTCGTGATCATGCAGGCAGGAAACCATCAAATGGTCAATCTTAAGTGCGGGATCCAGCATCTTGCGGATACCGATAATTTTTTCGTGGAACATGCCGATGCTGTCCAGCGACACCATCACCACGCGGACGCCATTGTTCTCAAAGGCAATCGCGCGGGCCCATAGGGGATCGTGGACGCCTTGCGCGGGCCGGGTGTTTCCGAATCCCGCAATCCAGACAGCATCCACCTTGCCGTTGCCGTTTGTATCCTCGAAGTAATCCCCTTTGGCCGGTTCGTATTTGTTATTCCCATTTTTGTCGATGAATTTATCGTACAGGCTCAAGTCGGGGGTGATATCGCGCTTGGCCACACCCACGCGCAGCATTTCCGGTTTCATGCCGGTGGTGGCAGGCGATTTTATAAGATCGGCGCGGTAGAAACGCCATGGGCCGATAGACCGATATCCCAAATATCCCACAAAGAGGAGAATAAGGATAAGGATTCCGGAAATGATTTTATGCCGTCTGAAAAAAGCGAAAAATGACTCCACTGGGGAATTCCTTTCGTAAGCAGGCCATGGACAAGGAACCTGTCCGGCGCGTATTCCTCGAAAACCGATGAATGGACTCTATTATAAGACATTAAGGTTTCAAAACACACAAGAAGGCATTTGCGAAAGGCCTTTTTCTCCTCCGGGCAATTTACAAGATAACAGTTTGGCCATGAAATGCCAGTAATTTTTCAATTGTTCGGGGTGTTTTTTAGAAAAGGGCCATTTCGCAATTCGCCTGACAAAATGCGTGCATTGGGAAGGGATTTCAAGTATGCTCTTCTCTGATTTAAGCAGGAAAGTGGATGTTGAATGTTCTTCCGAATCTCAAAAAGTATATGGTGGCTAGCCATGGTGGCTTGTATGGTTTCACTGCCCGCCGGGGCGTGGGGACCGGCGACGCACGCCTACATTATTACACGCATCCTGGGCACGGAAGATCTGGATGCCATGTTCGGGTCGCTGCATCCGGATTTTGGCGCGGTGGCACAGGGAAATCCGGCATTGACTCCGGGGAACCCTGCGCTGGCCTCCCGGCTCAAGCATCTTACGCATCATGAGTATTACCGGCTTGCGCCGTCGCCCTTTGCGGAAGGTTTTTCGACGCATAACAGTGGCTGGGGAGCGGATGCCTATGCCCACCGGTATATCGTCAATTCGGATGAGAGCTATTCCGCAAAAAAGATTCATCAACTCGCCCATGAATTTAACATCAGCGATCACAAGGCGGAAGATATTTTTGAACTGGCCATGGATGTAGCCGTTATTTTGGATCAAGGGCCGGACTTTGCGCGGAAAATCGGCGAGAGTGCCCGCATAGCGGGTCCGCGCTATGAACAGGCGCTGGTGGATGCGTTTGCGGCGCCTCTGGCGGAGGCATTGCCGGACCTATCGCTTACAGAGGCGGAGCCGGCCATACGGTGGTCATCGCGGATTCACCGGCAGTTGATACAGGCGTATGGCATTCATTTCTGTATGGGAAAAGAGTACTTGATGAGGAAGGCTCCGCCCTATTTGGCGCGGCATTTGGAGTGTTCGCCCGAGGAAGCGGCCAGATATTTCGACCGTGCAGTGGAACTGGCCTCGGATTTCAAGCCGGAAATGGATAGTATGGCCCGAGCCATAAAAACCGCGATGGAAAAAGAAAAACAGAAACGCGCTTCCCAGAAATAGCCGGTGAGAACGGTTTTTCGGCCTCATATTCCATTGCCTTTACGCATTTGGCAGTTCTCAAATTTCTGATTCTATGATATAAATAGAAACCACAGAGTAAATCATGCAAAGGATGCTTGCGGCTTATGACAGAAGAAAAACAAGAACGCAAAATGAGTGTACTTGTTGCCGAAGACGACAAGGTTTCCCGCATGACCTTGTCCGCCTGCCTGCAAGGCTGGGGATACCAGGTCATTGCCGTGGAAAATGGCCGCCAGGCTCTAGAGGCCCTTACCCAAGAAGCAGGGCCTCGATTAGCGCTCCTGGACTGGGAAATGCCGGAGATGGATGGCACGGAAGTCTGTATGCGGATACGGTCTTTGTCAGGGCTGCCGTTCCGATACCTCATTGTGCTTACGGGGCGGCAAAGTGAAGACGACATTGTGATGGCATTGGCAAAAGGAGGGGACGACTATATCACGAAGCCATGGACGCCCGGGGAGCTTCGCGCGCGCCTGGGAGTCGGGCAGCGCATGGTGCAGCTTCATGAACAGTTGGAGGAACATGCCCGCCAGCTCGCGCTTGCGGCGCAGACGGATTATCTTACCCAGATTTGGAACCGTTCCTCGGTGCTGAAACGATTGGAGGAAGAGTTGGCGCGTGCCCGGCGCGAGAATATACCCCTGACCGTACTCATGCTGGACGTGGATCATTTCAAACGAGTCAATGACACTCACGGTCATTCCGCCGGCGACGACGTTCTTAAGGAAGTGTCAAACCGCCTGAGACACGGCTGCCGTCCCTACGACGTGGTTGGCCGTTATGGGGGCGAAGAATTTCTGGCGGTAGTACCGGAGGCGCCATACGAAACGGCCGAATCGCTTGCACAACGGTTCCGGGAACAAGTTGCAGCCACACCCATGATCGCAGATGGCGCCAGTATATCCGTTACCGTGAGCATTGGCGGTGCTTGGCTTGCCGCAGGTGGCCAAACAGACGCCGAGATCCTCGTTAAGACTGCCGATAC
Source organism: Candidatus Hydrogenedentota bacterium (assembly GCA_029565395.1). Lineage (GTDB taxonomy): Bacteria > Hydrogenedentota > Hydrogenedentia > Hydrogenedentales > CAILVY01 > CAILVY01. The sequence continues at coordinate 16,050 of JAKQOG010000180.1, read as the reverse complement.
AATGCTCTACCGCGCCAAAGAATCTGGACGGAACCGGGTCGAGATGTGCCCATTATGACAATTCTGCACAAACCGTTTCATTACCGATATCTCTTGATTATCTGGGTTTTTCTTGTTGTTCTTGGAGGAGTGGCGATAACAAAGCAGGCGGGGCATTCGGCTTATATGGAAGCGCGCGCGCATCTGCAAGACAAAGCCGCTTTGGTTGGTGCGGGCCTGAATCAACAGGAAGTAAGCGCCTTGTCGGGGACGGAGGCGGATCTGACGAATCCCGCTTATATTCAGATCAAACAAAGCCTTTCCCGCATACACGACGTGGATCGGGAAGTGCGTTTTTATTACCTTGTTCGGAAATCAAAGGACCGGGTCATCTTTATATGCGATTCAGAGCCTCCTGAGTCTAAGGACAACTCGCCGCCAGGACAGGTATATGACGAAGCCACTGATGAATTTAAAGCGGCGCTATCCGGAAGCAGAAGCATCGTTCTGAGCCCAACAGAGGATCGCTGGGGGCGTTGGGTTACGTGTCTCGTGCCTGTTTGCGGAGAAGGCGGAACACAGGTGACGTGGCTGGGCGCCGATATCGACGCGCGCCAATGGGAGGGGCGCATTGCAATGGCGCAGCGGGAGCCTATTCTTGTGACCCTGTTGCTATGCATAGTGAGTGTCCTTCTGTATGTGCTGTTTGCGCGAAGAGAAAAAGCCCAGGAAATTCTGAACAAGAGCAACGCCAGGTTCCGCGTCTTGTTTGAATCAGCGAGTGATGCCGTGATGCAGGTGGACGAAAAGGGGTTTCTTGACTGCAATTGTGCTACGGTAAAGCTGTATGGATGTGCCAGCCGGGAAGAATTTTGTTCAAAACATCCGTCAGATTTGTCGCCCCCCGTACAACCTTCTGGGGAGAACTCGCTGACACTGGCGAATCAATACATACAAACCGCCCAGCGGGAAGGCAATTGCCGTTTTGAGTGGGTTCACAGGCGAATGGACGGAACAGATTTTCCAGCGTCGGTGACGCTTGATGCCATTGAAGTGGAAGGCCGGAAAGTGCTGCAAGCGATCGTGCGTGATATGACGGAAAGCAAGCGCGTGGAACAAGAACTTCGCAGGACAAAAGACGCCCTGGAGACCGCTAATCAGGAATTAGAGCAATCCGCAAATAGGGCGAATGAACTTGCTGAAGCAGCGTTCGTGGCCAGCCAGGCCAAGGGTGAATTTCTGGCCAACATGAGCCATGAAATCCGCACCCCCATGAATGGGATTATCGGAATGAACAGCCTGTTGCTGGATACCGGCTTGACCAGTGAACAACGTCAATACGCGGAGACTGTAAATAATTGCGCCGACGCATTGCTGGCCATCATTAACGACATTCTGGATTTCTCCAAAATTGAGGCGGGAAAGCTTGACATTGAACTCCGGGATTTTGATCTCCGCGCCATGTTGGACGACATGAACGACATCCTGGCGATAAAAGCACAGGAAAAAAGCCTTGAGTACCTCTGCATCGTGGAGCCGGAGGTGCCTTCTCTGCTAAGGGGCGATCCCGGAAGATTGCGCCAAGTGCTCACGAACCTGGTAGGAAACGCCATCAAGTTTACCGCGAAAGGCGAAGTGGCTATCCATGTGGAGCTAGCCGCCGAAACCCAAGAGGACGCAACCCTGCAATTTGCCGTGACGGATACGGGCATCGGCATTGCCGCGGAACAGGCCGCACACCTCTTTGAAGCCTTTACGCAGGCTGATTCCTCAACCGCCCGTAAATATGGCGGAACCGGCTTGGGACTGGCCATATCCAAACAGTTGGTGGAAATGATGGACGGACATATCGAACTGGAAAGTGAACTCGGAAAGGGCGCCAGGTTTTCGTTTACGTGCATATGTCAAAAACAGGCGCATAAGAAAGAGGCCGAATTTACCCCTACTGTCGATATTCACGGCATGCGTGTGCTCATCGTCGATGACAATGCCACCAACAGGCTTCTGCTCCAGCGGCAATTACATTCCTGGCATTGCCGGCCTGAAGAGGCGCCTGATGGTGAAACCGCATTGGCAAAACTGCAGGCTGCCGTCGATGAGGGCGATCCCTTTGCTATTGCCATCCTCGACATGCAAATGCCGGGGAAAAACGGGGAAACCATTGGGCGCCTGGTACGAGAGAATCCACTTTTCTCAGACACCCGGCTCGTACTCATGACTTCCGTCGGAAAACGCGGCGATGCTGCCAGGCTTCAGGAAATCGGATTTTCCGCCTATTTGACCAAGCCCGTCCGTCAATCAAGATTGTTTGACACCCTGATTACGGTTGCCGGACGGGCGACTTCAGCTACGGAGCGCGGCATTCTTCCCATTGTGACTCAGTACAGCGCCGTGGAAACCCGGAAACAGCGCACACGGATCCTGCTCGCCGAAGACAATCCCACCAATCAGATTGTGGCGCTTCGTATTTTGGAAAAACTCGGATACCGGGCGGACGCGGTGTGGAATGGGGTTGAAGCCCTTAAGGCACTTGAAACAACTCCTTATGACCTTGTGCTCATGGATGTGCAAATGCCGGAGATGGACGGCCTAACCGTGACACGGCAGATTCGGAATCCTGGAAGCGCCGTACGAAATCATGCGGTTCCCATCATTGCCATGACCGCCCATGCCATGAAGGGCGACCGGGAAGAATGCCTGAAGGCAGGCATGGATGACTATGTATCCAAACCGGTCAGTCCGAAGGAACTTGCCGATGCCATCGAACGCCAGCTTGTACGAGCAACGCAACGTCCCAAAACACGTCTTGCACCCCCAGGTACAGATGGGGAAGAGATGATTTTTGATAAACAGTCCGCATTGGCCCGTGTAGGAGGGGATGAAGCCATCTTAAATGAGATCCTGGACGTTTACCTTGAAGACGCCGCCCTCCAAATTGAACTGCTGCACAAGACCGCCGCGGGTAACGACGCAGTGGCATTGGCCCGGCAGGCGCATTCTCTGAAGAGTGCGGCCGGCAATGTCGGCGCGGCCGCCATGAGGGAAATTGCATTCACCATTGAGAGTGCCGGACGCGAGGGAAACATCAGCCTTGCCGCCTCGATGATCCCGGTGCTTGAAGCAGCATTTGATACATTTAAAACACAGCTTGCCGCCTCAAAAGCATAATCCGGATTCATCATCGTCCTGGTCTTATCCCGCCCCGTGACTGCCCATGCTTACAGACATCGCCTCTTCGCAAAATATGAATGTAAATTCGAGGAGAAGTCCAGGACGGGGTTCAAGGAACATCGCATACTTGCCTTTACTGCAAAGACAAGGGGCAAAACCGGTTCACTCCATGCTTTCCTTTGATTCCATGTAAAATTGGGGATAGAGTTTTTTCATACACTCCGGGCACAAACTGTGTGTGAATTCGGCCTCTGAATGCGTGCGTATATATACTTCAATCTGATTCCAATAGCCGGAATCATCGCGTACTTTTTTACAGGCCGCGCAGATCGGCAGCAAACCGCTGAGCGTTTTCACTTGGGATAGCGATTCCTTCAATTCCATTTCGGTTTGCCTGCGAACTTGAATTTCGTCCGCCAATTCCTGGGTGCGCTGGGCAACTTGATCTTCCAATGAAGCGGCAAATTGCTCCACCTTCTTCATTGCTTGCGCAAATTCGCGTGCCAGCATCACCAGCATTATCTGAATAAACAGGGCAAAACCATACCAGGGAAGATACCGCAGGAAGCCGCTTTGTTCCGGCCATTCCACAATACTTCCCAGAGCGTTTAATACCACAAGAACAAATAGGGCCGCTGACACGGCCATCAACATCGTGGTCTCTATATGACGCTTTTTCAAGGCGGAATAAAATATATACAGGACGTGGGGAAGGCACAAAACGGGAAACACATGGACATATTCATTTCCGAAATGCGGTGCGGCCAGATATAGCCCAACCCCCAGAAGTGCAAAGAAATATAGTGCGCGGCCCAATCGTCCCGTAAGTGCAACTTCCAGCAGGGCCAGGCCAAACACCACGCTCAAGACGGTGCAGCCTAAAAACATCCGGAAATACCAAAAATGCCATATGTTCCGGTTTTCCGCAACTTCGGAAATGTGCAGGGAAAGTATCGCGGATAGACAAGCCATCAGAGTAAGGGCAACAAACAGATGTTCCCGCCGGCGCGGATAACTCGCAAAAAGCACCATCAGGAATAAAAACGTCGAGGCAAACATGGCGATCAATACGAAGCGGTGTATGGTGTAGATAATTTCGAGATTGGGGTCCGCGCCTTGTGGATTAACAGGGTTCAAAGCAAACCATTCGCGAAGGGAGGAGCCGCCTGGAGAAGCCTCTGCGGCACCGGCCCAGATTAAAATCACAAATGATGGAATAAGTGGCATTACGGCGCGAAGCACTCTTTCAAAGAGCGTGAGAGGCGGAATATTCGCTCCTCGTGTCATGCCAGCATCTCCCATGCACTGCGGCTGATTTTCTTATCCGCAAGTATACCATGTCTTCTTCGCGATCGCCCCTTGTAAAATCGCATTCTTTTAAAAGATGGCGGATGCCCTGCTTCTAATGAAGTTGCATTCATTGCCGCCGCCGCCTATTCTGTGCGGGATGGAAAAAGTGGATGTATCAGTAATCTTGGCTGTTCAGCGCGGCGCGGACGCGTTGCCCACCTGGCTGGCGCATCTTGAACAACAATCCTTTCCTGCGGCGCGCTATGAAATTGTGGTGGCGGATGCAGGAAGTGCGGATGACGCCGGTGTGGTGGTGGAACGTTTTGCCGCGGGATCCGCCGTGCGCATGCGTTGCCTGCACCTTCCCTCAGTGAACCTTGCGCAGGCGCGCAATGTCGCCGTGCGCGAAGCGCGTGGAAAGTGGGCGTTGTTCCTAGACCTGGATCTGCTGGCCGGCCCGCATTGGATCGAACGGCATGTGCAAGGCCAGAAAGAGCATGGCGGTGATGTCTTGCTTGCCGGAGCGATACAGCGTCACCCGCAATTGAGCGGAGAGGCGCTTACCCGCTGGTTTCTCCCCGAACATCGGCCATCGCTCACGCCGGACCAGGAACCGAAGCTCATGGACTGTTGCACAAGCAACATGAGTATCAGCCGGCGCGTACTGATGGAAAATCAGGGATTCGACGATGGGCTGATCGACAGTCATCTTGCGGGTATAGAACTGGCTTGGCGTCTGGCCCAGTATGGAATGCCCAGGCGGTATACGAACAAGGCGGAGGCGTTTATATGGCAGCCGGTGAACTTTGACGAGGAATGTGCCCGAAATTATCAGTTTGGATATGGCTTGCGGGATTTGGAGAATAAAATTCAGGATTCTGAAATCACCCTGCGGTTCCCGGTTTTGCGAGGGTTTCTTCGGGCATCCTTGGATGCGATGGTTATACCGTTTTATCAGCGCGCCTGCCAGCAGACAGAGGAAAACACCCGCTTAATGGGGTATGCTTATCGCCGCGTGTTGCGATATGAACAGTACAAAGGCTATCAGGATGCGCGGAAAGGACGGCCACCGCGCACCGCCACTTGGAATTATGAGCGGAATTTGTCACACTAACCATGGTTAACCCGGATACGTGGAAGAGGGTATGAAGATTATTCACACCGCGGATGTTCATTTGGATGCGTCGTTCGCAGGAACACGCTTTCCGCCGGGCTTTGGTCATCGGCGGCGCCAGGCACTTCGGGAAGTATTCCAGGCCATTATACAACGCGCGGCGGAATGGCCTGCTGACGCTGTGCTTATTGCGGGGGATCTTTTCGATTTGGATCGGGTCACACGAGATACGGTAGCATTCCTTCGGGAAAGCATCGGGAAAATCGGACCCGTGCCGGTATTCATCGCCGCGGGAAATCATGATCCCTGTATGAAAGGATCGCCCTATCTGACCGAACCATGGCCCGCCAATATGCACCTCTTCGGCCAACCTCAATGGACCGCGTATGAACTGGAAGGCATGCCGCTTACCGTGCACGGATTCGGTTTTGATGGAGCGGATATTTCCTCCAATCCTTTTGGCTCCCTGACGATTCCCGGCGATGGCCGCGTGCATGTGGCCGTGGCGCACGGCTCGGAACGCGGCCACCAACCGCCGGGAAAAGACAGTTATGCGCCCTTTGATGCGGATATCGCCGCTGTGCCCGGTTTGAAATATCTGGCCCTGGGGCATTTCCATTCGGCAACACCCATACCCAACAAGGAAGGTGTCTGCATGTATTATTCCGGATCACCGGAAGGACATGATTTCAACACCTGTGGCGTTCACCATTATCTAGAAGTGGAATTATCCGATACAGGCGAGGCATGCGTAACACCGGTGCCCTCCTCGCGCGCGATCTATGCCGTGGAAACACTGGATTGCACCCCCTTTACCAACTCAAGTCAATTGGTGGATGCGTTGCGGAATCTACGGCGGCAGGAATGTTTTGAACACATCGTGCGGGTGACACTCAAAGGCGCTATGACCCCTGCCATCCAGAGTGTCTTGCCTTCGGTTCGAGAAGTGTTGTCTGAAGAATTTCTTTTCCTGGATCTCCTGGATGAAACCATCCCTCTCGAAGATTATGAGGAATTGGCACAGGCTTCCACCACCTTGGGGGCGTTTGTGCAACGCATCAACCAGGAAATTCACGACGCGCCGGACGCCGCCGTGCGGGCCATGCTGGAGCGGGCACGGCAGGTGGGGGTGAATGCCTATCGCGGGCGGGAAGTGCCTATCTTTGGGCTGGAAGGGGAAGCGGAATGAAAATCCAGCGTGTCAATATTCTCGGCTATGGGCGATTTTCCAATCTGGCCTTGGAATTTGCCCCTGGATTCCAGGTGATTATCGGACCGAATGAACAAGGAAAATCCACCCTTCGCAGTTTTGTCGGCGATATCCTCTATGGGCAAAAGCGCAGCGCCACACAACGAATATATGATGAATCTCACGCACTGCATGTGCCTTGGGAAGATCCGGAACGCTATGGCGGCTCATTAGTATATGCCCTGGATACCGGCGTTGAAATGGAAGTTGTCCGGATGTTTGACAAACGCCGGGAATCAGTCCAGGTATTTGACCGGACCCATGGGCAGGATATTACGGGGGAATTTGTGCAATTGCGCAATCATGAGGTGGATTTTGCCACACAACATCTTGGTTTGACCAAGGAAGTGTTTCTCGGAACGGCCACCATCAGCCATTTCAGCCTGGAAGACTTGGGGGATCGGGACGCTTTGAATCAGATTCGCGAAAAATTGCTTTCGCTCGCGGATTCCGGAGAGGAGAGCAGCAGCGCGGAAGCCGCCTTGAAACGATTGCAGGAACGGATTATGTCCATTGGCCAGCCTAATGCCCGTACCAAACCCCTGCCTTCTGCCCGTGCGCGGTGCGCACTGCTTGAACAGGAATTGAGCCAGGCGTGCATGATCCACGCGGAACTGGCAGAAGTGGCTGAACGGCGCCATGCCGCCTTGATGGAATTGGAGATGTTGCGGATCCGGCGCGGAGGGCTGGAGGAGGAACTCCGTGTGCTGGAAGCCCAGGACCGGGCGGCGCGGTTGCGGGAAGCGGAAAACTTGAGTGTGCGTATCGATACCGCCACTCAGCATTGTTTCGCCCTGGGATCCGCGCGCGATTTCCCCCTGGAACGCGAAGGTGAGATCCAGGAAGTGGAAGGCCGGGTGACTGCGGCAAAGGCCCATCTTGCCCGCACTCTGGCGGAACAGGATGAATTAACGCGCCAGCGGGATATGGAACGCAAGAATCTTGGAGACGAGTCAGCCCTGTCCCTGGAGGACCTGCCGGAGAACATTGAGAACCGATTTAACGAAATTACCACCAATCTGCAACGGTTCCGCGACCGCCACACCGAGATGGACGCCAACGCGGATGAATTGCGAAAGCGCATGGAAGACGCCCAGCGGGCCATGGCGGGACTTCCCGATTTCAGCCGGATGGCACAAGACCCCGTGGAATGGATGACCCAATTGGCTAGTTCGTTCAGTCTGGCGCTTCGTTCCCGCGATGAAGAATGCGAGGCACGCGACAAACTTCGCGCGGAAACCGAACACCGCCGTGCCGCCCTCGCCCGCGCGCAGGCCCTTTTCCGTGAACATACGGATTTTCCGGATATGGCCCGGGAATATGAACTCAGGAAGCGCATGGGCGAAGAGCAAATCGCCCAGCGATCCCAATACCTGCACAGTTTGGAAGCGGTCCGGGAGGAAGAAACAGATCGTCTTCCGGGGTTTTTCTGGATGACTGTGCTTTCCATTCTGGGCATACTGATTTTGGCGGGTGCTTTTCTGTTCACGGGCAATAAAGCCATCTTGCTTCCCGGCGCCGTACTATTGGTGGCGATTGCCTATTTCCTGGCTCGATTGGCATATGGGCGCGCCCGCCTGGGGCAGGTGGCGCGTCAAATCGCGGAGGCGCAGGCGGAACTTGAAGCGTTGAAAACAGAAACCATCACGGAACGGCATCCCGTGGAAGCGCTCATGGAACAAGCCGGATGCGAAACGATTCGCGAACTCGAAGCTATGTACGATCAGTACCGATCGGCCAGCGCCGAACTCGCCGCACGCCTGGAAGTGCTTGAAGCCCAGGAAACGCGTGCCGAAGAAACGCAGGAACGCGTACCGCAGTTGCTCGAACGCATCCGGGAGGCCTTTGCAAAAGCCGGGCAAACCGTCCAGACTGAAAAAGACGTCCAAACCGCCCTCAGCGGAGCTATTGCATCCTACCAGGAGTACCGGGAACACCGCCGCCGCGTCAATGACACGCGATCTATGCTTGACCGGAATCAAAATGAAATGAAACGACTGGCCGAGCATATCGCCGACACCGAACGCGCTCTGGCGGATGTAGAACAGGAAATCCGCTCTTTTCTGCGTATCAACGGATTTAATGAGGAGAACCAATACGAAAATGCGGCCGGTGCACTGCGCGCATATCGTTCACGCACCGCCCAGCATCGTGAACGCCGCGGAAGAATGGATTTGCTTGCGGAACGCGCTCTCTTGCTGGAACGGCAAGTGGAAGAGGACCGCGCAACCCTCGATGCCCGCGAAAAGGAACTGGCGCGGATCTTGACTCAGGCCGGCGTAGTGTCCGTGGACCAATGGCACGGGAAAGCAAAACAGGCGCGGGAATACCGCGATGTTTGGACCAAACGCGGCAACCTGGAAGAGCAGTTAAATTCGGTGTTGAGGGGGCAAAGCCTGCATGCATTGCGCGAAGCGGTGCAAAACGACGGTCCCCTTTCTGATATGCCTAAACGGCCGCACGGCCAAATCAAAGCCGAATTGGAAGAAACCACCGCCGCCATTGAACAGCGCATGAAAGAAGAGCGTGAACTCCACATTCGCATTACGGAACGTAGCGCAGCCCTGCGTTCCATTAATGAAATTGAAGAGGAACGTGCAACCCTGGAGGGGCGCATTCGAAGCCTGGAATTTGAGTTGACCGCCGCCGCCCATGCCCTTGCCCTGATTGAAGACATCGCACGGGACAAGCATGCGCGGATTGCCCCCAAACTGGCTGCGCGCGCCGGGGATTACATCAAGCAAATCACCGGGGGGGCGTATGACGAACTCTATTTAAGCCGCGACCTCACCATCAGCGTGCGCATTCCCCAGACCAGCCGTCTCGCGGAAAATCCGGAGAAAAGTCTGAGCAAAGGCACGGTGGACCAGATCTATCTCGCCTTGCGCTTGGCACTGGTTCAAGGGATTAGTGAAACCGGCGAAACCATTCCCATGCTCCTGGACGATCCCTTCGCGAACTATGATGACGTGCGCCTGGAACACACCATGAAACTCATGGCGGATATCGGCCAGCAGAACCAGATTCTTCTTTTCACCTGCCGTGAGGACGTCGTCCGCGCAGCGCAAATTGTGAATGCGCCGGTTATCCGGCTCTGACTCAGAGTTCTCAGCAGCCTTTATTTGAGCTTGTCAGTGCGAGTTCCCCACATCCTTCAGCGGCGATTCGCAGACGAAAGGAAAATGCGAGGTTGGGAGGGCAAGGTTTATCCGCTGTAGGAGGGCTCCGAGCCGCCACGTCGGCAGAAATTTTATATTTGATTTGGCCTTCTCATGGAAACCGTCAAAATAAGATCAACGAGGTATATTTTGTTTACGGCTCGGCGGGAGAGGCTGTCTGAGAATTATTTTACACCGTATAGAAAGGCGAAGATATCCCGAAGGGATTTAACAACTCAGCCCAGGATAAGCGAAGCGCCATCCTGGGTATGCAATGTCACCCCAAACAATACCACTCTGTAAGAGTTCCATAAATTGCTCAGGCGCCGGGCAGGTGGGCCATCATGTCTCAATCGCTCCGCAGCGTGTGTTTTCAACAAAACCGGTTGCCACATGAGAACGAGGGGGAATCACGGTGCGGGGGGGTGGAAAGGAGAGACAAAGAACGGAAATAATAGATGGAGACTGGATTCCCGCCTTCGCGGGAATGACGGTCAGGGGGCTTGGAAAGGAGAGGGGAAGAACCCAAAATAGTAACGCCTGTGACTTGCAATCCCCATACTGTATGACTTATGGTAAGGGGGATTTGAATTGCGGCAAACCCGTGTTGCGGGATTGTCGTAAAATAGGAGGGCATATGTTTACATGCAGAGTGGTGCGCATTGTAATTGGGATTCTTGCGTTGGCGTGTATCGCGATTCCGGCCTCAGCGCAATATCATTCCGCGGATACCGATGGGGACTACATTATCAGTCTAAGTGAATTGCTTCGTGTCATCCAGTTTTTCAACTCAGATGGTTTCCATTGCCAGGCGGGCAGCGAGGATGGGTATGCGCCCGGTCCAGGGGATACGGCATGCGTCCCCCATAGTAGCGATTACACCCCGCAAAACTGGCGTCTTAACCTTTCTGAAGTCGTGCGTACAATCCAGCTTTACAACTCCAATGGCTATCACACGCAGTGCCATTCCGAGGACACCTTTGCCCCGGGTCCCGGTCCACATGAGGCTTGTGGAGGCGAGCAATACACCCTCACGTATTCCGCGGCGGCCAACGGCTCCATTTCCGGCAGTTCCCCGCAGACCGTCGTTTATGGCGGTTCCGGGAGTCCGGTAACTGCGATACCTGATCCGCATTACCATTTTGTTCAATGGAGCGACGGCAGAACAGATAATCCCCGCACGGACGTCTATGTGCGCACCGATATCACCGTCACGGCGTTATTCGCGACGGGCGGGATCGTGTATGTGGCGCAAGGGGGAACGGGAGACGGTTCCTCCTGGGATTTGCCCCTGGGCTCAATCCAGGCAGCCATCGATCTCGCCCAGGCCAGTGATGAAATCTGGGTGGCGGAGGGCGTATACACGTCTGCGACAAACCCAGTCGTGACAATGAAAGAGGGTGTCGCGATCTATGGTGGGTTCGCAGGCACAGAGACTGGGCGAGATGAGCGAGAATGGAACGCGAACATCACAATCATTGACGGCGAAAATGCCCGCCGCTGCGTGGTGGGTGCAGACACCGCCACTTTGGACGGATTCACCATTGCGCACGGGCATGCCACCTACAACGAAGGCGGCGGAATGTACAACTATAACGCCTCGCCGAATGTGACCAACTGCACCTTTACCGAAAACTCGGCTGACTACTACGGCGGCGGAATGTACAACTACAACTCTTCGCTTGTGTTGACCAACTGTACCATTATGGAAAACTGGGCCTTTTCCGGTGGTGGTATGTACAACTTCAACACTTCGGCGAGTTTGATCAACTGTATCTTCGCTGAAAACTCGGCCACAGAAGGCGGCGGCATGTTCAACGTAGGAGCCTCGCCGAGTGTGACCAACTGTATTTTCACCAAAAGCTCTGCCACTGAAGGAGGTGGCATGTACAACAGCAGTTCGTCGCCTGTAGTGACCAACTGCACCTTCACCAAAAACTCGGCCGAAGAAGGCGGAGGCATGTTTAACAACAATTCCTCGTCTGCGATAACCAACTGCACGTTCACGGAAAATTCGGCTGTTTACCGCGGCGGGGGGATGTACATCAATGGCAGCGCCTCGCCGAGTGTAACCAACTGCACGTTCACGGGAAACTCGGCCTACATGGGCGGCTGCATGTACAACGTGACAGGTTCGCCAAGGTTGACCAATTGCATCCTCTGGGGCGATTCATCGGAGTTTTACACTGAGTCCACCTCTTTATCCGTCACGTATTCGTGTGTCCAGGGCGGTTATCCTGGAGACGGAAATATCAACACAGACCCACTTTTTGTGGATGGGAGCGTAGGCAGTATCCAGTTGCTATCAGGATCGCCCTGTGTGGGCACCGGCACTTTGACGGGTGCTCCTTTTACGGACATTCTGGGCCGGCCACGTCCTATGACGGGCGGGGTCACCATGGGCGCCTATGAAGGGTCGGTGGCTCCGACCTCGCTGGTTCACCTTACGATTGAGATTTCACCCACGGATTGGGGCGCTGCGACTTGTCCCGCCGCAGGATCATCGTATACCTTTGCCCCAGGGGATTACGCTGTGATCATGGCAAAACCAGGCGCCTCTACGTATTTTGTCAACTGGTCGGGTGCGGCCACCGGCATTCAACCCGTTACGATCATCCAAATGGATACGGATAAGACCGTTACAGCAAACTTCGTCGTTAAACCTTACGTCCTGATCTATACGCCGGGAGAACATGGTTCGATTTCCGGCAGTTCGCCCCAAGCGGTGGATTACGGTGATTCCGGATCTTCGGTCACCGCCGTACCCGATCCGCATTATCATTTCGTGCGGTGGAATGATGGCAGAACTGATAATCCCCGAATGGACACCGGTGTGATTTCCAATATCACGGTGACGGCTTCCTTTGCCACCAATGGAATATTGTATGTAATGCAAGGTGGCATAGGGGACGGCTCCTCTTGGGAATCTCCTTTGGGATCGATTCAGGCTGGCATCAATGCCGCCGCATCGGATAAAGAGATCTGGGTGGCAGCGGGGACCTACACATCCACAACTAATCAAGTCATCACGATGAAAGAATGGGTTGCGGTTTACGGCGGTTTTGCAGGTACGGAGTCGGAATGGAGCGAGCGCGATTGGACTGCTAATGTCACTAAAATTGATGGCGAAAACACCCGCCGCTGCATAGTAGGGGCGGATTATGCCACCTTGGACGGATTCACCATTACGCGAGGGTATGTTAACGGCAATAACGGCGGCGGCGGCATGTATAACCAAGGCGATTCGGTGAGTGTGACCAACTGCATCTTTACCGAAAACTCGACTGACTTCTGGGGCGGCGGCATATATAACCAAGGCGATTTGCTGAATGTGACCAATTGCACCTTCACCGGAAACTCGTCTGACTACTACGGCGGCGGCATGTTTAACAAAAACGCCTCGCTGAGTGTGACCGACTGCATATTTACGGGAAACTCGGCTACATACGGTGGCGGCATGTATAACGAAAACGCCTCGCTGAGTGTGACCAACTGCACCTTCATGGGAAACATCGCCACCGAGGGCGGCGGCATGTTCAACTACGATTCCTCACCGAGTGTGACCAACTGCACCTTCACCGAAAACTCGGCTGACTCCTACGGTGGCGGGGTGTACAACCAGTTTGCCTCGCCGAGTGTGACCAACTGTACGTTCACAGGAAACTCGGCTGACTCCTGCGGTGGCGGGATATGCAACTACTTTGCTTCGCTGACGATAAACAACTGCACCTTCTCGGGAAACTCGGCCTCCTACGGCGGCGGTGTGTCCAACCTCAATGCCTCGTCAGTGATAACCAACTGCACTTTCACGGGAAACTTGGCCTTTGACGGCGGCGGGATGTACAACGGCAATGCCTCGCCGATGATCACCAACTGCACGTTCACGGGGAACTCGGCCACTTGGGGCGGCGGGATGTACAATGAGCAAGGTTCTCCGACAGTAACCAACTGCACGTTCACGGGAAACACCGCCACGGTCGGCGGCGGTATGAGAAACTATTACGGCTCCGACCCCGTGGTGACCAACTGCATTCTATGGGGTGATTCCTCGGAAATCTACAACGATACAAGCTCGCCATCCGTGACGTATTCATGTGTCCAGGGCGGCTATCCGGGAACCGGTAACATTGAGTTAGACCCACAATTTGTGGATGGGAGCGCAAGCAGTTTACAGTTGCTCTCCGGATCGCCCTGCGTGGGCGCGGGCACGGCAACTGGCGCACCCGCTACCGATATCCTGGGACGGCTTCGTCCCATGACAGGCGGGATCACCATGGGCGCCTATGAAGGGTCGGTGGATCCAGCTTCGCTGGTTCACCTCACGATTGAGATTTCACCCACGGATTGGGGGGCCGAGACATGGCCCGCCGCAGGATCATCGTATGCCTTTGCCCCAGGGGATTACGTTGTGATCGTGGCCAAACCGGGCGTTTTTACGCATTTTGCACACTGGACCGACGCGGCCACCGGCACTCAACCCGTTACGGTCATCCTGATGGACACGGACAAGACCGTGACAGCAAACTTCGTCGTTAAACCTTACATTCTGATCTATACAGCGGGAGAGCATGGTTCTATTTCCGGTATTTCCCGTCAAGCGGTGGATCCTGGCGATGCCGGATCTTCGGTCGCCGCCGTACCCGATCCGCATTATCATTTTGTACAGTGGAGTGACGGCAGAACTGATAATCCCCGCATGGACACCGACGTGTTTTCCAATATAACCGTGACGGCTTCCTTTGCCGTCAATGGAATTTTTTACGTAATGCAAGGTGGCACAGGGGACGGCTCCTCCTGGGAATCCCCTGTGGAATCGATTCAGGCTGGTATCGATGCCTGTGCAACGGATAAAGAGATCTGGGTGGCGTCGGGAACCTACACCTCCACAACAAACCCGGTCATCACGATGAAAGAATGGGTTGCGGTTTACGGCGGTTTTGCAGGAACGGAGTCGGAATGGATCCAGCGCAATTGGGACATTAATGTCACAATCATTGACGGTGAAAACAACCGCCGCTGCGTACGCGGGGCTGAACATGCCACGCTTGATGGATTTACCATCACACATGGAAGCGCTGTCAACGATCACGGTGGCGGCATGTATAACCTAGGCAATTCGCTGAGTGTGGCCAATTGCACGTTCACCGGAAACTCGGCTGCCTACTGCGGCGGCGGCATGTACAACGGCGGTTCGTCGCTTGTGGTGACCAACTGCACGTTCACCGGAAACTCGGCTGACTACTTCGGTGGCGGCGGCATGTTTAACAAAAACGCCTCGCTGAGTGTGACCGACTGCATATTTACGGGAAACTCGGCTACATACGGTGGCGGCATGTATAACGAAAACGCCTCGCTGAGTGTGACCAACTGCACCTTTACGGAAAACTCAGTCACTGAAAGCGGCGGCGGGATGTATAACTACTTTACCTCGCCAAGGGTGACCAATTGCACCTTTACGGAAAACTCGGCCAGTGATTACGGCGGCGGTATGTATAACAATTGGTATGCTTCGCCGATTGTGACCAATTGTATCCTGTGGGGGAATTCATCAGAAATCTACAACATTGCGAGTTCGCCGTCCGTGACGTATTCATGTGTACAGGGTGGTTATAGCGGGGAAGGCAATACCGATCAGGACCCCTTGTTCGTGAATGCGCTGGATGATCTGCGTTTGCAGGACGACTCGCCTTGCATTGATAGTGGGACATCCGAGGGTGCGCCCGCGACAGATATCGAGGGCGTGGCACGCCCGCAGGGCGGCGGGTTCGATATGGGGGCGTACGAACGGTAAGAAGCAAATTAGTCTGTAGTCTGTAGTCTGTAGGTAAGAATGGGAGAGATCGAGGGGGTAGCACGCCCGCAGGGTGGCGGGTTCGATATGGGCGCGTACGAGAGGTAGTCTGTAGTCTGTAGTCTGTAGTCTGTAGTCTGTAGTCTGTAGTCTGTAGTTGACAAGTGCCAAGACATCGTTTACTGAATTTAGTGCCAGGACATCGTTTACTGCGGAGCTAATTAGAGATCTGAATCGGCGAACATATGCTTTTCCAAACAGAAGGAGAAGCATATGGAGAAACAGGAAGAATGGTATC
>JAKQOG010000177.1 GCA_029565395.1 Candidatus Hydrogenedentota bacterium | reverse complement strand
GCCCGTGCTTCCGTCGCCGATACCAATCAAATTGCCGCCTAGACTGGTTACTGTGCCGGATACATCCTGGCCGGTGGAAGCATGGTCTATGTTACCGGCGACAATGGTATTTCCCATTTGGAGTGTCCCATCTGCGCTTATATAGATTCCTCCACCCGACTCATCCCCAGAAGCATTTGAATTTGCTTCATTTCCAGTAATGGTACAATTGAGAATTTTTGCCTCACCTCTAATGTCAATAGCACCCCCTTCTTTTGCAGTAACATTGTTAACAAATGCACAATTTGTTAAGAACAAAGGGTTATATGAAACCAAACCGGCACAACCATTAATCGCTGTATTTCCCCTCAATGTGCACCCTTCGAGATTAACTTCAGCATCTGATACGGCACATATCGTGCCATAACTTTGTGTTTGATTATTAACAAAGTCACAGTGAACAAAACCAGTTGAAACACCTTCTTTTATATTAATTGCCGAACCACTTTGTTTTGCCGTATTACTGTCAAAGATACAGTTTTCCACCAATAGATACGTTGCCTGACTCAAAATAGCACCACCTTGACTAAGGCCCATTGCGCTATAGGCTGTATTTTCGGAAAATACACAATCACGTAATGTCGTATCCCCTGTTATATGCATGGCACCCCCACCGCTCACAGAATGGTTGGAAATAAAAGCACATCGCTCAAATAGAATTGGATTTGCATAGGTATCAATTGCCCCACCTAATGTATATTCAGGTATACTCCCATGGGCAAATGTTATGTCATATATTTCGACATCGTGTGAACCAATACCCAAAATGCGGGTTAGGTCTTGGCCGCTAATGGTGAGGACATCCATTCCCGGACCTTGGATAATCAGGGTATCGGTTATGGTTATTTCTGTGGAAACAGGAATGGTGACTAGTGTAGAAAACACCCCTTCATCAAAGGTTATGGTATCCGCACCTGTCAACGCGTTGGCTTCTTCTATCGACGCGCGGAGTGTGGCTACGCCGCCGTCAGTTGCCGCGATGCCGTCACCGGGATTGGCATCGGAGGCGTCGCCAAGGTCGTTGACGACGAAGGTGGCGCCGAAGGCAGAGGGGAGTAGGAACAAGAACGCCAGCAGGGTCATGATCGTACGTGGCACAGGGGTGTGGAAAAGAACTTGGTTACCCATAGAAGAGAGCCTCCTCTGTAATGTGTGTACACACTGTTTGTTTATCATACGCACCGTATCCTTACGGTAAAAAGTATACCACAGGGAATGGCTGATGCGAAATGGTGCCAAAGCACAGCTTTGGGAGCCCTCCTTCGTCACGCGCGGCGCGTGACTTCGGAGGACAAGACGGGGGACAGGGCTATCAGCTATCAGCCAGAGGTCAAGCGTTTAGCAACACAGACGGGCACGGACGGGCACGGACGGGCAAAGACCCTCATTCGTTCCGCGCGGCGTGTAGCTGGGGAATGAAAAAGAAGAGGACACGGATTACACGGATGGCATGGATTGCAGCGGATAGTTTTAATCTTTCTCGCCGAACGGATTTCGGAGTTTTTCTCCGTGTTCCCCGTGCCTCTGTGTGATCATGTATTGCACAGGAAGGCTGGGAATCCGGAGAGTCATGGGAGGAATGGAGAAAAGGACGTTAAGGACATAAGGGACATAAACGACGGCGAGGGCTGCGAGGATGAGTCGCCCCGTGGGGGGAAGAAAGTTTGGGAATAGACGGTAGGACCTCTATGGACGATAAGGACATGGTGGACCAGACGGGAAAGGTGTGGGAAGATGTGGGTGCTGGGAGAGGTTCTTTGTCATCCCTGCCTGGGTAGTTTTTGGGGGAGGACCTTTTGCGATTCAATTTTGTATACTCGCCTTATACGCTTAGAATGCTTAATGGAACCAAATTAGGAAAAACCATGAAAAGTAATCCATTTATACTTGTATATATCTTGTTTTTCTTGCTTAGTATCGCGTTGTCCCCTATTGTTCCAGCCCAACCAGAAAAACCGGTCCTACTCGACAATGGCGCGCTCCGCATTGGTTTCGATTCGCATTCCGGGACACTGACGGAATTTACCGATCTGAAGCTTAACCATAATCATTCCGGAGGTGTCAGTGCCAATGATGGATTCTGGTTCTTGGAAGCAGAAACTGACGGCAAGGCTCTCTCTTTCACGCCGTCTGCCGTAGAGGCATGTGATATCCGCCAAGACACCGAAGGAACCATTCATTTGATTTGGACCGGCTTTCCCGCTTCTCCCGGACTGAAGGTCGAAATCACCGTAGCATTGGAAACCGCCAACGCCATGAGCCGCTGGACCATGAAAATTCAGAAACCGGCGGACCTACTTCTGAAAAAAGTCTGTTTTCCCCGCGTGCAAAATATTTCCCGGCAGGAGCATGAATATCTGGCGGTTCCCGAATGGACCGGCATAGTGGCGGATAATCCGCGTGCCATGCTCTGCACCGGGCAAGGGCGGCGCGCCGCGTGGAGCTATCCAGGCATGCTTTCCATGCAATGCGCCGCCTACTATGCCCAAGGAGGTTCAGGACTCTATACTGCCTTCGATGATACCGCCGCGTTTTACAAATCCTTGGGGTTCTGGGGCGCCTCAGACGGCTCGGTCAATGCGGAGGCGGTTCACTTCCCATCAGGTCTGGCACAGGGCCAAACAGAATGGGCGCTCCCTTATGGAATCCTCCTGGGCGTTTTCCAGGGGGATTGGTACACTGCGGCGGAACTGTACCGTGCCTGGGCACTGCAACAATCCTGGACGAAGGAGAGCCGTCTGAAAAAGGGTCTGACCTCCGACTGGCTTCTGGGCACGGGCGCCTGGGTATGGAATCGCGGACGCTCGGAAGGCGTGCTCCCCTATGCCGCCGAATTACAGCATGCTGTCGGCCTGCTCGTCAGCGTATTCTGGCATTGGTGGCACGGATGCCCCTATGACATCGGATTCCCGGAATATTTGCCCCCCCGCGAAGGCGCCGATGCGTTCAAGGCCGCCCTTGAGCACGCCCATGCCGAAGGGCTTCACGCCATGGTCTACATGAATCAGCGGGCATGGGGCATGAGCACGAAAAGCTGGCAGGAGCAAGATGCGGAACGGTTTGCCGTCAAAGGAGAGGATGGCAAAGTCCACCCGGAGGTCTACAACACCTTTACAGGCAAAGCCCTGGCCTCCATGTGCCTGTACACCCCTTTTTGGCGCGATACCTATGCCGGACTGGCGGAGCGCGCTTTCAAGGAATTGGGCGTGGACGGCATTTACATGGATCAGGCGTGCGACAGCCACCGCTGCTACGATCCCACGCATGGCCATCCCTTGGGCGGCGGAAATTATTGGATGGACGGATTCAAGCAACTGGAGCAGGACCTGCGCAAGCGTTGTGCGGAACCCCGGCCAATCACGCTGGCGGGCGAAGGATGCGGCGAGGCCTGGCTGCCCTATCTCGACCTTCTGCTGACCCTGCAGAACAGCAAGGAGCGTTATTCTTCTCCGGACAGTCCCTGGGAAGTCATCCCTTTCTTCCATGCCGTCTATCATCCCTATGCCGTGCTCTATGGAAGCTATTCCTCACTCACCATGCCGCCGTATGATGAATTGTGGCCCGCTGAATTCGCCCCCGAAAAACCGCTGGAACTCCTGGACCGTGCATTCTCCAATCAATTTTGCCTGGAACAGGCCCGCGCCTTTACCTGGGGTCAACAACCCGCCATTGCGAATTTCACCCCCAATCAACTCACGGAACGCGCCGAAGAAATCGCCTATTTCAAACGGATTGCGCAGGTACGGTATCGCGCCACGAAATATCTTCTGCAGGGCGAGTTTTTACGGCCTCCGGAGATTAACGCGCCCATGGCGGAGGCGCCCTTTTCCCGCTTGTCCATCTATGCAGGCCAACAGGACCGCCTGAAATCCTTCACCAAGCGATACCCGCAAGTACTCGCTTCCGCATGGCGCGCACCGGACGGCGATATCGGCGTGGCCGTGGCCAATGTGGCCAATGAACCCATGGAAATCGTGCTGAATCTGAATTCCAGCATCTATCCCCTGCCCCTGACCGGTCACCTCTATCGTATCGACGAAGCGGGCCGCACCCCCATCGGCTCTTTCGACCGGCCCAGCGTCGAGTTGCGTCTGCCCTTGCCCGCGCGCGATGTTTGGGTAATCGAATGTTCCAGAAATTAGCCGATTGAGCCATAAATCATCCGGTCAGGCTTGCGCCGCCAAACCGAAACGCGCAATACTTGCAGCAGGAGAAAGACTATGATTCCAACATTGTTTTCGGTGAGTTATGCGGGGCTGTGGGGCCAGGCCAGGCTGGATCTTCCGGAGTTCATCCGCAAGGCCGCGGCATTGGGCTACAAAGCGGTCGAATTGATGGGAAAACGCCCCCATCTCAGCATTTTGGATACTGAAAAACGGCAACTGGAAATCATTCGTGAAACAGCGCGGGAATCCGGCGTCGAAATAGCCACGATTGCGGGATATACGGATTTCACTGCCGGAAAAACCGCCGCGGAAGTGCCGTTTGTCGAAATGCAGGTGGCGTATGTGGAATCGTTGGCGCGCATGGGCAAGCTATTGGGCGCGAAAATCGTGCGGGTATTCACTGGATATACCACGGACCCGGAGGCCAGTCAGGCGGACTGGGATAGATGCGTCAACGCCATGCGGGAATGCGCGGCCGCCGCGGAACAGCATGGGCTCGTTCTCGGCGTGCAAAACCATCATGATACCGGCGTGGGCTTTGATGCTTATCGCGAGTTTCTCCTCGATGTGAATCACCCCAATTGCAAGGCCATGTTCGACCCATGGTCCGTCGCGCTTCACGGGGAAGATCTGTATGCCTGTGCAAAAACCATGGCGCCGATGATGGTGCAGACCACGCTTGCGGATTACGTGCGCTTGAAACGCTTTGCGTACATGCCGGGCCTGATCAATTACCGTGAACTCCCTGCCACCGTGCGCGCCGTACCGCTGGGGGACGGATTCATGGACCTCGCAGGCTTTTTCCGTGGTCTTAAAGAAGGCGGTTTTGACGGATATGTGGCCTATGAGATGTGCTCGCCGTTGCGGGGCGGCGGCAGCATGGAAAACCTGGACAAGACTGCCTCCATCAGTCTCCAAAAAATCAATGCGTGGTGGGGAATATGAAATATCGGGCCATCGTTTGGATTCTGATCCCCATTCTGTTTTTGTTGGTTATTTCCGCGGCATATGCCGAAACCAAAACGAAAATGATGGGCACAGAGGAGATCCAATCACGGCTCGATGATCTCTCCGTTATCATAAAAACCAATGAAAGCAGTCCGGAGCATCTGGCGGCGATCAAAGAATATGCGCAGTTGATGGCTCGGCCAAGTGCACGGCCTGTGGAAATTACCATTGGGAAATTCAATGCTCTCTTGGAATACACCCGCACGGTGGAAGAGAAAAAGGCTGTTCTGGAAAATCTGTCCGGGCTCAAACATCCCTATACCCTCTTTTTATTGCTTCCATTCATTCCCCAGGAACCTCTGCGCGATGCCGCGTACGAGTCATGTATCCATATTGCACGACAAATCCGCGCGGCATACCCCGAAGCGGTGGACAGCATTCTGAACGATATGCTTCGGATGGTTTCCGACAAGAAAAGACAGAAGGCCCTCTGGAAAATACTGGCACAACCCGTCCATGTGAAGGACTATCTCCTCGGGTGGCAGGTTGCAGGGACTTACGATAACAACGATGCGATGTTTCCACCGGGACAACCGGGTTCCGATGCTGCGGCGTGGCACGTGCTGCCTGTCGATCTAAGCGCCTGGAATCCCGGCACACTCGACTTGGCCAATGCATTAGGGACTAAAGCAGGCACGGCATATCTCCGTACGTGGCTCCATTCCCCCGCCGATCAAAACGCCGAACTTGTATTGAGCAGCAAGAGCCACGTCACCGTCCGGTTAAATGGCGTGTGCATTTTTAAGAATGATTCCGCGCCACGGTGGATTTCCCGCAAGGATGTGATCCCCCTTACACTCATTCAGGGTGAGAACTCCCTGATGATCAAGGCTGTCCATCCGGACGGGACCTGGAAAATATCCGCGAAACTTTACAAAGCAGACGGAGCGCCTTTAGGCGACGTTTCCTGCTACCTCAAATAGGCATCACTGTTCGCCGCACCTCAACCCCCTTTAGCCACCGGCCGCCTTTGGCAGCAATTCGCACCAACCCTGAATCATACTTGTCATTGCGAGTTGCCCACCTCCTTCGGCGGCAATTCGTAGAAGAAAGTAAATTGAGAGGCCGGGAGGGCGAAGCTCCTGCTGAGCCGTTAAACAAGATCGGGATCATCATATTACAAGACAGCATTTGGATTTTTTGTCCCACGGCTCAGCAGGAGCTTCGCCCTCCCGATCATGGCCACTTTCTTAGCAGGAACGAAGTGACGAAGCAATCTTGCCTGATTGTCAACTGTGCGTGGTTCCGGAATTGCTTCGTCGCTGACGCTCCTCGCAATGACAAGGAGGAATAATGGTTGGTGAGAAATCGAGCGAGGCCTCCAGCCGCACCCCACGCCCCTATTCGACTAGACTTTCCCATTCTTCGTAAAGTTGCTGAAGATCGTTCTTGAGTCCTTCGTATTCCTCTTTTAATTGTTGTGCAGCCTGATAATCCGCGGGATCGACCGCGGCGAATTTTTCGTGATAGCTCTCGATCAACTCTTCCATGGTTTCAATATCGCGTTCGAGTTGTTCCAATTGGCGCTGCTGCTTCCGATTTTCACGTTCCCGCGCTTTTTTCTCCTGGCGCTCCTCCTGAACCCGGCGGATCTTAAGCACATCCTCTGTCTTCTTCTGTTCTTCTTTCTGTTCAAGTTCCTGCTGGTGCTTCCATCGGTAATGGGAGTAATTGCCGAGGTGCACTTCGGCTTTTCCGTTTTGGAGGATGATGAGTTTGTCCACCATTTTGTCGATAAGGGCGCGATCGTGGCTGGCCATGACGATCGCGCCGGGGAATTCCAAGAGCGCGCTTTCCAGGGCTTCGCGCGAGGCGATATCGAGGTGGTTGGTAGGTTCGTCGAGCAGCAGCAGGTTGGGTTCGCTGAGGATGAGTTTGGCCATGGCCGTACGGCTGAGTTCGCCGCCGCTGAGGGCGGAAATGGGCTTGAATACGTCGTCGCCGGAGAATAAAAACTTGCCCATGTACGAGCGGACTTGCTGCGGCACCCATTCCTGCTTAATGGACCAAATCTCGTTCAGAATATCATTGGCCCGGTTCATGTTCTCATGATGCTGATCATAATAGGCCATGGTCACCTTGAAGCCCATTTTCACCTCACCACCTCGACCCTTAAGTTGTCCGGCCATTTGCCGGAGCATGGTGGTTTTCCCGGAGCCGTTCGGGCCGATGATGCCCACGCGCTCGCCACGCTGCACGTGAAACGATACGCCGTGATACAAGTCCGCGCGGTCATAGCCCATCGAGATGTTTTGCACATCGAGCACAATCTCGCCACTGCGCACCACGTCGCCCATTGCGAACGTGACGTCGCCTGCTTCGGGTGGAGGCGCTTCCACCATTTCCATTTTTTCCAGACGGCGGATCCGGCTCTGCACCTGACGCGCTTTCGTGTTCTTATAACGGAAACGGTCGATCCATGCCTCTTCCTTGCGGATGAATTCCTGCTGGCGCTCGAAAGCTTTCTGCTGTTGCTCCCGGAGAAGCGCCTTGGCCTTCAGGTAGCCGTCATAATTGCCGGTGTAATTGAAAAGTTGACCGCGTTCCACTTCCACGATGCGCGTCACCACTTCGTTCAGCATCTTGCGGTCATGCGAAATGATCACAATGGCCGCGCGCGAATTCTTGAGAAATTCTTCCAGCCATTCACGCGCTTCGAGGTCGAGATGGTTTTCCGGTTCGTCGAGCAGGAGGAGGTCAGCATCCTGCAACAAGACCAGTGCCAGCATCAGACGCGTGCGCTGACCGCCGCTCAAGGCATGATACGGCAGATCAAATTCATTGGGATGGAATCCAAGGCCCTGGAGCACGCGCTTGATGTTGGTGCGGAATTCATACCCGCCGCGGAGCGTGAATGCTTCCTGAAGTTTGCTATATTCGTGCAGGGCGTCTTCGTCCCCGCGGGCCATGCGTTCTTCCAACTGCGCGAGTTCACGTTCCTGTTCCAATAATTCCCGGAACGAGTGCAACACCACATCAAAAATCGTGGCTTTACCGTCCACATTGGGCAATTGCGCGAGACACGCCATCCGCGCCTTGCGCATGCGCTCGATGACGCCGCTCTCCGGCGTGATCTCGCCGGTGATCAACCGGAAAATCGTGGATTTTCCCGTGCCGTTGCGTCCGATAAGGCCGATATGCTCGCCTTCCTCCACCCGGAAATCAATGTTTTCCAGGATGGGCGCGCTCGCGAACGCCTTCGACACATTTTCAAAACGAACCAGACTCATATCCGTATCATTAAAAGTTGTTGGTGAACCTTCCGAAGAACACGTAGTATAGCGTTCTTACAGCGGTTTTTTCATCCTTTGAAGTGGTTCTAAACTTACAGCACACGCTTTCTACAATGTATAATCCGTGAGCATAAACTCCAAAGCGGAAAGCATTTGTATGAATTGACAGAAGTTTTTAGGAATGGCATAGTGAGTGTGCTATCAAAAAAAGGAGTACGAGGCCGTGTATCGATCGAGCATGGTTGTTGTCGAACGTCATACGGATAGACATGTCGCGCATCCTTTTAGGCCGAAGGACGTAGTTGCCGGCGCAGGAGACATGTATGCGAAGGCCCTTAAGGATATTGAATGGGCTATAAAACTCTATAATGAGCGTTTTGGTGAAGATATGCTTGATCCGGATCTGGAATCCCCGTGCTTGAAGCCCTTATGGTAGACACAGGAGTTTATGAGAAATGAACGTACGGATTAATGATATATGCGAGGCGATTGAACAATGGGCGCCTAGGGGGTTGGCGTATGAGTGGGACAAGCCGGGGCTGAGCATCGGGGAGCCCGGGGCGGCGGTGCGGAAGATACTGGTGTGTTTAACAGTGACACGGGAGGTGTATCAAACGGCAAGGAAGGCGCAGGCGAATCTGGTGGTATCGCATCATCCATTTATTTTCGAGCCGCTGAAGAATCTGCGAAGCGATGATCCGCATACGCGGCTTTGTCTCGACTTCGTACACGCCGGGATCGCATGTTATGCCGCGCACACGAATCTGGATGTGGTCCCAGACGGGGTCAGCGGGGTATTGGCGAACGCACTCGAACTGCTGAATCCAAAGCCTTTGTTTACGGTGAATCATGCCGCGATGCTGAAACTGGTGACCTTTGTACCGGAGAGTCATCTGGCGTACGTGCGGGATGCGGTGTCGGAGGCGGGCGCGGGGATTATAGGCGAGTACACGCACTGTTCGTTCAGTACGCCGGGCGTGGGAACCTTCAAGCCGAGTTCGAAGGCCAACCCTTTTTCCGGGCAAAAGGGCGCGGTGAATGAGGAACCGGAGCGGCGTTTCGAGACGCTTGTGCCGAAGGCGCGGCTGGCGCAGGTGCTCAAGGCGTTGATTTCCGCGCATCCGTATGAGGAGGTGGCATATGACTTGGCGCCGCTGGAAAATCGGGATACTACGGTAAGTCTGGGAATTAAGGGGACGCTAAAGGCGCCGATGCGTTTATCGGCTTTTGCCCATATGGTGAAAACTGCGTTGCGGTTGAATCATGTACGGATGGCAGGCACGCCGAAAAGGCAAGTGCGTACCGTGGCCGTATTGGGCGGTGCGGGCGGCAGCGAGGTCAGCCGGATTCCCGGCGATGTGGACGTGTACGTGACGGGGGATGTGAAATATCACGAGGCGCAGGCCGCATTGCTTCGTGGGCTTGCAATAATTGACGCGGGGCATGCGGGTACGGAAAAGGGCATTGTACCGGTGATGGCCTCTTTTTTGCGCAGCCGTTTTCGGGGTTTGCCTGTGGCGGCATATAATGAAGCGGAATGCTTTACGGTAATTGACTAGCCATGAATACACTGGCTTTGGAAACGCATGCGCCGGAGGAAACCGAACGGCTCGGACATGTGTTGATGCAATTGCTTCCTCAAGGGAGCGTTGTGGCGCTATTCGGGGACCTTGCCACGGGCAAGACGTGTTTTGTGCGGGGGATGGCGGCGCGGTTTTCGGGAGAACATCCCGTGCACAGTCCGACGTTCACGCTGGTCAATGAGTATGGCCATTCCAACAAGTTGTATCATTTGGATCTCTATCGTTTGTCAGGCCCGGAAGAATTGCTTGATCTGGATTATGAGGATTTCTTCGATTCGGATGGCATCTGTGTAATCGAATGGGCGGAGCGCGCGGGCGCGCTGTTGCCTAAACGGTGTGTGCATATCGAATTTGAGCATGGAGGAGGGGATACGCGAAAGATCACCATCACCAATAGCGGCGTTTTATCTGAACACTGGCCTGAAAGGCTTCAACAAGGAATGGGGACGAGAACAGCTTAGAGGTTATTTTTTACCGAGTTGCCTCAAGGCCGTGATGAGTTCACCGATCGATTGAAAGCGCTGGCCGGGATCTTTGGCAATGCATTTCATTACGAGTGCATCGACTTCCGGAGGAACATTGGGATTCACTTCCGCGGGCGCGGGCGGCACTTCCGTCAGTTGGCGCTGTAACACATTTTCCCCTGTAAACACTACATTCCCCGTCAGTAGTTCATGCATAACGAGGCCCAGGGAATAAATATCGGAACGCGCGTCCGCTTCCTTCCCATTGATTTGTTCGGGTGACATGTAACACGGGGTTCCCATCACGACATTGGATGCGGTAAGACGCATCCCTTGTACCTTGGCCAGTCCAAAATCCATCAGTTTCACCAATCCTCCCCGTGACATGATGATGTTGTCCGGCTTGATATCCCGATGAATGATGCCGGCCTGATGCACGGCGTCGAGGGCGGAGCACGTCTGCGCAATAATGTTGACGGCTTCGCGCGCATCCAGCGGTCCCTTGTTCATCACATACGTGTGCAGGTTCTGGCCTTCCACATACTCCATGGCGATATAGGCCGCACCTTCCTGCGAGCCAATGTCGTAGATGCTGACGATATTGGGGTGTGATACGCGAGCCGCGGCTTTTGCTTCACGGATAAAGCGCTGACGATACTCGTCGGAATCATCGATAAGCGATCCAAGGAATTTCAGCGCCACCGGACGGTCAAGCTGGGTGTCATGGGCCAGATAGACCGTACCCATACCCCCCCGGCCCAATTCCCGCTCAAGCCGGTACCGTGTCCCCAGGCTATTTGCCACCATTTCCATTACCCCCGTAACCTGGGTGGGCGCGGTGACCATGCCGGAGGGGGGTGGTCCCATGCGAACGCCCATGGAAATCCTGGATTCAATGAGCGACAATCGCTGCGAGACATCGCGGAATTGCATGTTAACCGTACGGATTTTCTGAAGCAGCACCTTTGATTTCTCCAGTTCACCCAATTGTTCGTAGGCCAGGGCGAGCATCCAGAAATATTCAACGTTATCATTGGTGATGCGCGCACCAGTGAGATGATTTTCCAGCGCCGCCGCACAATGCGCATAATCGTTGAGTTCATAAAAACACCGTCCGAGAAATCCGCGCGATTCGTTGAAACGGGGATGATTCTCTTTGACTTTTTGGAACATAGGAATCGCCTTTTCCCATTTTCCCACATGCACCAGGGCAAAGCCCGCGCCGAAATACTCGCCGGCCCGTTCATAATATTGCGCTGCGCGCAACGCATCATTGAGTTTGGCGTAACAATCACCCGCACGCCGGAAATCACCCGCCCCTTCATATGCCAGCGCCGCCTCTTTCCATAGTCCCCTTGACTCGTAATACCGGGCGCCGATTTCCAACGATTCTTTCGATCTGCCCGCTTCTTTCATGCATTGGGCCGCTTCCTCCAGACGTCCCAGACGCAAATAGATTTCTCCCGCAACCCCAGGATTGCCTCCCTCACGGTAGAGTTTGGCGGCCAGATCGCTGCGTTGCGCCAGATCAAAACGCTTGGCCACTTCCGCAAAAAGCACATGCAATGCCTCATCCGGGATAGCCGCGCAGGCCTTCTCGTTTTGCAGCAATTGATAACAAAGATCAGCCGCCTGGTTTTGCTGCGCCATACTGTCTTTGCTTGTTGCAAAATAATTCTGAAAGGCGTTGGCGGCCTCGGCCCATTTTCCGGCCTGACAGAAAGCGTTGGCCGTATTGGGAATATCATTTATCTTTTCATAGGCCTTCGCCGCACGCAGGTATTTCCCTTTTTCCATGTAGAACCGGCCCGCCGTGGCAAAATCCCCCGTCTTTTCCAGCCATCGGGCCGCTTTGATGGTTTTCCCCGCACGCGCCAGTTCTATCGCTCCGCGCTTCATATCCCCCGCTTTCTTCCACGCATACGCCGACTCCTTGTGCCTGTTCAAGGAGGATAATACTTCCGCCAGATGGTCCCACTTTTTCGCCTTTTTCAGTTCACGGATGGTTTGTTCGGGATGTTGTGCCGCTTCCAGTTTCTCAACAAACCGGGAGTCTTTTGTGGCATAGGCCTCCTCTTTGGAGATAACTGGTGTGGCTTCCTCCCTGAATTTCCGGCTTCTATATAAGGCCCGAATGCGTAAATAAACCTCATAAATCGCGATGAGCACGATAAGGGTGAAGAAGATTTTCCAGGCGTATTCCTTCCAGCCAGTCTGGGATTCCAGGTGAAAGGCCCCTTCAATCCAGAACACTATGCGGCCCAGAATTCCATCCCAGTATGCTGACCAGAACCACTTTAAAATACCCATAGTCACCTCCTCGCCCATTGCTGTATTGCCTACATCCTAAATCATCCTTCCCACGGATAACAATGCACGAGTGCGTGTAAATCAGAGAGACATCTCAACCGGTGAGTAGCTCACTTATGTCAGGCCCTGCTTATCACCTTGTTTTCGTGGCTATTAAGGAGTCTCTTACAGAAAAAATCCTTAAGCCGGCGTCATCCGCGCCAGTCCCTGTTTGTCGAATTCCAAATCGAAACGTGCCTGGAATACGCCCCATCCAATCGTTGTTCACCTTTACGGGTTTATTGCGCATTGACATACCCTCCGGCATGCGCTATCGTTTCCCAGATATAAACGCCATAGGGAATAGTGCAATGTTGAAACAACCCCGGAAGCCCGCCTCCGGCATTAAGCGATGGATACTGCGCATCGCTGCCGGTGTCGTTTTTCTTATACTATTTCTTTTCCTGGCGGTGTTTCATACCGCCCTGTACCACCGCGTCTATCGCTTCCCCCGCGAGTCCCAGGCGTGGGGCGCACTTCGTGAACAACGGCTTCCTCTGGCACGGGTGGACGGGTGGCAGGAATACAAGGGCACTATGCACAACCATTCACTCCTCTCACATGATTCTGACGCATCGTGGGAAACCATCCATGCGGCGCTTGTGAAGACGGGGTGTCAGTTCATTTTCATGGCCGATCACTGCGATGAGGGAAAAGCGGATTTTTCAAAGCAATGGCGAGGTATGCATGACGGCGTGATATTCTTTCCCGGCTTTGAAATGCCAGGCGGCTTCATGCCCTGGAATCTTCCGGAAAGCACAATATTGGAGTGCGGGGAAGATCCAAAGATACTTGCAAAACAAATCAGCGATTTGGGCGGCATGCTTTTTTTCGCCCACAGTGAAGAAAAACGCCTCTGGGAGTTGCCCGAACTGATGGGCATGGAGATCTACAACCCGCATACGGACATCAAAGACGAAAACTTGTTGAAGATGCTGCCGGATTTGTTGTTGAACCTTGGGAAGTATCCCGACTTGTGTTTCCGGCTCATTTTTGACCGCCAGGACGCTATTCTGAAGCGATGGGATGACATCAATACGGTAAAAAAACTCGTTGGCATTTCCGCGAATGATGTCCACCAGAATAATGGCCTCCGCGGCTACTATACCAAGGATGATTGCTTTAAATTGTCAAAAACCAACCGCGATGATGTCGGCCAGTGGAAACTCAATGCGTTCACCCGTTTCCTGCTGCGCCTCTTTTTTGGCCCGCTCGAACCTGGCAAACAACTCTTTCGATGGGAATTAGACCCGTATGAACGCCCCACCCGCTTCGTTAACAACCACTTTCTGGCGAAAGAACTATCCGAAGAGGCCCTTTTGGATGCACTCCGGCAGGGACGGCTTTTTATCGGGTTTGACATGATTGCCGACAGCACCGGCTTTGCCTTTTTTGCGGAAGCCAATGGACAAAAGGCGGTGATGGGAGAAACTTTTCCCTTTTCCAGCGGCGTGCTGCTTAAGGCCGCCTCGCCCCTGCCCTGCCGTTTCACCATCAAACGCAACGGGGAAACGGTATATCAAGCGGAAGGCCGGGATTGTTCCTGGTTCCCGGCTGCAGCCGGGAAATACCGGGTGGAAGCGGAACTCTCCGTTCTTGGAGAGTGGGTCCCCTGGGTGTATGCCAATCCCCTCGAACTCAAATAGCCCTGGAATCTTCTCTAATTAGTGGATTTTGTATCCCCGTGGCAATTCGGCCCGCACAAATCTTTTGCTTGAAAGTGAGAGGGCTTTACATGCACAATATTTCCCAGTGATTAGTGTTCTGATGTAGTGAGGCCATATTGGGTCGATATGATATGGCGGTTAAGTAGGTATTTTTGCTATACTTAGTCATATTCCGAGCCATATGGGAGGTTAACCCGTTGCGATATGCCGTTATCTCTGATGTCCACGCCAACATAGATGCATTGGAGCCGGTGCTGGACAAGATTGACACCCTGAAGGTGGATCAAGTCATCTGCCTTGGGGACGTCGTGGGGTATAATGCCACGCCCAATGAATGCGCCGATATCCTCCGGAACCGGAATATCCCCACGATTCTGGGCAATCATGATGCGGTCGCCTGCGGTTTGGAAGAACCTTGGGGATTCAACCCCGTTGCGCTGGCCGCCGCCATGTGGACCCGCGAACAACTCAGCGAAACTAATATCGAATGGCTCCGGAATCTCCCCGATGCGCTGAATTTTAGAGAGTTTGTGGTGGTTCATGGCGCCCCGAAAAACCACAACACGTACCTTTTTTCCTGGGAGGATATCCTCCCGCATCTTTATTTTCTGGAAGAGCAGAATTGCAGTATTTGCATGATGGGTCATACGCATAATCCGGGGATATTCTCGGCGGATGGCGTTTATAGTGTGGACGACGACAGCCGGTTTCTCCTTGGCGAAGAGAAATGTTTTTTCATCAATCCGGGATCGGTGGGGCAACCCCGCGACGCCAATCCGCAATCCGCGTTTGGTATTATGGACACAGATGCGGACCAGTATGAGCAAATTCGTGTCAGCTATCCCGTGGAAAAAGCCGCTCAGCGTGTCATCGAAGCCGGGCTGCCCTCTTTTCTTGCGGAGCGTCTGGCACTGGGACGGTAAAGGGTATGCCCGTGCGAAAAGCCAAAATCAACCGAAAAACAAAAGAAACCCAAATAGCGGTCTCCATCGCACTGGACGGAAAGGGTCTTGCGGAGGTCAACACCGGCATCGGTTTTTTTGATCACATGCTAACCCTGCTCGCCAAACATGGAAAAATGAACCTCATGATAGCTGCAAAGGGCGACCTCCATGTTGATCCTCACCATACTGTTGAGGATGTGGGGATCTGCCTGGGAAAAGCGCTGCTTGATACCGTGGCCGATGTTAAAGGCATGACACGCTATGGCCATGCCGTGATTCCCATGGACGAAGCCCTGGCCGAGGCCGCCGTGGACATCAGCGGGCGTCCATTCCTCTCCTTTAACGCGGAATTGCCCCGTGGACGGGTGGGCGAATTTGATATCGAACTGGTGGAAGAATTTCTGCGTGCCGTCGCGGTGAACGCACGCATGACGGTCCATATCGTGCTACGTTATGGGAAAAACACACATCATTGTATTGAAGCCATTTTTAAAGCCTTCGCCCGTGCACTCGGCGAAGCAGTACAAAAAGACCCGCGCGTTAAAGACGTGCCTTCGACTAAAGGAATGCTTGAAACGTGATTGCAATTGTAGATTATGGCATGGGCAACCTCCGGAGCGCCCAAAAAGGCCTTGAAAAAGTCGGCCATGAGGCGCATATCACCGATGACCCCGCCCTCATTAACCAGGCCGATGCCGTAGTGCTACCGGGAGTTGGCGCCTATAAGGATTGCTATGAAGGCCTCCGCCAACGAGGCTTGATCCCTGTTGTTCAGGCCGCCGCCCATAGTGGACGTCCCTTTTTGGGGATTTGCGTCGGTTTGCAGCTTCTTTTCGAGGAAAGCGAAGAAGGTCCCTGCCACGAAGGGTTAGGTATCTTTAAAGGACGTGTCGTTCGCTTTCCAAATGCTTCCACTACAGGTCTCAAGGTTCCCCATATGGGCTGGAATGGCCTAATTCAGACATCGGACCGTCCCTGTCCCTTGCTGTCGGAAACCGGTCCATCACCGTATGCGTATTTTGTACATAGTTACTATGCACAGCCGGAAGATGATACGATAGTGCTTGCGGCGTGTGAATATGGCGTGAAGTTTCCGGCCATCGTGGGCCGTGACAATGTGTTTGCGGTTCAGTTTCATCCGGAGAAGAGCCAAACGGATGGATTGTCGATTTTGCATGCGTTTGGGAAGCTGATACAAGGATAGCGGATATGTTTCGACGGATACTGGTTCCCACGGATGGGAGTGAATCGGCGGGCATCGGCGTCCGATATGCGGTCGCGTTGGCATCCCGGCATCCAGTTGTATTGCACGGCCTCCACGTGGTGGATGTGAAGCTGCTGGAAGGGCCGTTCCTGCGTGATCTGTCCGCATCGCTCGGTACCGCACCGTATGTGAATTACCAAAACAATATTTCGTTGATTCTGGAAGAACGGGGCCGGGCAGCCCTGACAGCCTTTCAGGAGGCCAGTGAACAAGCCAAGGTAACCTGCGAAACCACTTTGACCACCGGGATTGTTCCGCGAACAATTGTGGAATACGCGAGCTTGTCCGACTTGGTGATTTTGGGCCGCAGTGGCGAACACAGCCAGTGGCTGGAAGGGCTGGTGGGTTCCACCACTGAAGCCGTGGTCCGCCGGGCAACGCAGCCAGTGTTGGTTACTGGGGTGGAGCAGCCCGGATTTGATCGTTTTTTGGTGGCGTATGACGGGTCACATTATGCGCGGCGCGCCTTGAAAACGGCCGCCACGATTTCAGAAGCATGGCATATGCCCTTCCATGTTCTGGTTGTGGGCGATGCCGAGACATTAGGATTGCTGGATGAAGCGCGGAATTACTTCCAGGCGTATCCGGTGCAGGTGGAGTATGCCGCGTGCACGGGCGATCCCGCAGAGCAAATTATTCACTATGCCCAGAAATGCTCGGCGGATTTTATTGTCATGGGCGCCTATGGTCATTCCAAGGTGCGGGAACTGGTCTTGGGAAGCACAACCGCGTATGCAATAAACCATGCATCGTGTCCGGTGCTGTTGACACGATAAGTTGAGTGGATTGTATGTATATGGAAATGGAGGATAGAGCGAATGCCTGATGCCGAGGTTGTAGAACGGATTGTGTCGTGTGTGGGCGATTTGCCCGCAATGCCGGCGATTGTGGCGGAAGTATTGAAAGCCACGGATGATCCCAAGAGCGATATCGCCCGGATTAGCGATGTTATCCAATCAGATCCCGCCATGACCGCCAAGATTCTCCGCGTCAGCAACTCCTCCTATTATGGCATGAAACAATATGTGGGCACGCTCAAACTGGCGGCGGTGATATTGGGGGTGCGCGAAATCAGGAACATCGTCCTGGGCATTTCGGTGTTTGAATCGATCAAAGACGACAAAATGGATGCGGCCCTGGTGCAGGACATCTGGGATGCTTCGCTCAAAGTAGCCGCGATTGCCAAAAAACTTGGGGAGTACATGGGATTGGGATTGCAGGGAGAAGAATTCATCTCCGGGATTCTGTGCAATATCGGGAAAGTGGTGCTGCTGAGCAACCTGAAAAAGATCTACCCGAACATTCTGAGAAAGTGCGGAAATAATTGGCAACTGATTTGCCAGGAGGAATTACAGGAACTTGGCTGCGATCATGCCGATCTGGCGATGGCGCTCGCCGTGCAGTGGAATTTGCCTCAGGGTCTGGCGGATGCACTTTGGCTTCAATACCCCCGCCCGGATTCCCCCCTTAAAAAAACTTCCAATCCGCCATTGGCCGCCGTATTGCGCATTGCCAAAGCTGCGGTGAATGACAATTTTGACAGTGAGGAACCCTTGGCCTGCCTGCATGATGCGGAGGCGTGGGAAATTCTGGAACAAGTGAAGAATCCCATTCCCAGGGATCAGCGCAGGAAAGTGCTTCAGGATCTTGCACTGAACCTTAAGGATATGCCCAGCCTTCTGTAGGCGGCGGGTTGCGCGGCGTAGCCACGCTTCGCCATAATCAGAGTGCAATCACTAACGAATACATAATATATGAGGTTAAGGTATGTCCGGAAAGGAAAAAGTCTCATTTGTCCGTTCAAAGGACTTTGAGTCCATTGATGATGAACTTACCGAGGCGCTGAATGGTTTGGATGAGGCCAATGACCGTATCTTAAAGCTCCTGGAAACCGAGCCGCCGCCTATCACGGGAGAGGCAGGCGCGCAACCGGCGCCGGAAGAAGAATCCCCTGAAAAGCCTCTTCCAACATCCGGGCCGCAGGGGTGAGATGATCTCCGCCCTCATGGCATACCATCCGGCGGAACGATGATGGATCGTACGCTGCACATATTCATGACGGATCCGCACCTCAGCGGAGGCGGCCAGGTAACCTATGTAGACCGGCTTGCGGGCGAACTCGTCCGGAAGGGGCATCGGGTGGTCATTGGCTGCAAACCGGACAGCGTCCTCGTCGAAGTTTCCGCGAAGACGGGTGCGGAAGCATTAAATCAATTCGTTTTTAAAGGCGGATTGCGTCCGCGCGCATGGCTGCATGACCTCCGAAAGATACGGCACTATATCCGGAAACAAAAACCGGACATTATCCATGTGAGCGGATCGCAGGATCACTGGGTTTGCGCCCTGGGAAATCAGTCTCTCGGACACCCCGTATGTCTGGTGCGCACCCGGCATAATACCTATCCTGTCAAAGACAACTGGCCGAACCGGGTGTTAAACAGGCGATGGACCGATTATAGCATTGTGGTGTGCGATACGGTACGTCAGACGCTTGCCGCACAAAAAACATTTGATGGCGCAAGAATGTGTTCCATCCATAATGGTGTAGACCCGGCACATTACATGCCGGATTCCATGGGGCGCGGCAGCGCACGCGCGGAATTTGGATATGGGGAAGACCACATCGTCTGCGGGATTGCTGCGCGCCTCGTGCCCGCCAAAGGACACGAATTTCTTTTTAAAGCTATTGCGCAATTGACGAAAGATTTCCCCAATCTCCGGGTACTGGTGCTGGGTCAGGGTGATTTAAAAGTGGAGCTGCAAAAACTGGCCGGTGATTTGGGAATTGCCAACATCGTTCAATTTGCTGGATTCCGCACGGATATACCGCGCTGCACCCAGGCCTTCGATATCGGCGTGCTGCCCTCAATTGACTGCGATACCTCCTCGTTCAGCCTGAAAGAAGAAATGGCCGCGGAGAAGCCTATTGTCGCCTCGGACCACGGCGGGCTCCCGGAAATCGTCAACAATGGCATCGAGGGATTTGTGGTGCCCGCGGGATCGGTGGAGCCGTTGGCCGAAGCGCTCCGCCGGTTGATTGTGAATCCCGATCTGCGCCGCCAAATGGGTGTTGCCGGGGCCAAACGCGTGGCGAAAGAGTTTTCCGTGACCGTCTTTGCTCAACGTACTCTCGACGCCTATCACCGGGCCTTGGAGTTGCACCGTGAACATTCTGCACATTGACGAACAGCTCGGCTGGCGAGGCGGGGAACAACAGGCCAGTTGGCTGATGCAGGGGTTGGCCAAACAAGGTCACCGTATCTTTATTGCCGCGCGGCCCAATGGCGAATTTTTCCGCGCGGATCATGGCGGTATCAGAGTTACGCGCATTCCCCTGCCCTTCAGGACCGAACTTGATCCATGGACAATTATCAACCTTGCCCGAATCGTCCGAAGGGAAAATGTGGATATTCTCCATGCACACAGCAGCCATGCCCATGCCACTGCGATCTATGCGCGGGCTTTGGCTGGACGCGGCAAGGTGGTGGTTTCCCGCCGTGTCAGCTTTGTGCCCAAGGCCAACCCCTTCAACCGCTGGAAATATAATCAACCCGATATTTTCATCGCGGTATCCGGGGAAGTCGGCAACGTTTTGCGCAACTATGGCATTCCCTCAGAAAAAGTCGAAGTCGTTTACAGTTCCGTGGATTTGAACCGCCTCAACGTAGAACCACTGCCCAGGAAGGAACTTGGGGTGCCCGAAGATTGCCCCCTGCTTTTCTCCGCCGGCGCGCTCGTGGGGCACAAGGACCATGTCACGCTCTTGGAGGCGCTGCCCAAAGTGCTCCAGCACTTTCCCGATGTACGCGTGCTCATCGCGGGCGAAGGCAATCTCCGCCTCCAAATCGAGGCGAAAATAAAAATCCTGCGGCTTGCCGATGCCGTTATTTTGCTCGGACACCGGAAAGACGTCCCGCGCCTTACCCGCGCCGCCGATCTCTACGTATCTTCCAGTTGGTCGGAAGGTTTGGGCACCTCCGTGCTCGAAGCGCTCGCCTGCGAAACCCCTGTTGTAGCCACGGTCGCCGGCGGGGTGCCCGAAATGGTTATGCCCGGTGAGACAGGCTATCTCGTTCCAAACCGCGATCCGGATGCCCTCGCCGAGGCCATCATCGAAAGCCTGGGCAACCGCGAACATGCCCGTGCCATGGCCCGCGCCGGACGCGAACTCGTGGAACGCCAATTTGTCACCGCACGCATGGTGGAAGGAACCTTGCGCGTGTACGAGCGTCTGATGCAGGATAATGCCACTGAAAAACCACAGGAAACCGTTTCATGAGTACCGTGACCGTGCTGACCCTCGTGCCCAATGCCGGAGACCGCCTCCCGCGCTGCCTCGAAAGCGTCCGGTGGGCCGACGACATCTTCTGTGTCGTCGATCCCCGCACCAGCGACGGCTCCGATGAGGTTGCGCGCTCCTTCACCCCGCACGTCGTCACCCACGAATACATAAACGCCGCCAACCAACGCAATTGGGCCATCCCGCAAATCACCACCGAATGGACTCTTGTCCTTGACGCCGACGAATGGCTCTCCGACGAACTGATCGCCAAAATAAAACAAGTCATCAACGACCCCAACAGCCTCGACGGCTACGAAATCAAGCGGATGTCTTACTTTTTCGGAAAATTGATCCGCCACTGCGGATGGCACCGCGACTACAACCTCCGCCTCTTCCGCACAAAGAAAGGCCACTACCTCGAACAACGCGTCCACTCCAAAGTGCTCGTCGACGGCACCGTCGGCTACATTCACGAAGAGATGTACCACGACGCCTACCGCACCTTCGACGAATACTTCGCCACCTTCCAGCGCTTCACCACCTGGGGCGCCCAGGACGCCTACGACAAAGGAAAACGCGCCCGCCTCGTGGACATCACCCTCCGTCCTATCCTCCGCTTCATCAAAATGTACCTCATCCGCCAGGGCTTCCGCGACGGATACCACGGAGCCGTCCTCTGCGGCCTCGCCGCCTGCTCCGTCTTCACCAAATACGCCAAACTCTGGAACCTCGAACGCATCAACAACCTCAAAAAGTAGTGTGCGCCCGCGCACCGGTTGTATCTTCCACAAAAGAAGTGTCCGCACCCCTTTCTTTATTCATCCTGCTTCCCGAATTAGTTACCTTTCAATAACATTATTCATTGATAAACTCCTTGAAATCTACATACCACTTTACTATACTTTTCATACCCCTGTTTTAGGGCGTGCGTTTATTAGACAAAATGGAGGCAGTGCCAGAAATGACAGAAGTGAACTCGTTGATTCCCATTGGCCATATAGAAGAGCGTATATTGCTTATTCGTGGAGAAAAAGTGATTCTTGATGTGGACCTCGCCGCTTTCTACGATGTCTCGACTAAAGTATTCAATCAGGCTGTAAAACGCAATAGTCACCGCTTTCCCGATGACTTTCGGTTTCAACTCACTCAGAAAGAAAGATCTGAGGTGGTCACAAATTGTGACCACCTTACCGCACTAAAATTTTCCCCCTATTGTCCTTACGCCTTTACTGAACATGGTACCATTATGGCAGCGAGTGTTCTAAATTCTCACCGCGCAATCGAGGTGAGCATTTTCATTGTACGTGCCTTTATTAAACTCCGGAAAACAGTTGCAGAACATCGCGAATTGGCCCGGAAACTCGATGAACTCGAACATAAACTGTCCGCCCATGATCAACAAATCCTTACTATAGTAAAAACCATCAAACAAATGGCAAGCCCGGCGCCATTGCCCAAAAAACGACGTATCGGTTTTAATACTGGAGAAACACCATAGTTTAAGATAAATGGTGCTATCTCGGAACGAATCCCTAGGTAAATCCCCAGAATGAAAAACCATATCGGAACGCTATACTTCCTTCTCTTCAGAAACGTTCACCCACAACACGCACTGATACGGATATGAGTCTGGTTCGTTTTGAAAATGTGTCAAATGCGTTTGCGAGCGCGCCCATCTGGAAAACATTGATTTCCGGGTGGAGAAGGGCGAGCACATCGGCCTTGTATACTCCCCAATATACGATAAACCGATAGAGAAAATCTTACATATCGTGCAAATCCTTAGGAATTCCGGGTGTTGCAAAGTCTTTAAACAGAAAGGTATGCTCCGCAGTAGACGGTTTTGAAAAAGGAATGGACTCATGACAACGGTTTTATCCTGGAATGTGAATGGTATCCGGGCAGTGGTGAAGAATGGGTTCTTGGACTGGCTGCTGGAAGCGCAGCCGGATATCTTATGCTTGCAGGAGACGCGGGCGATGGAGGCGGATCTGGAGGAATCGCTGTTGCGTCCGAATGGGTATGTGAGCCTCTGGAATCCGGCGGAAAAAAAGGGGTATAGCGGCACGGCGGTCTATGCCAAGCAGGCGCCGAAGTCGGCGGGGACATTGGGTGTTCCGGCATTTGATTCGGAAGGCCGGGTGCAGGTGCTGGAATATCCTGAGTTTATAATTCTGAACGGGTATTGGCCGAACAGTCAGCCGGAACGCGCCCGGCTGGACTATAAACTTCAGTTTTGCGATACGATCACGGCCCTCGCCAACAATCAGGTAAAAAAAGGAAAGAATGTGATCCTGTGCGGCGATTTTAATATTGCGCACACGGAAATCGATCTGAAGAATCCCAAACAGAACGAAAATAATGCGGGATATTACATTGAAGAACGGGAAGCCATGACGAAGTTTCTCGGGAATGGGTATGTGGACACCTTCCGGCATTTCCACCCGAAAAAAATTCAATATTCCTGGTGGTCGTACCGGATGCGGGCGCGGGAAAAGAACATCGGCTGGAGAATCGACTATTTTTGTGTGAATCAGGCATTCATCAAGCGGGTGAAACGGGCATGGATCGCTGATCAGGTGATGGGCTCAGACCACTGTCCCGTGGGCATTGAACTTCACTCATCATAAAGGCAATGACACTGTGAAATCGCATATAACCACCAAAACCGGCGATGCGGGAACCACGCGGACGCTCAGCGGCGATATCGAGTCCAAGGCGCATCCGATTCTGGAATGCACCGGGTGGCTCGACACCCTGCGCGCACAATTGGCCCTGGTGCGGCGGCGGGTATTAAATGAGAAGCCGGAAAGCTATCAGGAGATCGGCGACGTGCTCTTCTGGCTGCTTCACTGCTGTTTCATCATAGGCGCGCAGGTGAATGACCCGAAAAAAAAGCATCCGGAATACCGCTGGGGTGAAATCTCGGCAAAATTCATCGAAAAACTGGAACATGAGCAGCAATGGCTGGAGGGCCTGATCGAACTTCCCCGGGCATTCATCGTGTCTGCCGCTACGGAACTCTCCGCACAAGTGGACGTTACCACTACGTTTGCGCGAACGTTCGAGCGGAGCCTTGTACGATTAAAAGAAATTGAACCTGAATTCGATGCGGAAAAACTGCTTGTCTTCGCAAATCGCCTAAGCGACTATTTATTTGTCCTGGCACGGTATCTGGATCACGGAGATTATGAAGTGCTGGACTATACAAGGCTGAATGGACATTGAAAACTACAGGGTTTGGGGTTTGGGAAAATAGGACATATAGGACCTATACGACCTATACACTGAAAGAGATTAAAGGCTAGGACATTGGAAGGATGGGGGCAAGGAAGTCTTCCCAGCCCTGGCGGTAGATATCTTCAGACAAGACGAATCCCTCGTTATGAACGCCGAAGATTTCCAGGAAGGTTTTGGGTTCATTCGCGTTTTTGAAGAGGGTTTCGCCGTGGCGGAAGGGAATAACGTCGTCCTGGCGGCTATGCACGATCAGAAGAGGCGCGGAAATCTTCCTGACGTTTTCTGCGTTGGGAAAATAATGATGGACAATCCATCGTGCCGGAAACAATGGGAAGGCGGCTTGTGCGGCATCAGGCATGGACGTGAAGGTGCTTTCAAGTACCACGGCAGCGGGTTTTACGCGTGCGGCAAGATGGGCCGTGGCGCCTCCGCCGAGGGAACGCCCGAAGAGCATAATCTTTTCCGCAGGGATGCCACGCGCCTCGGTGAGGTACCGCCACATGGCTTCAATATCCGCGCAGCACCGTTGCTCCGAAGGTTTCCCGGTGCTTTTTCCATAACCGCCGTAATCGTAGGCGAGCACGGAAAACCCGAAGGAACGGAGCAGACCGATGGATTCCAGGCGATCCGCGATATTGCCCGCGTTACCGTGGGAGAAAATCACGACGCCACGAGCATTTATTGAAGGGATAAACCAGCCATGAGTCACATAGCCGTCTACAGGCAACAGGACATCTTCGAAAGGCCACTTATAATAGGATGGGTCACGATAAAGTTCACGGGTGGTTTGGAAAATGAGGCGTTCCTGGAAAACATAGCCAAGCAAGATCAGGCCGATGTAGAGAGCGGGTACGCCGATGAGAATATAGAGCACCATTTTATGATTTCTTTTGGCCATAGTAGGCGCCAGCGCCATGTTTCCGGAGGAAATGTTTGTCGAGCAGATAGCCCTCCAATGCCGGCGCATCCGGATTGATCACCAGGGTGTTTGCGGCCATACGGGCCAGTTCTTCCATGACGGCGGCATTTTCGAGCGATTCGGCGGGCGTGCGGCCCCAGGCAAAGGGGCCGTGGCCTGCGGCGAGCACACCGGGATACGCCATGGGATCGAGACTGGCATAGCGGCGCAGGATTAACGCGCCGATGTTGGCTTCGTAGTTTTCCGCGACTTCGGCTTCAGTCAATGCATCAGCGAGCGGGATCTCTCCATGGCAATAGTCGGCGTGCGTAGTGCCGAAACATGGAATGGGGCGGCGAGCCTGCGCCCAACAGGTGGCGTAATGGGAATGGGTATGGACGATACCGCCGATTTCAGAAAAGGCCTTGTAAAGCGCTAGATGCGTCGGGGTATCAACGGAAGGTTTTAACTCCCCTTCCACCACGTTCCCCTCGATATCCACGATGACCATGTGTTTGGGGCGCATCTTTGCGTACGAAACGCCGCTGGGTTTGATCACGACCAGACCCTTTTTCCGGTCGATGCCGCTGGCGTTGCCCCACGTTTGAAAAACAAGACCACGCCGGACCAATTCCAGGTTTACTTCGCATATTTCTTTTCTCAGGCGTTCAAGCATATCTATTCATCCATCAGTCTTCCTGCGTGGTATTCTTCCAGAAACCGGTTGAGGCGTTCCACTATCGGTTCGACCTGTTCGTATTGCATAAGCTCACAGCGCAAATGCGCAATATTGGGGGCGGACTTAAGATAGCCCGCATAATGTTTCCGGAAGGAAACCACGCCGCGCGGAACTCCGCGATATTCCGCCTGGCTGAAGAGATGGCGGAGGCACATGTCCACCCGTTCCTCCAAACTTAACTCCGGCAGCAATTCTCCTGTATTGAGATAGTGGCGGGTATGGCGGAAAATCCAGGGACTGTGAATGGCCCCCCGGCCAATCATAACGCCGTCCGCGCCAAGATTAAAACAGGTTTCCGCATCCTGCGCGGTTTTAATATCGCCATTGGCGATGAGGGGAATTTGGCAGACTTCCTTGATGCGTGGAATCCAGGACCAGTCCGCTTGGCCCGTATATCCCTGCTGACGTGTTCTGAAATGAACAGTAAGCGCTTGAATCCCGAGATCCTGAAGCATTCGCGCCACATCGAGAATGACAATGCTGTTCGTGTCCCAGCCGAGCCGCGTTTTGACAGTGACCGGCAAGGTCGTCCCCTTCAGGACGGCTCTAACCACTGCTTCGAATTTTTTCAGGTCGCGCAACAGTCCCGCACCATCACCGCGATTGGCGATTTTCTTCACCCAACAACCGCAGTTAATGTCAATGAAATCCGGCTGAGCTTCCTGGGCCATGGCGGCGGCGCGCTCCATGTTTTCCTCGGAACTGCCGTAAATTTGGATGCCGATGGGGCGTTCCTCTTCCTTAATGGCGATTTTACGGAGCATTTTGGTGACATTGCGCACCAAGGCTTCGCAGTTAGCGAACTCGGTGTACGCCACGTCTGCACCCTGTTCCTTGCAGATGCGGCGAAACGGCGGGTCGGAGATATCGTCCATCGGTGCAAGACATAAGGGACGGTCTATTTCGTGGGTGCCGAAACGCATGGTCAGATCACTCGGGTCGGTAGAGTTCCGCGCCGCCCCGGCGGAATTCGTCTGCTTTTTCCTGCATGCCGTGCGCAATTGTCTCCGCCTCCTGATTCGCCGCGGCTTCGCGCACCTGCTGGGTGATTTCCATCGCACAGAATTTCGGGCCGCACATGGAGCAGAAATGAGCGAGGCGCGCGCCGGTCGCGGGAAGGGTTTCATCATGAAATTCCGGAGCGCGTTCAGGGTCTATGGCGAGGTTAAACTGGTCCTGCCAACGGAACTCGAACCGGGCCTTGCTCATGGCGTTATCGTGAATTTGTGCACCGGGATGGCCCTTCGCAAGGTCGGCGGCGTGCGCAGCGATTTTATAGGCAATGACGCCTTCGCGCACGTCGTTCTTATTCGGCAGACCAAGGTGTTCCTTCGGGGTCACATAACAGAGCATGGCCGCGCCATACCATCCGATCATGGCGGCGCCGATGGCCGAAGAAAGATGGTCATAACCAGGCGAAATATCGCAGACGACCGGCCCCAACGTGTAGAAGGGCGCCTCGTGGCACCATTCCAACTGTTTTTCCATGTTTTCCTTGATCATGTGCATGGGCACATGGCCTGGGCCTTCGTTGATTACCTGAACGCCAAAGTCCCAGGCACGCTTGGTCAAATCGCCCTGGACCTTCAACTCACTTAATTGCGCCTCGTCATTGGCATCGTAGATCGAGCCGGGACGGAGCCCATCTCCGATGGACACCGCGACATCATACGCGGCGAGAATCTCGCACATCTCATCCCAGTGAGTATAGAGGAAATTTTCCTGATGGTGTGCGAGGCACCATTTGGCGAGAATCGAGCCGCCGCGGCTGACGATGCCGGTCATGCGGTGCGCGGTTAGCGGAATGAAACGCAAAAGCACACCCGCATGGATGGTATAGTAATCCACACCTTGTTCGGCCTGTTCAATGAGTGTATCGCGGAAGATTTCCCAAGTAAGGTTTTCGGGACGGCCCTCCACTTTTTCGAGGGCCTGATAGATGGGCACGGTGCCGATGGGAACGGGGGAATTACGGATGATCCATTCACGGGTTTCATGGATATTGGCGCCAGTGCTCAGGTCCATGACGGTGTCAGAACCCCAGCGGATCGCCCAAACCATTTTCTCCACTTCTTCCTCGATGGAACTGCTGATGGCGGAGTTGCCGATGTTCGCATTGATTTTCACGAGGAAGTTGCGCCCGATGATCATGGGTTCAACTTCCGGGTGGTTGATGTTGGCGGGAATAATGGCGCGGCCGCGGGCAACTTCATCGCGAACGAATTCAGGGGTGATAACAGACGGCATTTGCGCGCCCCACCCCTGGCCTGGATGCTGCTTTTTAAGGTATTCCGCGGCCTGCTCACAGCGCATGTTCTCGCGAATGGCGATGTATTCCATTTCCGGGGTAATGATGCCGCGCCGTGCATAGTCCATCTGGGTGATATGGCAGCCCGGTTTGGCGCGCAAAGGCTTACGGGTGGGCTTAAAGCGCACAGGGGCTAATTCGGGATCGATGGCACGGCGGTGTGCAAAGGCCGACGAAACATCTTCCAGAGCTTCTACATCGCCCCGGTCCCGTATCCATTCCAAACGCAAGGGGGCCAAGCCCTTATGCACATCAATCTCCACATCAGGGTCCGTATAAGGGCCAGAAGTATCGTACAAGGTGATGGCGGGGTTGAGTTCCTCCCGAGTATCGTTCTTGCCAATACGCGTGGGGGTTTGTGTCACTTCGCGCATGGCGACCCGGATGGAAGGTTCCGAACCCTGCACATAAACCTTTCGGGAACAGGGAAAGGGCTCACAGGTAATGCTCGCGGCATGGCCTGGGCCAAATACTTCATTTTCTTGGGGGGAAATAGCCATTCACAATTCTCCAAAGAATCTATTATACCGCATTTTGAGGGGTGGAGGCATTTCCAACAAGCGGCTTCGAAAACTCTCATGTGCATTGCACGTGGAAAAATCCAAAAAAAGTCGTATCACATGCAGA
This sequence comes from Candidatus Hydrogenedentota bacterium, assembly GCA_029565395.1. GTDB lineage: Bacteria > Hydrogenedentota > Hydrogenedentia > Hydrogenedentales > CAILVY01 > CAILVY01. The sequence continues at coordinate 275 of JAKQOG010000177.1, read as the reverse complement.
TAAAATGTCTTTCTTTATATCAAATCCAGATGAAAAAGGATAAATTCTATGTGGTTTTCACATTAAGGCATCCCCCGGAACAATTCATCACTGACGGACAAATCACGGACAAATCAGGGTGCGCTATCCACTAATTGACAAGTGCCAAGACATCGTTTACTGAATTTAGTGCCAGGACATCGTTTACTGCGGAGCTAATTAGAGATCTGAATCGGCGAACATATGCTTTTCCAAACAGAAGGAGAAGCATATGGAGAAACAGGAAGAATGGTATC
>JAKQOG010000175.1 GCA_029565395.1 Candidatus Hydrogenedentota bacterium | reverse complement strand
GATCTTGAAGTCGAGGAAGGGGGAGTCTTCGAGGCGGAGTTTGCGGCGCAGTTTTGCGAAGGCTTTTATGAACTCCAAGCCGATGGTGTTTTCATCCTCGCTGAGCCAGTCTTCTTTTTGGGGGATGATGTTCAGTTTCATGGTGGTGTTCTCCGAGTTTGTGTTTAATAACGCGCGTCTATTACTTAGCACGGGGCGTTTCACGGGAAGAAGGCATTAGGCATTAGGCTGTAGGCTGTAGGAAGGGGAAAAATAAGGGGTTTTAGGGGAGGTGCAGGGGATTGGGCTGTAAAAATGGGGGTGAAGGTGGGATGGGGGCAGGAAATTGCGGGGAAATAAGGGAAATTTGGGCGGGAAAATATTTTTTGGGAAATTTTTGGGAGTGAAAAAATGGGATAAAAAAGTAGATGCCGGAGTCTTGTTTTTCCAGATTTTGGAAAGTGGGGGGAGGGGGGTTTGAAAAGGACAAAAAGGACCTAAATGACGGAAAGGACTGAGGGGAGGGTATGGACAGGATGGACAGGGTGGACAGGATGGACAGGATGGACAGGATGGACGCTATGGACAGGATGGACAGGGTGGACGACGGGACTGTAGCACGGACCTGCCTTCGTTCCGCGAGGGGCGTGACGAAGGAGGACACGTCGGAGGGCAAGACGGGGGACAGGACGCCGTGGCGGGGGCTGATGAGTATCGATGGAATCATGGTGGAGGATGAGATGAAATAGGACCGATAGGACTTATAGGACCTATATGCTTGGGAAGCCAAGGCGCCTAAACCACAAGCCCGATGGTGATAATGATAGCGATAGAGGATATTGTTTGGGGTTGTGGGGTACACTAGCTGCCGGAGGTAATGTTCATGATTTCTGCATTCAATTTTGCGCGGATGCCGCAGGTCATTTTCGGGCCGGGGAAAAGCAGTGAATTACCCAGGCTTATCCGTAAATTCGGTTCCAGGGTGTTGGTGGTTACCGGGGATGCGTCGTATAAATCACTGTCTTGGGATCGTTTTCAGGATGGATTAAAGACCTCGGGTATTGAGCATTCCCACATCACGCTGAAGGGCGAACCTTCTCCGGAGTTTGTGGATGACGCGGTGGCGCAGTTCGCACCTATGAACCTTGATGTGGTTGTGGCATGGGGCGGGGGGAGTGTCATCGATGCGGGGAAAGCGATCTCCGCGATGTTGATGCGGAAGGAGCCGGTAGCCGAGTATTTGGAGACGGTGGGCACAAAAACACTCCCGGACGGTTCCAAGAAGCCTTTTATCGCCGTTCCTACGACGGCAGGCACGGGTAGCGAGGCCACGAAGAATGCGGTGCTGAGCAGGATTGGACGGAATGGATTTAAGAAGTCGCTGCGGCATGACAATTTTGTTCCGGATATTGCATTGGTGGACCCGGAGTTGATGCTGCATTGCCCGGCGGCGGTAACGGCGGCGTGCGGGATGGATGCGTTTACGCAATTGCTCGAAGCGTATGTTTCCTCTGCTGCCTCGCCGATGACGGATGCCCTGGCTTGGAGTGGCATTGAGGCTATCGCCCGGAGCCTTGTGCCGGCCTGTTCGGATGGAGCAGGCGATGCACAGGTGCGCGCCGATATGGCGTATGCGGCGCTGATGTCCGGGATTGTATTGGCGAACGCCGGGCTGGGGGTGGTGCATGGCTTGGCCTCGCCGATAGGCGGGTATGCCATAATCCCGCATGGGGTGGTCTGCGGCACGCTGATGGCGCCCGCCGTGGCCGTGACCATTCAACGGCTGAGCGAGGCGCATGGCCCCGGCCATCCCGCCTTAAAGAAGTATGCGCGCGTGGGGGCGCTTCTGGCGGGTACAGAAGAAACCGGCACGTTGCGCGACTGCCGGATGCTGGTGGAGCATCTGGAGGCGTTGACGGAACAACTTGCGATCCCAACATTGAACCGGTATGGCTTTTCTGAATCGGATATACCGAACCTCCTTGCCGGGGCGGAAAACAAAAACAATCCCATCGCGCTGAATAGCGAGGATATTTCGCTGATTTTACAGCAACGGCTGAGTTAACGGGGCCCCAGGCGGAGTGTCATCGCAGAATAGGGATCCGGCAGATGCATTTATCAATAGCCCGCCAGACACGGGTTACATTACCGGCATTACCCGGTCAACCCGTTGCCTTTTCATTGGTCTGGATGAGAAAAAGGACTATTTCGCAATTATCCCGGGATATTGTTTCTTTTTTTCTCCAGTTCCTTAAAGTGGTTGAATCTTATTTTCAAAAATGTGTATAAGGGGGAGCCAAAGGGGTTTTGGCCGTTTGAATGAGATAAAGTTTCAGGGAGATGAGTTATGAGTTTCTTGTTGATGCCATTATGTCTTGCCCTTTCCGCCGCTCCGTCCGTGACTGTTTCCACAAGCGCCGTGGATGTCCGGGCCTTCGGGGTAAAGGGCGATGGGATTACGGATGACACCGCGGCGTTGCAGGCTGCTCTGAGCGCCTGTGCCCAGCAGGGCGGCGGGGTGGTGTCCTTGCCCGGCGGCGTATATGCAGTTCGGGGAAACCTGACTGTTCCTGAGTATGTGACATTGCAGGGGGCATTGGGTGCGCCAAGCGCAATGAGTGATCCCAAAGGAACCATGCTGCACGCATATGCGGGGCGGGGCGATGAAAAAGGAACACCGTTCCTCAGTATGAAAACGGGATCTGGAATTAAGTGTCTGGCGATTCAATATCCGGAGCAGACGGGCGCGGACGTGATTCCTTATCCATGGTGCATCGCGGGGAGCGGAGAAGACATCTCTGTTATTGATTGCATGCTGGTGAATCCTTATCAGGGCATCGATTTTGGATCGCAAGGGTGTCCCCGGCATTTTATCAGCCGGTTGTATGGCTATCCCTTGCGGCGCGGCATATTCGTGGATCAATGCTTTGACATCGGGCGCATAGAGAATGTGCATCTGTGGCCGTTCTGGCGCACGAGCGAGAATCCACAAAAGGTGGTGAAGTTTGTGCAGGAACAGGGTGAAGCCTTTATCTTTGCCATGACGGACTGGCAGTACGTGGCCAACACCTTCTGCTGGGGGTATCGCTACGGCTATCGTTTCACGGAGAACGGGCGCGGCGTTTGCAACGGTAACTTCACGGGCATTGGCGCCGACGCCTGCAACGTGTCCGTGCTCATCGACAACAGCGCGGCCTATGGGTTGCTCATCACCAATGGGGAATTTGTGGCGCTCTATGGAGAACATCCCACGCAGATCGTGGTGGGTCCGGACAATTCCGGGAGTATTCAGTTCAACAATTGTGCGTTCTGGGGACCGTCGTACCAGTGCGCTAAAGTGGCCGGGAAAGGCTATGTGAGCTTTCAGCAATGCCATTTTCTGGAATGGGATTTTCAAGAAGGCGCGGCGCCGGGGGTTGACGTGGACTCCGGCATGGTGAATATTCAGGGATGCCGATTTGGAAAAGGGGCGAAATCCGTGCGCCTGGGCAAGGCGGTGCGCGGGGCCGTTATTACCGGGAATTTGTTTGGCGCGAAAGACAAGGTGGAAATAGAGCCGGGCGCTACGGCTACCGTGGAGGCCAATGGCGTGGAAAGCCCGCCTGAAGCACCGACCGCGGGCTCGAAAGTGATCAATGTGCTGGGCCCGAATGTCCGCCTGACGGAAGAATGGTGGGATTATGCGGGCCGCGGCACCTATGTGGGCGTTGCATATTTCAGCGTGCATAAAGAATTGGCCAGTACCTTTACCTGGCTGTTGGATATTAAATCGAAGAACGCATACACCCTGTCCGCATGGGTTCCCAAGTGGGTGGCGCCTGTCGGCGGCAAAGGACGCGCTGTATACCATGTGTATCATACGGGGGGCGAAGCAACGGTGGAAGTGAATCAATCCGAACACCCGGAATCCTGGGTGGATTTGGGTCAATACACCTTCGATGGGGAAAGCCGTGTGGTGCTGGAGAATACTGTGGGTGAAACCGTACTTGCCGACTGTCTGCTTCTTACTCCGGCCGTCAAATCCGCAAAGCCCTAATCAATTTTAAAAAGGCAGCATGCCATGAAATAACCCTGGCATGCTGCCTGCATATCTGAAAATTTTTAACTGTCATCAACGGCGTTTATACCGTTCTCATCCCGGATTATAGTCCGGGGCAGAATCCATCCTCCGTGCCGTCCAACGGACAATAATGATATCCACCGGAATTGAAGAACTGGATCACACGCAGCAGTTCGGACAGGCTGATGTGCCAGTCCTGGGCATTGTAATCGCTATCATGCGGTGCGCAACTGGTGTCGCCCGGTCCGGGGGCGAAGCCGTCCTCCGTTCCTGCCTGGCAGTGGAATCCATCGGAATTGAAGAATTGGATCACGCGCAGCAGTTCGGACAGGCTAATGACTCCATCGCCATTCGGGTCCGCGGAATGAATGCTCTCCTCGCCTTCGACGGCGCCTTCGCCTTCGACGGCGCCTTCACCTTCCACCGCGCCTTCACCCTCGACCGCGCCTTCACCTTCGATGGCGCCTTCGCCTTCCTCTGCGCCTTCACCTTCGACGGCGCCTTCACCTTCGACGGCGCCTTCACCTTCGACGGCGCCTTCACCTTCGACGGCGCCTTCACCCTCGACGGCGCCTTCACCTTCCTCTGCGCCTTCACCCTCGACGGCGCCTTCACCTTCCTCTGCGCCTTCACCTTCGATGGCGCCTTCGCCTTCCACCGCGCCTTCGCCTTCCTCGGCACCTTCGCCTTCCTCGGCGCCTTCGCCTTCGCCTTCACCTCCGAGCAGAAACGAAATGGTGCATTCGTCTACATACCATCCCTGACCAGGCGCGGTAATGCCACAGCCTCCTCCTCCTTCATGCCCGCAATTGATGCCATCCCATTCCACCAGCCAATGAAGGTAGAACAAGTCGTAATAGCAGACCACGGTTCCCGTAGTTCCCGCCATAATACAAGGATTGCCATCCGGATTATCCACCAGACACACCACGCGGTCGCCAGGATTAAAGAACGTGGGGCCGCTGTCTGGGCATTCGCCGCAAGTGGCGGCCATCTGAGAATTCAACATATACCAACCCGTATACGGTTGTACACGGCCACACCCGCTATCTCCATTATGTCCGCAATCAATGCCATCCCAGCGCACCAGCCAATCATACCCATACGACATGTCATTGCAGATAATGGTGCCCGTTGTGCCGGTCATGATGCATGAACTGCCATCCGGATGATCGGTGGTCGATACGACCCGTCCGCCCGGTGCGAAGGTCTGGGGGCAGGTAGTGATGCACAACGACATATTCTGTCCAATAGGGGAGGCGCCGGAACCGGAATCCTGGAGGGCGGAATAATCGCCCTCACGGGAGGTTGCCCAAAGGAACCAGCACGTATCCGTGTCTATGCCGACTATGCTAACCCAGCCTGTATCCAGCGCTATGGGAATCTCAAACGTGACTTGGTATCGTTTGAGGTTAAATCCCACAATTGTGGCGCCGGTATCCTCTACATTCGCCTCCGCACCCACGCTGGTGATTGCGGTGCCTGGCGCCCCTCCCTCGTCCGCATAAAAGGTGATTTGAAACTGATCGGGAGCGGGCCGGTCACATTCAGACCAGCCTCCGGAATACGCGAGATCAATTCCCCACCACTGCAATCCGGTGATGCTTCCCGTAAGCCCCTCGAAATTCTCATACACGGTGTGTGGGGAAGAGTCACTGCTCGTGTTCGCGCCGGCCCCTTCAAAATCAAAGCCCACGCGCTGTGAAAATTCCGAATCCCAGTTGCAGAGCTCCACAACCCCAAGGTCTACCTGGACTGTCTGATGGGCGCCGCCGGCTCCGTTCACGTGGAGAGTCAGGGAATCATAGAACCCCAAAGCTTTTCCGGCGGAGTCCGCATATAGGTTGACCTCCACGGATTCTCCGGGAAGCAAGGAGCCGGTCTCCGGATACATCGAAAGCCATTGCGGCCCCGCAAACCAGAAGACCGTGTTCCGGAACAAACGCGGCACATCGCCGGTGTATTTCGCGTCAGGCCCCGGCGCAAACAGATTAATCCCCACTACGGAGTCGCCTTGGATAGCTACAAACGGCACACCATTATCCCATGCAGCGACCTGAATCGCGCCCGCCGCCAAGGTATCGGTTAACACATAATAATCGTATATGGACGTAATCCCGTCCATAATCGGATGGCTGTCATCAAAACTGCCCAGATAATGGTCACCGAATTCAGTAGGTGCGGTAGGGTTGAAGGCCATATAGCCTCCTGTCGCAAACCGGCCCCCAATGGGGACGGTTGCAAAGGATGAAAAGGTGGAATGAATGACTTTGCCGCCATTATCCACATAATCCGCCAAGGCATCCCCCAGAGCGTCACCATCGTAATAGGCATAATTGCTTACGGCGATCACCACATCATAGGCCAGCATTTGCCCCAGCGTTGGGGTGTCATTTCGCGCATCAAAATAATCCACCATCCCTATGCCGGGCTGTTGGCGCAATTCGTCGAAAAACCGCCCCTGGCTATCGGCGAGCACCACCAGGACATCCAGGAACCCCGCCGCCCAGTCAATGGCAAAATCGGAGGTGTTGGTTATGGTGATCGGTTCCGCCGTATAGTCGTCCGGCCACATGCGGAAATTCACCTCTGCGGGCGCAACTTGCAAGGCATTTTCGCTAAAGCCCGCCATGTGGAAAATCTCATTTTCATACAATTCAATCATGTCGTTCTTGCCGTCGGAATCCGCATCTTGATCCACAAGCCCGGGTGCAAAACCATTTACGATAAAGCGATCATAATAATTGATTGTAATGGCCGCCTGCCCTGGCTGCGGAGATCCGGTATACCCGGCCACGGGCGTTGCAGCCGTCGTATCAAGGAAATACCCGTCTGTCGCGCACGCATTGAAAAATGTTCCCAAATCCGGCACGGCGTTCGGCACAAGAAACAATGGATCAGGCTCCCAGGAATACACTGGTATTGGATCTGAATAGGCACTCCCTACGGAAATCCCCGCGTTCGCAAACAGATCATGGCCGGAAAAACCCACCATGTCCCAATAGAAAAAGATAAGGTTTCCGCCGGAGGCATAATACTCCGCCAGGGCGTCCAGAACGGACTCGTCAATGGTCGAAGCGTACTCATCGAATATGATCAGCGACCATTCCCCCGTTCGTATGGCGAACTCGTATTGATCCGGGTCGCTCACCAACGTAAAGTCTGCGTACCCCAAATTGGTTAAAGCAGGGGAAACGAAATCATTGCTGCCACCGCAAGTTTTTACTACCGCCAGCACACCGCTGCCCGTTTCACTCTGAATGATGCAGATATCGTCCATCACCCAGGTATTGGCCGTGGAATTGAACTCTACCCGTGTAATATTCCAGCCAAATACGCGCAATCGCAACAGGTCGCTTGTAATAGCCGTCGTGACCGTATCGACCACCTCGTCATCCGCATTGTATGCCGTTACGGTAACATCACCGGAAAATTGCGAGCCAAAGCCCGCCTCAAACGAAACAATGGGGCTGTTAAAAGTAACGGTTTCGGGGCCTTGGGGAATACCGCCGTCGATCAACTGCGACGATGGATTGAAGGCAAGAAAATTAGGCGATGAGTGACCCGTAACGCCAAAACCGCTTGTTTCATTAAGAATGGCCCCGCCATCATTCCCGGCTGGCCCCGAGAAATACACCCCTTCTACCCAATACTGATCGGTTAGCCGCGTCGTATCCATAAATAGATCAGATGCAGTGACATCATCGAAATTGATGAAAATCTCACACCCGTTCTTGTCCGCCGTGTTGGGCGCGGCCGGGACATTGGCTTTTTCGGCGGGCTGACCCGCCAAAGAGCCTACCCCATGGGAATCGGCGGGTGGTTGCGCCCAGGCGGCCACACATACCATGGCCACCACAGTGAAAACAATAACGAAACTCCTGCTTTTTTGCGTTAGGGATTGAAAAAACATGACTGACCTCTCCTCACCTGAGTTTTGTGTTAAACACTGGTTCCTCGTTCCTCGCACATGTTCTTTTTATAACATGAAAAACAGATTTTTTCCAATTTTTTCTTTCCGATGTTATTATTTACCAATGGGTTATGCGTGTTATGTTGAAGTGGCATTTCCCGCAAGCTGGGCAGACCACCAAAATCTACAAGGCCTTTTCTTGAATTTCTCTGTATGCTATTTCGTAAATTGTTCTTAAAAAAAGGCATGGCACCATGGGATGAATCTGATTGGTCTGATGGTATTTGTTAGAGCCGGCCGCTCTTGATTGAATCTGTACCCCCTTTTGCTAATGTTATGCAGCGCTGCATCGCCCTCTCTTTTTTCACTAAACGCTGGCTGGAATACGACACCCTGAGCACGTAATAATGTTTACAGATCACGAAGGAGATTGGCTGATGGGTGTTGTTAAAATAAATTTTCCGCATGACGGTGATGTATTGACCCGCGGTGATGGCCGGGAAACCCCCGAGTCATTAACCATAAGGGTGCAAGGGGCAGTTCCGGAAGGGGCGGGAGAACTCAGCGTGAACGGGACTCCCGCCACATCACAAGGAACCCTTTTTTCTTGTGATGTTGCTTTGCGGGAGCGGCGGAACACCATTACCGTCCGGGGCGGCGGCAAAGAACAGACCCTCGATGTGTGGTGGAAGAAAGGCGGCCGGAAACAATACCGCTTTTCCGTGGATGACAATATCCAATTTCTGAAAGACCTCGGGACGAATCCGGATCAGTATCCCTCGTTGTTCAATCACTGGTATTTGGGATTCTGGCGGGATCTCCACCGGGAATTCGGATTGAAACTCCATTTGAACATCTATTACCAAACGGACGGCTTTGATTTGACGCAGATGCCGGAGAAGTGGAAAGAAGAATGGCAGGCCAACGCGGATTGGCTTCATTTGAGTTTTCACGCGCTCCAGGACAAGCCGGACCGCCCCTACCGGAATGCACGCTATGCACAACTCGCTCATGACTTCGACCTGGTCACTGACCAGATACGCCGGTTTGCGGGCAACGAAGTCCTCAGCAGCACCACCACGTTGCATTGGGCGGAATGCCCCAAGGACGCCGTGGCGGCTCTGCGTGATCGCGGTATCGAAACACTCATCGCTCTTTTCCAACCGCAAGGGTATGCCGGTCCCTGCACCACCGGCTATTATCTGTCCCGTGAGCAATGCGCCTATTGCGACACGCGCTCGGCATGGCATGACCGCGAGACCGGCCTCACGTTCATCCGATGCACTGCCGTGATCAACGCGATCGAGGCGCCGGACATCGTGCCCTACCTGGATGCGCACACCGCAACGCCCGCCACCGCTGAAATGGCCGAACTGCTTATTCACGAACAATATTTCCGCAAAGACCTCGACCTGTATCAGCCCACCGTGATGGAAAAAGTCCGCACCGCCCTCGAGTGGGTTTCCCAACGCGGGTATGAACCCGTTTTCTGGTGCGATGGTTTCCTGGGGGGTAAGTAGTTTTGTTATTAATTAAAAAAGTGTAAATATTGTAGTTTGGGTGTCAAAAGGTGGAAAATAAAAGTAAAGAGTATAAGCATTGGCAACGAGGTGGATAATGGCAACGGCCGAACAGCTTAAAGCGCTAATCCGATCCCATCTAGGCGATGACCAAGAACGTTTTTATACAATTGCACTTCAGGTAGCAGCGCATGAGGCACAACAGGGCCACGGGGCATTGGCACATGAGATTCGGGAAATTGTGGATAAGTCGCGGCAGGAGCGTGGTCCGCGTATTGTAAAATTTCCCGTGGACCTCAGGGGGCTGGTACTTGCAGAAGAACCTGACACGACAAAACAGAGCATTGTGATGCCTGAGACTTTGTTGTTCCGTATGGAACGTGTAATCCATGAATATCGTCAGCAATCTAAACTTAAAACACACGGATTGTTACATCGACGGAAACTACTGCTCATTGGGCCGCCTGGTACCGGCAAGACGATGACAGCTCGTGTACTAGCGCATGAATTAAGGCTTCCTCTATACATTGTACAAGTAGATAAGCTCGTAACGAAGTTTATGGGGGAGACAAGCGCTAAGCTCCGGCAGATATTCGATCTTATTCTCCAAGAACCAGGAGTTTATCTCTTCGATGAATTTGATGCCATTGGAGGAGCGCGAACTCTAGAAAATGATGTTGGAGAAATGCGTCGTGTATTGAACGCCTTCCTACAATTCATTGAACTGGATGCGTCAGACAGTTTAATCGTTGCTGCCACTAATAGCCCAACGCTCCTTGACCGTGCGTTGTTTAGACGTTTTGATGATGTACTTTCTTATACGCTACCGGAAAATAAGGAACGCAAACGCCTTATCCAGAATGTATTAGGGGCGTTCTTTCCTCTTAACTTTATGTGGTCGGCAGTGCTTCGTGAAAGTAAGGGATTAAGCCATGCAGAAATTGACGCAGCATGTTGTGATGCAGTAAAACAAACCATTCTCGCTGACGAGACGAACGTTACTGGGCCACTGCTTCGACAAATGCTGGCTGAACGCAAAGGGATGCAACCAAAACTTAGGGAGTAATTAATTATGCCAGGGGGGCCATATCGACACATCTTTCTTGCAGGTATCGAGCGTAGACACGGGTTTACAAGTCCCAGACAGGGCGGCTCTGCCCCCCGTGTACCGAAGCGAGACCCAGCAACGCACAGTGCCCATCTAATATCCAGACTTCAACAGACTTGGAAAGAAATCGGAGATAGACGTGCCATTATTCAAACCGATTGTTATGGTTCTTACATTGAATTTGAGAGTGCACCGGGATATGACCTTGTAGTAAAAAGTCTTGAGTGTATCCGATCAGGTATTCGCCTGTGTAACGTGCGTCAGGTTGGCTCAGGAGAGCATATACGCACACTAGCCACAGTTTTTGTTCCTCACGAAAAGCGCAACTATTTCCTGAAAAAACTGCAATCCTATGGACTACCGCCCGAACCTGGAAAGAAGCCAAAAAATGATACGCTGGCCCGCAGTATCTTGGATATCCGGCGCGCTGTACTGGAATCGTTCTGGCGCGAGGATGAACGCGGATTGATACCAGATGATATACCTGAATGGGTGGAAGTATGGCTTGCGAGTGATTCTGTCAAAACGATAAAGCGGTTTCAAGAATTACTGAATCGATTGGATGTGTCTTTTGGGGAAAGTGCGCTCAAGTTCCCAGAACGGGCAGTAATGTTAATCATGGCTAATCGCCCAATACTTGAAACTCTCATTGAACAATCCGACGATATTGTTGAATACCGCCTCGCAAAGCGGCTGGCTTCTTTCTATATTGAACTTGAGAATCGTGATCAAACAGACTTAGTTCAAGAAATATTAGCACGAACATACTTTGATGATGCAGATGATATTGCTATTTGCATTCTAGACAGCGGTGTAAACAATGGACACGCTCTTCTGCATCCAGTGCTCGATTCAAGCGACATGCATACGTTTAATCCACAATGGGGAACTCACGACCATCACGGACACGGGACTCTTATGGCTGGAACCGCAGTCTATGGTGATCTTCTTAAAGTACTCAATAGCAACCATGAATTACATGTATTACACCGGTTGGAATCTTCGAAGATCCTTCCACCACCACCTGCTCAGAATCAAAAGGCCCTTTGGGGCCATATAACCGGGCAAGGAGTAAGCCGTGCTGAGATCCAGGCTCCAAAGAGAAAACGGGTAATCTGCATGGCAGTAACGTCCGATGAAAATCGTGACCGAGGCCGTCCTTCGTCGTGGTCCGCAGAACTGGATGCAATGGCATCCGGATATAATGATGACACCAAGCGTCTGATTGTTGTCAGTGCGGGAAACGTAGACGATTCAAATTGTTGGCGAAACTATCCTACTGAAAATATCACAAATGAAATTCATGATCCTGGTCAATCTTGGAATGTATTAACTGTCGGTGCTTTCACAGAGAAGACAAGAATTACTGATGATACATTACTTGGGTATGCCGCTATCGCACCAGATGGAGGTCTATCACCATATAGCACCACCTCAAGCACCTGGCACGGACGGCGCTGGCCAATAAAACCAGAGGTTGTTTTCGAGGGTGGAAATGTTGCAAGAGGCCCGAATAACTCCATATCAGTCCCGGATGACCTCAAACTTGTTTCAACATATTACAATCCACAAAGATCACAGTTTGCTCCATTTTGCGCCACAAGTGCTGCTGCTGCACAAGCCGCATGGATGGCAGCGCAAATTCAGATAGCATATCCTGAAGGGTGGCCAGAGACAGTACGAGCACTGATCGTTCATTCTGCTGACTGGACAGATACGATGCGCCAACAGTTTCTTCAGGCGACACCTGCAACCAAGCAGCAGATAGCGTATCTGATGCGAATTTGTGGATATGGCGTCCCAAATCTTTCGCACGCCCTTCACACACTCTCTAATTCCCTAACGCTAATCTCGCAAACAACCTTGCAACCATATGATAAGAAAAAGGATAGATATGTCACAAATGAAATGCATTTATATGAGTTGCCATGGCCGAAAGAGGCTCTGGAGTTTCTCGGTGAAGCTTTAGTGACAATGCGTATTACACTTTCTTATTTCATAGAACCAGCACCAGGTGAAGTTGGGTGGAATAACCGTTACCGGTATGCATCACATGCACTTCGTTTTGATGTGAATGGAGCGCAAGAGACCGAAATGGATTTTATCCAACGTGTAAACCAACAAGCACGTGAAGATGGGGAGCATCCTGGTACTCAAGGGCCAACAGACAAATGGTTGATCGGCGATGCCAGAAATGTTGGCTCTATCCATTCTGATATTTGGCATGGCACTGCAATAGAACTATCCACCTCAAATCTCGTAGCTGTTTATCCAACGATCGGCTGGTGGCGTGAGCGCCATCATTTGGACCGGTGGGATCGAAGCTGTCGCTACTCCTTGATTGTGTCAATTCAAACCCCAGAAGAAAAGGTCGATATCTACACACCAGTTGCTGTGAAAGTCGGTATTGCCATACCTATTCCAATCAATCATTAGAGTAAGTAATGAAGACATTTTAACAGAGACTAATTCCATCAACTGTCGTCTCTAGATTGGTATCCGAGGGCATTATCAGCACAATTGGTAAAAAAAGAGGACGGCAGTACTTATTGACACGAAAGGCGTAAAAAAACTCACGGGTGTCCGTTATTTTGATTAAAAACATGGGGTGTAAAATACCCTAATCTGATGTAAGTGGCTGATACATAATGACTTAGATAACGAACACTTTTGCTAAATAATCTCTATTTTGTTTGCAAGAGTGAACTATAATTTACGTTGATTCCATAATGCGGTAATAGAGTTCGATGAAATGCCAGCGGAGCCAATAGAAGCCGAAGAGCGTCCAGTCCCTCGCCCAGGATAACACGCTTGGGCGGAAGTAGGCGGCGGCGGCGATAAGCGCGGCGATGACGACGATAAGCCAGAAGTGACGTCCGGCGAGGTTGCGCACCCACCGTATGGGGGTCTTCACCAAGGATAAAAGGAAGGGGATCAAGAGCCGCAGGGTCCATCCGAGGTCGCTTTCGGTGGGGAGACCGTGGCTTCGGCTTGCGAGTCCGTCGGGGGCGCAGCGCAGCATTAATTCCGTACCGCCTACGGAGATGAGGCTGTTATTCCGTGCAATGCGCGAGCGCAAGGCGCCGGCGCGGCGGCCGTTCACATAGATGGGCCCGCCATGCAGCTTGCGGATACGGTAGCCTTCGGAGACCACCGTGACCCGCGCGTGAAACCGGTGCACGCTTTGATCGCATTGAATCAATACGCCGCAGCCGGGATCCGCGCCGATATCCACCGGCGTGCGGGTGACGGGAAATTCGGTGCCGTCTTCCGGACCGTTCACGATTTCAAATGCATCGGGATAGCCTCCCGCGCCCTGCGCCATCATGACTGCTTCTCCTTCTCTTCGTGGTGGGGCTGCCCCTTTCGGAAGGCCAATTCTCCATTTTCCATGAGCACATCGATCATGTCGCCCTGCTGGAAGTTTCCGGACAGAAGCATCTGGCTGAGGGGCGTGGTGATGAGCCGGTCCACGCAGCGGCGGAGTTCCCGCGCGCCATATTCGGCGTTGTATCCCTGCTCCGCGAGATATTCATACGCCCGCTGATACATCCGAATGCCTATTTTCTTATCTTTCAGACGCTCCCTCACCCGGTTGATTTCAAGGCGCAGAATTGTGCGGATGTCTTCGGCCAGCAAGGGATAAAACGGCACGATTTCATCGATTCGGTTGATTAATTCCGGACGGAAGTGGTGCCGCAGTTCTTCCATTAATTCCTTGCCGGAGTCGCCGGTTTCGGAACGGTAGAGGCATTGTGCGCCGATATTCGAGGTGAGAATGATAATGCAATTTTTAAAACTGACTTCCCGTCCGTGGGAATCTTTCAACCGGCCTTCCTCAAAAACAGGCAGGAAAATGTCAAAGATGCGCGAATGCGCTTTTTCCACCTCGTCAAACAGGACAATGGAAAAGGGTGTATTTCGGACCGCGCTCGTGAGCTGTCCTTCTTCTTCATGGCCCGCGTATCCCGGCGGGGCGCCGATGAGCTTGGCCACGGAATGCTCTTCGATATATTCTGACATATCAAATGTGATGAGGTGATTGCGCGAGCCGAAAAGCTGTTGTGCAAGCAATTTCGCCAACTGTGTCTTGCCCACCCCGCTGGGTCCCAAAAAGAGCAACACCGCTTCCGGACGGTTTGGATCGGCCAAGCCCACCCGCGCCTTGCGCACCACCGATACGACTTTCGCCACTGCTTCATCCTGCCCGATCAACTGACTGCGCAGTTGACGATCCAGATCGGTGAGATGAATGCGCTCTTCCTGCGTGATCTCTTCCACGGGAATTCCGCTCACTTGGCTGACCACCTTGCGGATGTCGTGCGGCGTCACTTTGTTTTCGGCGGTGGGCAGCAGTGTTTCCGAAAGCATGGCGGGATTGGTCTTGCTCATCATGAGCTTCATGCGGTAGCGGGCGCAGGCCTGATCCAACACGTCGATTGCCTTGTCGGGCAGACGCCGCTGCGGCAGGTAGCGTTGTGTCAGGGCGACCGCCGCCTGCAAGGCGCGTCCGCTGATGCGAATGCCATGGTGTTTCTCAAACGAGGGCCGGAGCCGGTCCAGCACTTGCAGCGTGGCGCTTTCCGAGAGCTCTTCGAGCCGCACCATCTGGAAGCGGCGTTCAATGGCCGGGTCTTTCTCCACAAACTTACGGTATTCCTGCAAGGTGGTCGCGCCGATGCAGCGGATTTCCCCTCGGGCGAGCGCGGGCTTGAGCAGATTCGCCAGATCCATCGAGCCGCCTTCCGTGGAGCCCGCCCCCATAATCAGATGCACTTCATCGATGAAAAGGACCGTATTTTCCGAGCTTTTCAATTGCTCCAGCAGTGCGAGCACCTTTTCCTCGAAGACGCCCCGGTATTGCGTGCCCGCCATCAACGCCGCCAGATTCAGCGCGAGAAAATGCAAGGGCGGCGCGCCCGGCATATCGAGGCCCTTCGCCAAGCTGAGCGCCAGTCCTTCCACCACCTGTGTTTTCCCGACCCCTGCATCCCCCACCAGCATGACATTGTTTTTTGTCTTACGCGTCAGGATTTGCATGATCTCGAAAATTTCAGTATCCCGGCCCACCGCAGGCTCCAGTGCTCCCTGCAACGCGGCGTCGGTAAGATCTCGCGTCAATGCCGGTGCGGGTGCGGCGCCGGCTTCCCGGGGCGTTCCAACGGGTTCGAAGGCCGGCAGCGGCGCCGACTCCGAAGACGGGGCGGCAGCGGGATGCTGTTGATGCTGAGCAGAGGGGACCTGCCGCGAGAGTTCCATGCGAAGGGTTTCGATGATTTGGCCCCGGTTTTGTCCCAACCGGTCCAAAGCGCGGCTGGGGGATGCACACCCGTCACTCAGGAGCGTCAGGAGCAAATCGCCCGCCGTGGCGGGCCGCCGCCCGTTTCGGTCCGCATATTTCCCGGCCTGCTGCGTAACGGCGATGCACCGGGGTGTATGAAAAATCTCGCCGGAGGTAGAAGGCGCGGACCCTTTCCAAACGGAACGGTTCATTTCCCGCGCAGCGGCATAGAGCGCGTTCATATACTGCTCGCGAATTTTGGCGGGCAATGCATCGGGATTATCCAATAGCGCGGTGAACAGATGGTCCACCCCAACGAAAAATTGACCCTGGCGCACACAAATTCCCAGCGCCTTCTCCAGGATGGACGCTATTTCCGGCGACGCATGCAGTTGCATAAACCCCAACCCTTCTACTAAAGCAATTGTGGGCGGTATTATGATGGGAAGAATCATGCCGTTGCAAGCAGGCCATCACCGAGGCAAAAAACAGGGGCTCTCCCCCGCGAATCACACGCATTGCGCGAAGGGGCATGCCTTTGCGTTTCGCTTTATTCAGGCCCTATACGACGCTAAAAATGCCAAGGCATCTTCCGGACTCGCGCTGACATGATATAAACGCTGATGGGCCTGGGTGATAAAGCGCTCCTCCAGCAACCCATTGAAAAAATGCATCAGCCGGTCATAAATGCCGTTGATGTTGAGGAACACTACCGGTTTTTGATGGTAACCGAGTTGTTTCAAGGTCACAATTTCCAGGATTTCTTCCAGCGTGCCAAAACCGCCAGGCAGGGCAATAAATGCATCCGCCCTTGCCTCCATCACCGATTTCCGCTCCCTCAAATGATGGGTGACTATCAATTCATCACAGCCCGCATACGCCAATTCCAGCCCGTGGAGTTTATCCGGGATTACGCCCGTGATATGCCCGCCCTGCGCGTGCATGGCCTCCGCCAGAATGCCCATCAACCCGTTATTCCCGCCACCATATACCAAAGAGTACCCCGCTTGCCCCAATAATACCCCCAGCCGCCGTGCCGCTTCCGCATACACACCGTCCAGCGTGTCGCTCGACGCGGCATACACGCACACCGTCTTAATTTCCGGATTCATCACTTCTATTCCAAGTTATTACATTGACCGTTCCAGTCTGCACACCGTTTCCACATGCGGTGTGTTCGGAAACAGATCGAGCACTACGCCGCGCATCACTTTCCACCCGCCTGCGCCCAAGGTCTTAAGATCCCGGGCAAGGGTGGCCGGATCGCATGAAACATACACTATCGCCCGCGCCGAACAGTCCGCCAGCGCAGGCATCAATGCTTTGGCGCCCTCCCGTGGGGGATCGAGTAAAATTGTGTCCCATTCACCCGATGCGATCTGTTTGATCATTTTTTCCTCGCCGCCGGGCAGGTATCCGCCGCGCCGGACGCTGTCCGCCGCGCGCACCGCTTCCTGGTGGTGATCCAACCCTAGCACGCGGATACGCGCCGCCAGACCCAGGGAAAGGTTGCCGCTGCCGCAATAGAGATCCAGTAACGAGAAGGCTTTTCCCACATACTCGTGCACTATGCGCACCAACAGACGGTTCAACAATAGACTGGCCTGGGAGAACGCGCCATTCACCACCGGCACGGCATCAAAAAGAAAGCGCTCCCGCGCCGCATCCTGCGGCGTGTTCGCCAGCGGGAACCGGTGTTTCAACGAACGCCTGGGAAATCGGGTCCACACCAGCGTTTCCTCCCCCTCGGGATTCACTGTCACTGTTACAGAACCTTTAATATCCGCCTCGCGCAATCCCCGCAGCGCTTCATTCAGGCGCGGATGACACAGCGGACACGATTCAGTATCTACAATGGCATGGCTGGCCGCCGCGTAAAAACCTAATCGTTTGCCATCGCCGTGAACCTCGGCGCGCGTGCGATATCCCAAGCGCAGTCCAGGATCTTCCGCCCAATCCAGCGCCGTCTCCACGCCTCCTATGCGTTGCAGCGTTTCCTGGACAATCCGCCGTTTCCATTCCCCTTGCGCGGGATATGCAAAATGCAGCCAGGAACATCCTCCGCACTGACCAAACACCGGACACGCCGCCGCCGTCCGCTCCGGGGACGGCGACTCCACCGCCGCAATCTCCGCCCACAAAGCCTTTTGTGTTTTCCGGGTGATCGTAACGCGCAACACGTCTCCCGGCAGTCCATACGGCACAAAACAGACCTGCCCTTCCATGCGGCCTATACCATCTCCACCATGCGCAAGGGTGGTTATTTCAATTGTTGGTTCCATTAACGTGACTTCGTTCTATCTCTTTCAGAGCGGCCATTTCCGCAATTCGTTGTTCGGCCTGCCTTGCTTTCATTGCCTGCACCGCTTTCATAAACAGTCCATGAGCGGCCCATGCCTGATCGAGCTCTCCCGAAAAGGGCACAATATACATATCAGGCAATACCCAAGCGGCGCCCGGCTCCAATACCCGCGGACCATCGGAAACCACCGCGTAACGAGGCCCTTCCGCCTCGGAAAACTCCACATAACCGTTCTCATCGACCCCCACCAGCAAGCCCTGATTCCCAAATTGTATGGCCACATGCCGTTCCTGACACTCCGAGCACATGGACGTTTCGGGCAATAGCAGGATATCCATCGCGACACGATCCACCGCCGCCTGGCCCCCCGTGAGATTATACAGTTTGCACCCGTGCAATACTCCCGCGCATCCATGAAAGACAACCGTCTTTTTAGAAAAAATCCACTGCTCATTATCCTGGTCCATCAGCAGCGCCACCCCT
Organism: Candidatus Hydrogenedentota bacterium; assembly: GCA_029565395.1. GTDB lineage: Bacteria > Hydrogenedentota > Hydrogenedentia > Hydrogenedentales > CAILVY01 > CAILVY01. The sequence goes on along the minus strand of JAKQOG010000175.1, from coordinate 29,173 downwards.
TCCGGCATATACTCCTCACTCCATTGCGTATAACCAAGTTCCATAATGCCCAGGGATTCAGCGCCCATTTCCAGCCGGAATTCCGGCGCTTTGTTCCGGCACCATTCCACGGGCCCGGCTTTCTGTATTAAACCGATGGTATTCCCCAAGAAAAAAGACCAACTCCGTTCCAGCCACGCATTGCCAATGCACGCCGTACCGGCGTCGACCTTCGTATATGCGCGAATTTCTTTCATGGCAGTTCCATTTCTTTTGGCATGCTGCGGCGGTGTGCGGTGAACATCGGCACACTTTATCAGAAGTAAAAGCGCAGGTCCAAAAGAACCTACTGGTTCTTTTTCTGTTTGATTCCAGTTGTTCTGTATCGCCGTTGTGGTTTTAGTGGTCTAATTGGATCCTATCATCCGTATCGGCCCATGCTGTCTACAAGCGCGTCCCATTCCTCATATACAAATGAATTTTCCATGTTTATTCACCATCCTGTTTATTCACCATCCTTGACACCTCTTTATCATTTCTCATATACTTCGCGCCATGAACAGGCGGTCCGCCAATAGCGGATGCGGCCGGGCGCGTTGAACACGCCGCAACAGGAGAAGACACACCTGTGGGACATAGGAGTCCCGCGGGTTTTTTTGTTGGGTTGCATAGAGCATGGAATTACACAAGCTGCAAAAGCGTAAAACCATGGCGGCGGCGATCTCCGTCGTCTCCAACAGCCTGTTGGTGGTGTTCAAGCTGGCCGCGGGCATAACGATGGGGTCGGTATCCGTCATATCCGAGGCCATCCATTCCGGCGTGGACCTGTTTGCCGCCTGTATCGCCCTCTTTTCCGTGCGGGCGTCGGAACAACCCGTTGACAAGGAACATCCTTACGGCCATGGGAAAATCGAGAACATTTCCGGGAGCATCGAGGCCCTGCTGATTTTCCTCGCCGGCGGCTGGATTATTTACGAAGCTGTCCAGAAACTGATGCATCCGCAGGTGGTGGAATCGCTAGGATGGGGCTTCCTGGTCATGTTGTTTTCCACGCTGGTCAACATCGGCGTCTCACAGATGCTTTTCCGGGTTGGAAAATCCACGGAATCCGTGGCCCTGCTTGCCGACGCCTGGCATTTGCGCACCGATGTCTACACTTCCGCCGGGGTTATGACCGGCTTGGGGATAATCCAGGCTGGCCTGTGGTTCTGGCCCAACGCCAATCTCCTGTGGCTTGATCCGCTCGTGGCCATCGGCGTGGCCGTTTTAATTTTGAAGGCTGCCTATCATTTGACCGTGGAAGCGGGCCGCGATTTGCTCGATGCGAAACTCCCGGATATGGAAGAAGCCTGGATTCGGGAACTCGTTATCCGGTTCGCCCCCAATGTGCGTGGTTTTCACCGGCTGCGCACGCGCAAGGCGGGCTCCATGCGCTTTATCGATTTTCACTTATATGTAGACAAGGACATGTCCGTGGACAAGGCGCATCATATCAGCCATGTAATCGCCGATGAAATCCGCAATCATTTTGATCGCGCAAGTGTTACCATTCATATCGAGCCTTGTCCGGGCGACTGCCATGGCGGCTGCACCCACGAATGTGAAATGCGTGACATGCCTCACGCCACGCCCAAGCTATAACCCGTATTTGGTTGTATAACGTTGCCCCGCTCAGGCCGAATTCTTCATACTATCCGCCATGAACAAAGACTGCACCCTTGTCTGGTTCCGGCGGGATTTGCGCCTTGACGACAATCCCGCCCTGCGTGCGGCCATCGCCGCAAAGACGCCTGTCGTGCCTTTGTTTATATGGTCCCCCGAAGAAGAAGGCGCCTGGTCTCCCGGCCCGGCAAGCCGATGGTGGCTCCACCAATCGCTTGAAGCGCTATCCGGAGATCTAAAGTCGCGGGGTTCCCGGTTGATTCTCCGCAAGGGTTCTTTCCTCCAGACCTTGACAGGGCTATTGTCTGACATTCATCCCGTGCGCGTTCTCTGCAACCGGATTGTTGAGCCTGGATGGCTGGAAATAGAAGAGCAGATCTCCACGTTGCTTCGCGCGGAAAAGATCCCAATTGTTTCGTTTAACGGAAGCCTCCTGGCAGAACCCGGAACACTTTTGAATCGGCAGGGAAGGCCTTTTCAGGTATTCACCCCTTTCTGGAAAACCCTGCTGCGCGTGTACCTTCCTGAAGAGGGTTGGACGGCGCCCCGGGTTATTCCCGCCCCAAAGCAATGGCCGGACTCGCTCCCGCTCGAAGCTTTGGCGCTGGAACCGAAAATAGACTGGGCGGGCGGCATTCGCGCCACCTGGACTCCGGGGGAAAAAGGCGCACACACGCAATTAAGCGCTTTTATTAAAAAAAGGCTGGAAACGTATCCCGAAGGCAGGGATTTTCCAGCGCAATCAGACACGTCGCGTCTCTCCCCCTATCTGCACTTCGGCGAGATCAGTCCACATGCGATATGGCATTGCGTGGCGGACCGAGCCGCGTTCCATCCACACCCCGGGCTTATGCGGGGCGAGGAAACCTTTCTTCGTCAACTCGCCTGGCGGGAATTCGCGCATCACCTCCTGTTTCATTTTCCTCATACTGCGGAGTCGCCGCTCCGGCCCGAGTTTTCCTCCTTTCCCTGGCGTCACGACCCAACCGCCCTGGAGGCTTGGCAAAAAGGCCTCACCGGCTACCCCATCGTGGATGCCGGTATGCGCGAATTGTGGCGCACCGGATGGATGCACAATCGGGTTCGGATGATTGCAGGGTCCTTTTTAGTGAAAGATTTGTTGTTGCCCTGGCAGAAGGGTGCGCAGTGGTTCTGGCATACGCTTGTGGACGCCGACCTGGCGAATAACACGTTGGGCTGGCAATGGGTGGCGGGTTGCGGGGCCGATGCCGCCCCCTATTTCCGCATTTTTAATCCTGTGGTGCAAGGCCAGAAGTTCGATCCCGAAGGCGTGTATGTTCGGCGATGGGTGCCGGAATTGGCCCAAATGCCTGTGGCCTGGATACATCATCCTTGGGACGCCCCTTTGGAGATCCTGGGGCGGGCCAAGGTCAAATTGGGCATCTCGTACCCATGGCCAATCGTCGAACACGGCACGGCGCGTATTCGAGCGTTGGCTGGTCTGGATTCAGTAAAGCGTCTCATTATTGAAACCAGATGACAAATGTATTACACTCTATAGCGGTATTTGCAGAAATATAGTTGTCTTCAGCGATGTGAAGTGCGTACGATCCTGTGAGGAATGTTAAACGATTTATGAGGACTAGGCGATATATCACCAGGGGAATATCTTTATGGACGCGTTATTAAAAAGACTCTTGTCATTTACCGAGGATGGAATATACCGCTATCGTTTGGACAATGGCGTCCTGCTGCTTGCGAATCGGGGATTATCGGACCTGCTGGAATTGAAGGAATCACCCGAAGAACTCGCTGGGCGGCCTGTCCAAGAACTGTATTTCGTATTGGAACAGGGGCCGTATCTGGGCGAAATCCTTCGCGAGCGAAAAAGTGTCCACAATCTGCCTATCCATATCCGCACCTTGCGGGGGACCGACAAGTGGGTGCTTTTTGATTCTTTTGTAGTATACGATCCGGATCTGGGGACAGACGTGGTGGAGGCGGTCGTCAAGGATATAACCACCGAGAAACGTGCTGAAGCCCAGCTTCGCCTGGATGAAGAACGGCTTCAAGCCCTGCTCGAACTGGGCCGGATGACGGATCATCCGCTGGAACAGATTACCGATTTCGCCCTTGAAAAAGCCGTTTCGCTAACCCGCAGCACGGTAGGGTATTTTGCTTTTACGAACGAGGACGAATCGGTGTTGACCATGTATTCGTGGTCGCGCGAGGCGATGGAAGAGTGCCGCATGGACACCAAGCCCAGGGAATTTCCGGTGAACACCACCGGGCTGTGGGGGGAAGCGATCCGGCAGCGCAAACCCGTCATTACCAACGATTACATGGCCCCCAGTCCGCTGAAAAAAGGATATCCGGAAGGGCACGTTCCCATATCCCGCCATATGAACATCCCGCTTTTTGACGGTGATCACATAGTCGTCGTCGCTGGCGTGGGAAACAAGGCGGAACCGTACGAAGAGTCCGACGTCCGCCAACTCACCCTGTTGATGGATGGCATGTGGAAGATCATAAAACGAAAGCGCATGGAAGAAGAGCTGCGGAATGACAATGCATTTATCTCAGGCATCTTTGCCAGCATCCAAGACGGGATAAGCGTATTGGATACCAATCTGCGGATTGTCCGGGTGAATCCTGCCATGGAACACTGGTATGCCCATGCGATGCCGCTCGTAGGAAAGAAATGCCATGAAGCGTATCACGGCCGGAAAGAGGTCTGCGCGACGTGTCCCACACTGCGCACACTCTCCACGGGCGCCGCAGCCTGCGAGCAGGTGCCTAAAACCGGGGCGAACGGCGAAACAGCCGGGTGGCTGGAACTCTTCAGCTTCCCCCTTCTTTCTCAGAGCGGCGACACGATAACGGGGGTGATTGAATACGTCCGGGACATAAGCGATCAGGTCAAAGCGGAACAGGAAAAGCATGCCATCGAGGCACAGATGCAACAAACCCAGAAACTGGAGAGCCTGGGCGTGCTGGCCGGAGGAATTGCCCACGACTTTAATAATCTGCTGGTAGGCATTCTGGGAAATGCCGATTTGGCGCTATCAAAGTTATCGCTGGTTTCTCCCGCGCGGGAAAACATTGAAAACGTGGTCAAGGCGGCCCAGCGCGCGGCAGATCTCGCCCGGCAGATGCTGGCCTATTCCGGAAAAGGGCGGTTCATCGTGGAACCGCTGCACCTCTCTGAAATCGTGGAGGAAATGAGTCATATCCTGGAGGTATCGATTGCAAAAAATGCCACGCTGAAATACCATTTTGCGCAGAACCTCCCGGCCATTCAGGCGGATGCCACCCAAATGCGGCAAATCATCCTCAACCTTATCACCAATGCCTCCGATGCCATTGGAGAAAACAGCGGTGTCATCACCATCACCACTGGCGTCACACACTGTGATAAGGCCTTTTCTGGCGCCGCGTACGCGCCAGAAAATCTTATGGAAGGGCCTTATGTCTTTCTGGAGGTCAGCGATACTGGTTGTGGCATGGACCGTGAGACACAGGCAAGAATGTTTGATCCATTTTTCACCACCAAATTTACCGGACGTGGATTGGGCCTGGCCGCGGTGCTGGGCATCGTTCGCGGCCACAAAGGGGCTATCAACGTCTACAGCGAATCGGGACAGGGAAGCACCTTTAAAGTGCTTTTCCCTGCCGATATGCATACGTCTATTGAAACCCGCGTGACTGAAGTTGCTTTTAAAGAATGGAAGGGATCGGGCGCCATCCTGATCGCAGATGATGAAGCCATGGTGCGCGAAGTAGGCCAGGAAATCCTGGAAACGTTGGGGTTTCAAGTGTATGTAGCGGAAGATGGGGTTGAGGCATTGCGGGTATTCCAGGAGCATCGGGGGGAGATCGTATGCATATTGCTTGATTTAACCATGCCGCGCATGAACGGCGAGGAAACCTTTCGTGAAATCCGGCGGGTTCATCCGTATATCCCCATCATCATGTCGAGTGGCTACAATGAGCAGGAAGTCACCCAGCGTTTTGCGGGAAAAGGCATGGCGGGATTCATCCAAAAGCCCTATCGCATGGAAGACCTTCAAAGCATTCTCCAAAAAACCCTGGGCAAATGAGGCATTTGCGAAATAGACCTTTTTCTCCTCTGGGTAAATGAAAAAGCAACGATACATCTGTGCAATGCCAGTAATTTTCCCTTTATCTTTTAATTTTTAGATAGAAAGGCCTATTTCGCAAATGCCTGAAATGAAACTCCCATTCGCCTAACGGCCTCAAAAAGAGGTACACTACGTCTTGTTTTTCGAGGGAGGTTCCATGGTGAACATCCCGTGTAACATTGACCCGGCGAAAAACCACTGTTTACACAAGTAACCGGGGAAGACCGCAGTAGTGATGGATAATGCGCTAAATTGTTACCCTGGGCGCGCAGGTGAAACACCTCCAGGCGCTGAGCCCCCTTTACACCATCGAAAGCGTCCTGCTCGAACAGCGCTGATTCATTTTTTAGCGCGGAGATGAACGAATGAGACACTGTCTGTGCATACTGGCCGCGATGATGCTCCTGGGCGCGTGTACTAAAGAGCAAAACAGCGGGAAACCGCCCCTGGGCGCTGCAAAGGCGCCCGTCCGCGTTGCCACTGTCGAACGCCGCTCCGTTCCCGTGGCCTTGCACACTATCGGCGCCGTGGAAGCCTACAGCACCATCGCCGTGCGGGCGCAAGTGGGCGGCGAACTGCTCACCGACCATTTTAAGGAAGGCGATGTGGTGGAACAGGGCCAACGCCTGTTCAGCATTGATCCCCGGCCCTATGAAGTAGCCCTGAAACAAGCCGAAGCGAATCTCGACAAAGCTAAAGCGCAGGCGGAACAAGCCAAAGCCACCCTTTCAAAAGACCGCGCCCAAGCCAACAACGCACAGACGGAACTCAAGCGCAGTGAAACGTTGTTGCCGAAGAAAATGGTGTCGCAAGAGGAACATGATCAGGTTCAAACCAATGCCCAAGCCCTTCAGGATGCGGTTTTGGCGGATGAAGCGGCGGTACAATCGGCGGTGGAATCCATTCGCGCCGCCGAGGCGGCCATAGACGATGCAAAGCTCCGCCTGGAATACTGCGAGATTCAATCCCCCATTCGCGGCAGGACCGGCAGCCTGCAAATCCATCCGGGCAATCTTGTTAAGGCCAATGACACCACGCCCCTGGTCACCATTACGCAAACTGAACCCATCTATGTGACGTTTACTCTGCCGGAAAAACATCTTTCGGAAGTGCGCAAACAAATGGAAAGCGGCTCGCTCGAAGTAAGCGCCGTCCTTCCAGGAGAGGAAAATGCACCCATCACGGGCCGGCTCAGTTTTATCGACAATACCGTGAATCAAGCGACCGGCACGATTCGGATGAAAGCCGTTTTCGAAAACAAGGACAGCCGCTTGTGGCCAGGGCAATTCGCGGAGGTGCGAATCCAGATAGCGGTGTTGGAAAAGGCGGTGGTTGCGCCTTCCCAAGCCATTCAAGCCGGACAGATGGGCGCCTATGCGTATGTGGTCAAGGCTGATTTGACGGTTGAACTGCGTGATGTGAAGACAGGTGAATCCGTCGATGGCATGACGGTAATCCTCGAAGGTTTACAGCCGGATGAAACCGTGGTTACCGACGGGCAGGTGCGCGTCAAGCCGGGCGCGGCCGTATCCATTCTTTCTGACGCACCCCGTGAACAAACGCCTGGGGCGGAAGAGGCGGGAAAATCGAATGGAGACGTGAAGTAATGAATCCTTCCCACCTGTTCATACGGCGGCCGGTCATGACCACCCTTGTCATGCTTGCCGTTTTCATGACGGGGGTTTTAGGGTATCAGGCCTTGCCTGTGAGCGATCTCCCCAACGTTGATTTCCCCACTCTCTCCATTACGGCCAATCTTCCCGGTGCAAGCCCCGAAACCATGGCCTCCTCCGTGGCGACCCCTCTCGAACGGCAATTTTCCACCATAGCAGGCTTGGATTCGATGAATTCGACCAGTGTTCTGGGCAGATCCCAGGTGACGCTTCAATTCAGCCTTGACCGCGATATCGACGCCGCCGCGCAGGATGTTCAGTCCGCCATTTCCCTCGCCAGCCGCGATCTTCCCCGTGACATGCCCGCCCCTCCCTATTACCGCAAGGTAAATCCGGCCGATCGGCCCGTGCTTTACCTTGCCATTAGTTCCTCGGTGCTTCCCTTATATGACGTTGACGAATTCGCCCAGACTTTTGTGGCACAACGCATTTCGATGGTCGGCGGCGTGGCGCAGGTCCAAGTGTATGGTTCACAAAAATTTGCGGTGCGTGTTCAGGTGGACCCGCGAAAACTGGCCTCGCAACAGGTTGGCCTGGACGAGGTTTCCACGGCCATCCAGAATGGAAACGTCAATCTCCCTATGGGGGATATGCAGGGAACCCACAACGCCTATACTGTCCAGGCAAATGGCCAGCTCAACCGCGCAGAAGACTATGAGCCCTTGATTGTCGCCTGGCGCGACGGCGCCCCCGTCCGTCTGCGGGATATCGGGCAGGTCTTTGACAGTGTGGAAAACGATAAGGCGGCCGCCTGGTTCAACAATGTGCGAGGGATCGTGCTGGCCGTTCAACGCCAGCCTGGCACCAACACGATTCAGGTGGTGAACTCGGTCCGTGAACTGCTGCCCACGTTTCGCGCGCAGATGCCCGCCGCTTTAAACATGGAAATCCTCCACGATCAATCCGAGTCCATCCGCGATTCCGTGAACGAAGTGAAGTTTACCTTCGTGCTCACCATTACGCTTGTAATTCTCGTTATCTTTCTCTTTCTCCGAAACCTCCGGGCCACGATAATCCCCAGCCTCGCCCTCATTCTCTCCGTGGTGGGCACCTTCGGCGTCATGTATTTGCTCAACTTCAGTATCGACAATCTTTCGTTGATGGCCTTAACCTTGTCCGTGGGCTTTGTGGTGGATGATGCCATCGTCATGATTGAAAACATTGTCCGGCACATGGAAAACGGCGAAAAGCCGTATGAAGCGGCTTTTAAAGGATCGAGCGAAATTGGATTTACCATTGTATCCATGACGCTCACCCTTATCTCCGTATTCATCCCTGTTCTTTTCATGGGGGGCATCGTGGGGCGCTTGCTGCATGAATTCGCCATTACCATCAGCGTGGCGATTCTCATTTCCGGTTTCGTTTCCCTCACGCAGACTCCCATGCTGTGCAGCCGGTTTTTGCTGCCGATCAGCGAGCAGCGGCATGGCCCCTTTTATCACGCGATGGAATGGGGCTTTAACGCCATGTTGCGCGTGTACGACATAACCTTGCGCGGCACAATGCGTTTCCCACTCCTCACCTTACTCACTCTGGTTCCCTTAATATTCGGCACCGTCTACCTGTTCCAAATCTTGCCGAAAGGTTTTCTTCCCAGTGAAGACACCGGTCAGGTGATGGCTTCAACCGAGGCGGCGCAAGGCATTTCTTTCGAGGAGATGAAAGAACATCAACAGGCGGTCGCGGCCATTGTGGCGAAACAGCCGGAAGTGGCGGGTTTCATGTCAGCGGTAGGCAGCGGTGGCTCGAGTCAATCCGGCAATGCGGGCCGCATGTTCATGCACCTTGCCCCGCGCGATACCCGCATAAGTGCGGACGAATTCATCCAGAAGCTTCGCAAACTGGTTGCCCCGGTCCCTGGAATCATGGTATTCCTGCAAAACCGCCCCTCCATCAGCGTTGGCGGCCAGATGACCAAGAGCCTGTATCAGTTTACCCTGCAAAGCCCCAACGCCTCGGAGCTCTATCAATACGCGCCTGTTCTGGAGCAGAAAATGCGGGACCTGGAAGGCCTTCAAGACGTCAACAGCGATCTTCAGATTACCAATCCTGAGGTGGAAATTGATATTGATCGCGACAAGGCCTCCGCGCTTGGCATTACCGCGTCACAAATTGAAAATACGCTGTATACCGCCTATGGATCACGGCAAATCAGCACCATTTTCGCACCGAACAATCAGTATCGCGTCATCCTTGAAGTAGCTCCAGAATTTGAATTGACGCCGGCAACGCTGGCCATGCTTTATGTGCGATCCACATCGGGGCAGTTGGTTCCCCTGAACACGGTGGCCGCTATTCACAAATCCGTCGGCCCTCTCACGGTTAATCACCTCGGCCAATTTCCCTCCGTCACCATCTCGTTTAATCTTGCGCCCGGCTACTCCCTGGGCGATGCCGTGGAGCGTGTTCAAACTGCCGCTCAAAGCGTGCTCCCCGACAGCATCAGCACCAGCTTTCAGGGCACCGCCCAAGCCTTTCAAGCGTCTCAACGCGGCATGGGAATCCTCTTGCTGGCCGCAGTCCTTGTGATTTACATCACGTTGGGCATCCTATATGAGAGTTTTATCCATCCGATCACAATTTTGTCCGGCTTGCCTGCCGCGGGTGTTGGCGCTCTGATCACACTGATGATATTCAAAATGGAAATTAATATTTTCTCTATCGTGGGCATTATCATGCTTGTCGGCATCGTGAAGAAAAACGCCATCATGATGGTGGACTTCGCGATTGAGGCGCAAGATACAGGCATGGCGCCCGCTCAGGCCATTTTCCAGGCATGCCTGATCCGGTTCCGCCCCATCATGATGACCACTATGGCGGCCCTCATGGGCTCGCTGCCAATTGCCCTGGGCATGGGCGCCGGCTCCGAATCGCGCCGCCCCCTCGGCCTGGCCGTGGCCGGCGGGTTGATCGTGTCCCAACTGCTGACCCTGTACATCACGCCCGCGGTCTATTTGTACATGGAGAAATTCCGGCACGCCATCAAGCGCAAACCCCGTGCGGGAGAACCCGTATGAAAACGAAATTCCACACGGTGGCTGGCGGTGTCGTGATCAATACCGAAGGGCGCGTGCTGGTGCTGGAACGACGCGTGGAACGGGAGGGGCGGATCGTCCATGAGATTCGTTTGCCGAAAGGGCATATTGATCCGGGCGAAACCGCGGAAGAAGCCGCGCTCCGCGAGGTAGGCGAAGAATCCGGCTATTGGCGGGCCGTCATCATCTCTGATCTTGGCGTGGCGCACAGCACCTTCGACTTCAAGGGAAAACACCACGAGCGCGACGAACGCTACTTTCTCATGCGGCTTGAAAACGCCGTCAGGGAAGCCCCCCGGCCCTCAGGAAAGGAAGAAGCCCTTTTTCAACCCCAGTGGCTTGATCTCAAGGAGGCGGAAAAAAGCATGACCTACGCCAGCGAACAGGAATTCATCCGCCGGGCACGGCATGTTCTATCCCAACAAACGTAAAAACTTTTTACAAGACCGCTAAAGTTTTACCCGCCCCCCGCCGATAAGTTCACCATAAGGATGAGACAAGTTCCAGGAATGGAGAGCTTGGGTGTCCATCCCAACACCAAAAACAAGCGAGTGTCTCATGTTCTTACCCCTTGAGTGCGTCATAACACCCGTTATGGCGCCTTTCCTTTATTTGGGCGGTTTTTCCGGTTTTCTGGGCATGGCGGGCATGATCGGTTTTTGTGGGCGCTGGATTTCCGGACGTTTGATCCGGTCCGATTGTTTTAAAGAGGGTTTTTCCGGTTTTGGGGTTACGGGCATGTTGGGAGTTCTGGGGAGGTTGGAATCCTGTGGAAGTTGATAGTGGAGTAATAAAGGCGGGTTCTCTTTTGGGGGCCAGGAAGGGGCCGGACCATATTGACTGGCCCACTGACGTTCTATTGTTCCTTCTTCGGGATGTTGGCGCAGGAGGCGAAGGTAATGGGAATACTCGTTGTGTAAAGAGGCATTGCGGCGGATTACCCGATGCCAGTACCGCATCCAGGTGCGCGCCTGTGCATCCTTGGCCCATTCGAGATGGCGCTGATGCCAGACCCAGAACTGGCTGGGCTGGTGCAGGAAGTAACCCATAAGCCGCCCATAGGCTCCGCCGCTGCGGGTATCAAAGGCAGAGAGGCTTTGCCACCAAGGAAACACACGGGTTTGTGCGAGCGGATTGCTGGTCAGGTGGTTGAAGGCGTCCACCAGCTCTTTCAGCAGTTCGGGATGTGATTTAAACTGTTCCACGTACGCAGTAAGCGCATTGGGTGCGGGTTTTACCCGATCCGGATTATGGAGAAAGCGCATGGCCAGATCCGGATTTGCTTTAAGTGTGTCAAGCGCCTCGCTGAAGGGTTGTCCGGCGTGTTTTGCGGGTTTGGCTTCATTGAATTCCAGACGTTGAAGGGATTCCATGGTTTCACGGAGGGAGGAGTCCCTGCCCAGTTGGTCGTAAAACTGATCGAACATGGTCTGCGCCTCGACATCTTTTTGAAGCGATTCATCAAACGCTGCATTCAGGCGGTTTAATTCTTTGAAGAGCGTGAGATCGAGCCAGGCCTCTTCCGCGCGAGCCATGGAGGGATTCGCCTGTAGATATGCCAGATAGCCACGATGATTGCGCAATAGCTCCGGGTCTTTTTCGAGAGCCTGTTCGACCCGGTGGGCAAATTCTGTGTCCGCGTGTTTCCATCCGGACATTTCCGCCGGCGTGTCAATGGCGAAGAGGAAACAGGCGCACGCCGCAAGCATCATGGGATGCCCAACTCCGCCGCCAAATCGAGGATGGTGAAACGATTGCGCAGGTAACGGGCGGCCTTCAATGCCTTTTGATATTCTTCCACAGGCGCATACAAATCTTCCGGGCCGATGGGGCCGCCGGAGGTTTCGATGCACCGGGCCACCACCGCCGCTGGCTGTATATCTTCTCCCAATGCCTCGCGGAGTTCCGGCAGCATGCGTTTAAACCGTTCTAATTCTTCGCGTAGTTTTTCCGTTGAAGGGGCTTTTTGCGTCCATTGCGCCCATACTTCTTCGCCCACCTGCGTTCCCCAATCCGCCAAGACGTGTTCCCTGATTTGTTCGGGCGAGGGGTGCGCGTCGGCGAGTGCGTTCACATCCACGTCCTTCGGATCCAGGGCCAGCACTTTTTCCCAGAGACCCAGCGCATGCACCGTGCCCACGCCCACCTGCGTGCCGTGCAGATCGTTTGCTGTGTTATACAGGGCGTGTTTCATGTCGAGATAATGGGAGATGAGATGTTCGCCACCGCTTGCGGGGGCGGATGAACCGGCAATCACCATGCCGAATCCGGAAAGGAGCAGGGCCTCCATGACGAGTCTGACGGCTTCGGGTTCCGCGCGCCCCACGGCCGGGGCGGCCTCGAACAGCCGCTCCTGAATGCCTTCGTTAAATTCGCGTGGCCGATGGCAATAATAATCGCCGCGCAGGAGATGGCTGGCGCGCCAATCCGCGGCTGAGGAACATTTGGATAGGAAATCCGCCACACCCGCCGCGAGCATGCGTTGCGGCGCCGTCGCGATCACTTCCGGATTGGCGAAGATGCCCGTGACGGGGCGGCACGGCTGGGTGCGTTTCAATCCCCGGATTTTCAAGGCGGTGATGCCGGAGGTATATCCGTTCATGGAGGCTGCGGTGGGGAATAACAGGACGGGTTTTTTCTGTACTGAGCCTGCGTACTTTGCAAGGTCAGAGACGGTGCCTGATCCGATGGCCACATAGAAATCGGCGTCTTTTCCGGCAGCGGCGGTTTCCTCCGCACGTTCTCCCGTGGCTTCAAAGGGCGCGCCGGGATAGCGCTGTTCGATGATGCGTTTTCCCGCATCGCGCAGCGCCTTCACCACCGGCTCGCCGCCCGCCCGGAAGGTGTTTTCATCAGACACCGCCAGCACGGCATTTCCGCACCGTTCGCGGGCGAATTTTGCCAATTCCAAAGCGGCTGTTTCGCCGACATGACAGGTCTCAATGGGGAGTTCATGCCGTATTCCGCAGGGACAATCAAACGAGGTTCCTAGACTGTGCCAACCGAGTTTCTGCATACTGCTTTCATTCATAGGGTTTGCGGCTGAGCCGCTTTTTCTCTTCTTTGAGTTTACGCCAGAGCGTATTTCGGCCAACGCCCAACACGCGTGCCGCTTCCGCCTGATTGTTCTTGCAGCGGCGCAACACATCGTGAATATGGCGTGCTTCCGCGGCTTGCAGGCTTAAATCCTCCGGCGCTTTGGAATCTGTTTCTTTCCTTACTAATCCGGATGCATAGGCTTCGAGGGCGCGCCGGACCATTAACGGCGCTTCCCCGGGCTGTAAGGGGAGGAAAATGTACCCATACACGCCCTGCCGCATCGCCAGCACGGCCTCCGCGATATGATGGGCGGTGCAAATCAACAACACTGGATGCTCCTGTGCGTACGCCACCGCCTGTGAGGGCGTGTCGGCGATAACCAAATCTGGAGATTCCGTGATGATGATGTGACCGTCCGCTTCCAGCATGGCCTTCAAGGTCATGCGGTTAGGGATGTTTCCTATTTCGAGCAGAATCCTTGCCATGTAACGAGGCTACAGAGTCTCGCGGGATTTTTCCAATTTTTCTCCCGCCTGAAGGTGCGCATATTCGTGATGAAAAGGGGTGTATTTTGGAAATTATTGCCTGACAGGGCCTTTTATCTCTAGAATCCCCTTTCCACAGGATGTGTGAGGACCATGGTTTCTGTTGAATTGAAAGACGATTCCCGTTGGAGCGGTGTGCGCGAGGTCATGAACATGTCATGGCCCATCGTGCTGGGATCACTGTCTTTTACCATAATGGAATTCACGGACAAGTGGATGGTGTCCAAACTAGGCACGGTGCCCTTGGCGGCGGTGGGCTCTTCAAGTCTTTGGTCCTATACCTTGAGTACGATAATTCTGGGTATCGTGGGCTGTGTGAGCACTTTTGCTGCGCAATCCCTGGGGCGGAATGAAAAAGAGAACTGTGCGCGGTATGCCTGGCAGGGGTTATATCTGGGATTATTCGCAGGATTGCTTGCGTTGGCGATGTGGCCCGTTGCCCCCCCTTTGTTCTGGTCCATGGGTCACAACCCGGAGACCACCGAACTTGAGATTATTTTTTTCAAGATTCGCCTTTTTGGGTATTTGCCCATGGCGTGGGGCACCGCCCTAGCCGCATTTTACCAAGCGATCAACCGCCCGCGGGTGCCGATGTATATCGCCATTGTGGGGACGGCCCTGAATGCGCTTCTGAATTATATCCTCATTTTCGGCAAGTGTGGATTTCCGGCGCTCGGCGTCAATGGTTCCGCCACGGCCACGGTAATCTCCCAGTATTTCCAGGCGGCGTTGCTGCATCTGGTCTTCATATACGCGCCTTCGCTGAAAGAATACGCCACGCGGCGCGTTTTTCGATTTGACCCGGCACGATTTAAAGAACTTGTCCGGATTGGCTTGCCGAGCGGGGCGGCCATGTTTCTCGACATTTTCAACTGGGGTATTTTCACGAGCTATGTGGTAGGTCATTTCGGGGATGTCTCGCTGGCGGCCCATAATATCGCCATCAGCTTCATGCATATTTCTTTCATGCCGGCGGTGGCCGTCAATCAGGGCATCGCGGCGATTGTTGGACAATGGATTGGCAAGGGCGATGTCCCTCGCGCAAAATCGCGCACGTATACGGCCATCAAGATCTGCGTGGTCTATATGGCGGGCATGGGGCTCATCTTTGGCGTGTTTGGCGAATCCCTGATCCGGAACATATTCAGCGCGGATCCGGGCGTAGTGGATTTAGGCCATAAATTACTCGTGCTTGCCGCATTTTTTCAGGCTTTTGATGCAATTAACATCACCTGCATCGGCGCTCTGCGGGGCGCGGGCGACACCCGTTGGATGATGATCGCCATGTTCATCGGGGCGTATGCCTTCTTCCTGCCGCTGGCCACTGTCTTGTCCTTTCCCTTGGGCGGCGCGGCCTATGGCGCATGGATCGGCGCAACGATCTACATCTGCGCGGTCAGCGGAATACTCTTCTGGCGCTTCTGGAGCGAGCGCTGGCGGCATATCAACATTTTCAGCGAGCACGGGAAGTAGGCAGGGGTAAGGTTTATCGTTATCACTATAGGTATCGATATCGTGTGCTGGGTGTGGGAAATGAGGGAAGAAAATAAGGCGTGAGACCTGAGGCCTGAGGTTTGAGAACCCGGAAAACAGTGAGCATTTCGCAGAAATCAATTTTTCATATGTAATCCAGGGTTTTCTTCGGATTACATAAGCCTTTTATGTGCTTGATGATTGAATTATGTGTATGGGAAATGATATCCTTTGAACAGATATTAAATCTGGTTGAGGATGGGGAATGGTTCCCTGTTCCGTGATTTGTGGATAGCGGACGGTATTGGTTTTAAACAGAGATTTTAACCGGGGCTCATTTATTGTCCACACACAAACCGGATGGTAATATCGGAAGAGAATTAGAGTGGGAATATGTGGATGGTTTTTTACGCGAAGTAACGATTAAGGGGAGTAATATGTTTAAACAATGGGAGATGGGTGGAATTCTTTTTTCTTTGATTGGGGTGGTTATTGTATCCGCGATGGGAGCGGGTGCCGACCCCATTTACCCCAGTCCATTCAACGTCAGTGATATAGGTGCGCTTGTACCGGGAGTTCGGATATTGGGGGACCTCGCGGGTGACAGGGCAGGGAGTGTCGTCGCTGGTGCGGGTGATGTTGATGGTGACGGCCGACCAGACCTTTTAGTGGCCGCATACCTGGCAAGTCCTGGCGGACGTACGAACGCTGGACAGGTTTATTTGATTTACGGATCTATGTTTGCTGGAAGTGGCGTTCTGGACCTTCAGAATGCCGTGGGCGCCATCACGCGTTTTGATGGCGTTTCAGCCAATGACAACTTAGGTGGCTTTAGTGGTGGAGTATCGGGAATTGATGACTGCAACGGGGATGGGTATGACGACATCATTCTCGGTGCGCCAATGAGTTCAAATACGTCGGTGAATGGGGCCGCCTATCTCATTCTTGGAAAGATTGGGGGGTTAGGGTTGAACTTTAACTTGGTTTCGCTCAACGGAACAAATGGAGTTCGGCTTGATGGGATAACCACACAATCCTATTTCGGAGGGGCATGTTCCGGTATTGGCGACACTAACGCCGATGGGCTCCCGGATCTTATTGTGAGTGCGATGTGGGAGGAACCAGCAGGGCGAACCAGTGCAGGGGAGAGTTTTGTCTTGTTTGGTGCAACAACGTTGCCGGGAAGTGCGGGTGTATTGTCCGCAGGCTCGATCACGCCTGGGCAAGGTGTACAAATTCCCGGGATCGATTCTGGCGATCACTCGGGCGCATGTGTTTCCGGAGTTGGCGATGTAAATGGGGATGGGGTTCCTGACTCAGTTATTACAGCGCCACGAGGTGCCCCTCAGGGGCGTACTGATGCGGGAGAAGCCTATCTCATCTATGGTTCCACGTCGGGGATCGGATCGGGGGGAGCTCTGGATCTTTCTACACTTAATGGGAGCAACGGGACAAGGATCGAATGCCGCGCCGCAGGTGATAGTTACGACGGAACCTACATTGGCCTCTATTGTTCCGCAGCAGGTGATGTTAATGGCGATAGTTATGCGGATTTCCTGATAGGTGCGGAGTTTGCCGATTCACAGGGGATGACTAGTTCAGGTGAAGCATACCTTATCTACGGTTCATCGTCCGGTGTCGGTTCAGGTGGGGTGCTTGATCTGAATTCGCTCAATGGCGTTAACGGTGTCCGTATTGAGGGAGAACGAGCGAATGACACTGCCATGCGATGGATGGCGGGTTTGGGGGATATCAATGGTGACGGGCTTGCAGACTTTGCATTGGGTAATCCACAGTTCGATTCAGGCTTTTCTGATGGAGGAAAAGTATACATCATCTACGGCAGTCCCTCTATTGGAACTGGTGGGGTGTTTCGTGTTGCCGACATCAATGGAACAACTGGTGCGGTTGCTATGGGCAGCCCATCAATATTGACACGATGGGGCGCCAGCTTGTCCGGTATCGGGGATGCCAATGGCGATGGGGTGGATGATTTCATTCTTGGATCTGGTACCGCAGACCCGAATGGTCGGGTTGATGCGGGTGAAGCTTATGTAATTTTTGGATCGACCTCGCTCTCGTTGGCCAGTTATAAATCGTTCGCAAAGACCGGATTGGCGTATAATCAGTGGGTTGGGATTCCAGGGGATGGGAAAATGGCCTGGGGCAGCAGCCGCGCCCAGATTGGATTTGCTGATGGAACAGGTGTGGGGACAGCAGGTTCTTCTCTTCAGACCGTGACACTCTACAGATCCCGTTCCGGCATCACGAATTTTGGCAATGGATCTTCGATGGACATTGCGAATGTGTGCTGGCAAATCAGCACCGATCGCACGGGCTGGACCAGCGGCCAGGTTACGTTCCGGTATATGGACAGCGAGATCACAGGCATGGATGAATCGTCATTGCGTCTGTATCAGGCGCCAGCCTTGTCGGGGCCATGGACGTTGATCGCCACGCAATCGGTCAATGCGAACAAAAATCAGATCACCGGTACGGTCTCCTCTATGGGATATTTTGCGATTCGCGACACGGGTATCATTGGCCCTGATGTGACGGTTGAACAGAGCATTGGTCAAAGTGATCCCACCAACGCGCTCCCCATTTCTTTCACGGTCACCTTCAGCGAGCCGGTGGCCGGTTTCGATGCGAGCGATGTGAACATGAGTGGGACGGCCACGGGTGTGATATTTAGTGTGACTGGCTCAGGAACAATATTCACAATTTCCGTGACGAGCGTTGTGGGAGATGGGACGCTTGTCCCCTCTATCGCGGCAGGGAGGTGTACGGACCTCATCGGCAATCCGAATACCACTTCAACCAGTACAGACAATAGCGTTACGCTGGACCGGGTGAAGCCTACAGCATCTTTGAATTCTTCAGCGCCCGATCCAACGCGTATATCGCCCATCCCGGTGTCCGTATCGTTCAGTAAGCCTGTAACCGGATTTACAGATGCCGGACTGACAGTTTCGAATGCTGCCGTCTCTGGTTTTACCGGATCGGGTCAGAATTACACCTTTAATCTTGTTCCTTCAGGACAAGGGAGCGTTTTGGTCCAGGTTAATGCCGACACGGGCACGGACGCCGCCGGGAACGGGAATCTCGCATCATCGATACTGACTCGCCAGTTTGACTCAGTGCCGCCGACAATCACTATGTCGACGACCGCGTCAGAACCCACGAACACGTCGCCCATACCGGTGACGGTGCAATTCAGTGAATCAGTGAACGGTTTCATTGAGAGCGATATCGCAATAGTCAACGGAATGATTAATGATTTTTCAGGTTCTGGGAACTTGTATACGTTCAACTTGGTTCCGGACGGCCAAGGGGTGGTCACGGCCACTATTGGGGTTGGTGTGGTTACGGATTTGGCGGGCAATGACAACAGTACGGGCGTTACTTTGACGCGGACATTCGACAGTGTCAGACCCACTGTCTCAATGATGTCGCCGGTGTCTGATCCTGGCAACATCCAGCCGATACCTATCTCTGTGGTTTTCAGTAAATCCGTCACGGATTTTGAGGCAGGCGATGTGGTGGTTACGAACGCTTCGATGATCGCTTTTTCGGGTTCCGGGAAAAACTATTCGTTTAGCTTGATACCCGCCGGACAAGGCAGTGTAATCAGCTCTATTCCGCAGGATGCTGCCCATGATGACGCCGGGAATGGTAGTGAAGCCGGATATTTTTCGCGGGTATTTGACACTGTGCCGCCAAACATTTCCCTTGCCTCCATAACTCCGCCCGATACGAATGTCGCACCAATTCCGGTTACTATCACCTTTGCCGAACCCGTTATAGGATTCATAATCGATGATATATCCGTAAACAATGGCATCCTGGAAAACTTTAGCGGAAATGGCGCCGAGTATGCCGTGGAGGTGATGCCCGCTGGCCAGGGAGTGCTAACAGTTTCGATTGCAGGTGGTGTAGCGGTTGATTTCGCAGGCAATCCCAATCTGGAGTCCGCTCAACTTGTGCGAATGTATGACAACATTGCGCCCACAGGCTCCATGACTTCCGCGGAACCCAACCCCACCAACACGACTGTCCCCATACCAGTCACCATAGAATTTAGTGAAAACGTTTTCGACTTTGTTTCAACGGATCTAGTTGTCGTGGGCGGGCTGATCTCCGATTTTTCAGGCAGTGGAAGGAATTATGCCTTCAATTTGGCGCTGGTGGAAGAAGGCTTGGTATCGGTGGATATTCCAGCGGGAGCTGCTTCCGATATAGCAGGGAATGGCAACCATGCAATTTCCTTTAGCAGAACCTATGACCGAACCCGGCCCGGTCTGACCATCTCCTCCACGGTCCCCAATCTGACTAATGCCTCACCAATTCCCGTGACGTTTACCTTCTCTGAGCCAGTCGAGGGATTCGATGTATCCGATATTTCGTTATTGAATGGCACACCGGGAACCCTTTCAGGGACAGATTCAGTATATACCCTAAGTGTGTTCCCAGCATCCCAAGGCCTCGTTACAGTGAGTGTATTGCCAGATGTGGCCAATGATGCGGCGGGCAACGGCAATTCGGCCGCTGTGCCATTGAGCCGTACGTATGACGGGTATGGTCCAACATTGACTATGGAATCGACTGCACCCGATCCCACCAACATGACGCCTATTGTGATTGCCGTTACATTTAGTGAGGAAGTCCAGGACTTTGAAGCGGGTGATATTGTGCCCCTGAACGCAACAGTGCAGAATTTTACCGGGTCAGGCGTAAACTATGACTTTGAATTAGTCCCAAGTGGACAGGGAGTGATGACGGCGAACGTGGCTTCAGGGGTTGCGCATGATGCGGCGGGCAATGGCAATGAAGCTGCAACGCAGTTCCAGCGCATGTTCGACTCGGTACGGCCAACACTTGCGATGACATCAACCGCGCCCGATCCCACCAACACATCACCTGTCCCGGTAGAAGTTGTTTTCTCAGAACCAGTGGTGGATTTTTCGGATGCGCACATCCAGCCCACCAATGCCGTTGTGGCGGATTTCTCCGGCTCGGATGCGTCGTATTCATTTAATCTGTACCCTGCCGGCAATGGTCCTGTAATGGCCACGGTTGCTGAAAATCTCGTTCATGATTCCGCGGGGAATGCGAATGCCGGGCCGGTGGCAATAACCCGCATGTATGATTCGGATCGCCCCTCCATCACGCTCAGTTCATCGGTTCCAGACCCAACGAATCTAGCCTCCTTTTCGGTCACAGCAGCCTTCAACAAACCAGTGACCGGCTTTGAACTGGGGGATATTAATGTTATCAACGGGAGTGCCGCTAATCTTGTGGGAACAGGTGAAAGTTATGCCTTTGATGTCTTGCCTTCGGTGGACGGCTTTGTCACGGTTAATGTCCCAGAGAATAGCGTGGTGGATCTGGCAGGCAATGCCAATACTGGTTCCGCGCCTTTTACCCGCCAATGTGACAGTCAACCTCCCAGCGTTCTGTCTATTGAACGAATGGATCCTGATCCGACCAACGAGGATAGAGTCAGTTTCATAATTACTTTCAGTGAACCAGTCAGGGATCTTGACGAAAATGATCTTGACCTGGCAATAACGGGTTTGCTGGAGAACATGACGGTCGCAAGCATCGGCGTTGTGGATAGCACATCGAATGTCATGGTTGATACAGGCCAGGGCGATGGAACGCTGCGTTTGGACGTGCTGGATTTCGATACGGTTTTGGATATGGCCGGCAATCCGTTAGGTGGTGCGGGAGTCGATAATGGCATGTACACGGCTGGCCCATCATATACCATTGACCGAACAGACCCTTCTGTTACCTTGACATCGGCCACTGCCTCCCCAACCAATCAGCCATTTGTCTGGATATCCGTTGACTTTAGTGAACCCGTAAATGGTTTGGAAGCTTCTGCTTTCTCGGTCGTGAATGGCGCTGTGGGTTACTTCACCGGCATGGGTGCGCACTACAGTCTCAAACTCATGTTTGTTGGACAAGGAGAGAGCATTGTGATGTTGCCCGCTCTTTCCGCGCAGGATATGGCGGGAAATGGTAATTCAGCATCACCGCCATTTACGGTGACCTTCGACACAATATCTCCAACGTTCTCCATTTCCTCGCCAGTCTTGGATCCTACAAACATGGCCATGATACCCGTCACAGTGGATTTCAGTGAGCCAGTGCTGGGATTCCAAGAATCGGATATTTTGCTTGAAAACGCAAACGTTCACGATTTTGCGGGCTCGGGATTGCAGTATACATTCAACCTGTGTCCTGTGGTGCAGGGATGGGCCGGTTTTAGCATAGAAGAAGGAGTTGCTGCAGATTCGGCCGGTAACATGAGTACGGGCACAGGGGAATTTGGGCGTACTTATGATTCCATCCCTCCCGCCATCACAATAAGCCTGCCGTCTGTTGTTGAGACTTCTTCAGGTCCTGTGACTTTTGTGGCCTCGTACGAAGGCGCCCAAGAAATTTGGCTGGATGCCGCGGATATAGAGTTGGTGACCGCGGGTGTAGTGAGCGTGGACATTGCAATTGAGACGTTAACCCCCGAAACGCGTCTGATTACTTTATACAATGTGTCCGGTAACGGTTCATTTCAAATTATGGTGAAGTCAGGCACTGCCATGGACGCCGCAGGCAACTTTGCGGATAGCGCCGGGCCCAGTGAACCAGTTACAGTTACCCCGCGCGTACCTTTGGGTTGGTTGCCTGTGTTTATTGTCCTGTTCATACTTGGCTATGGCTTGGTAAGGGTGAGTTGGGATGGAAACAGGAGCGCTGAGAACATTAAGAAGTGAAAATGAAATTACGTTCCATTGCGTCTTTATCCTATGCTGGTGAGCGTTAATGCCTTTCTGAAAAGACGTTCTTCTTCAAGATATAATCGT
Source organism: Candidatus Hydrogenedentota bacterium (assembly GCA_029565395.1). Classification (GTDB taxonomy): domain Bacteria; phylum Hydrogenedentota; class Hydrogenedentia; order Hydrogenedentales; family CAILVY01; genus CAILVY01. The sequence goes on along the minus strand of JAKQOG010000175.1, from coordinate 6,795 downwards.
GAGGTTTTTTACCGGCCACGGTTTTTAGTCAGACGTTGTGTTGTATGGGCAAGTTTGAGAAGTGTTCGTAATGTTTGATTGACCGTTGCGGAGTCATGAAATGCCTTCGCGACATCCGGTTCGAGTACAACAATGTTTGAGCCTTCGGCCTGTAGGCGGTTGTAGTACTTGCCCCGGGCGGCTTTGGAGTAATCGAAATTATATTCGGGAAGAAGATCCCGTTGTTCGTCATCTTTTCGGCGTATGTTCTTCATGTCTTTTTCTTCTTCCGTTTTATGGATGTTATGGTAATTTATGTTGGAATATTGTCCAAGACATCCGAAGCCAGCCCATCCAGCGTGATACTGCGTTGTTTTTCTCCGATGCGGACCGTGAAGGCTTCACGATCTTCGGATAGATTCCACAATAACACGGAGCGCGCCGTGGGATACCACGCACACACCACCGGCTTATCTTCTTCCACATAAGGGACGCCGCTTAGTTGTGGGAGAATTTTCCGTTTAAAGGCAAACAGGGACTCAGGGGTCTCTTCGATTTTCTGGCTCCCCTTGGGCGAGGATTTGGCGCTGGGCCGGACCAATAATCTCCCTTGGGGTGATTGGAGGGGCTGTTTTGCGAGATGCCGCGCGTCATCATCCGAAAGGAAGGTCCATCCGTCTCCGGACACTGTATCGGTTACCTCGAAGGGCACGCCGGCCGCCAGAAACAGGCTGAAGGGCTCATCAGTGCCCACATAACGGCTTGCCTCGCCCCAATAATGTTTGAATGGTCCCCGGGGAATGTGCCCAGCCAGTTTTTCGTGTACTTGTGCCTGATGTTTCATGGCGGGTTTCAGGGTTTCCCAATGCGTTTTCGGAAAGGCTTGGACCCCCGACATGTACATCGTATTGCGCACGTCGGCAATTGTTGAAATGGTCAATTTCGCCGCCATATTCGCGGCGGATAGTTCTTTGGATGGAAAAGCGGTGGTTTCACTGAATGCGTTTTCCGGCGATACGAACCGCCGGTGGAACAGGCAGCTAAACAGTTCCGCTGTTTTGTTTTTGAGTTTATTAAAGCTGTCATCATTGAACATCAGCTCCCCCACGCGCAGGGGAACATTCGCATAATCGGTCAAGCGGATTCCCGCTTTTTCCGCGCCGAAATACATGACCATATTGCCCAGTTGGATATCCGGCACGGCCTGCTGTTGGGCGCGAAAACATGCGGTCAACTGATCGCAGGTGAATTCCACCCACGCGCGCAATAGGGGCGTGAGGGTGCGGGTTTTTACGTTGTCCAATAGCTCCGCCCACTGGTTTTCGGCATACCCGCGGCTGTCGAGGAATTGTTTTTTATGTTCGTTGCAAAAGCACCCGCCAATCATGCCGGGGCTGATGGCCAGGCGGAAATCGTCATCCAGGAAGACCCGCTTGACCCCCAGCTTCTGAATTTCGATCAGCGCCTTCTGATTTTCCTCCGTGGCGGGAGGATGATGTGACGTGCCCAAGTACCATGTGCCGTCCGGGCGCATGGCGGGCCGCCACCGTCCGGGCGGGGTTATGGGGAATCCGTCCGCGGACGATTGCAGGGAATCCCCAGGATGCCCCAGCGGGATGTTGATGATATGTGCGCCCATGCCCGCCTGTTCAATCCGCACCCGCCATTCCTGTATTTTCTCGATGGGAAACGGCCACTGCCCATAAAAGAATGCGCCCAGCCATAGATCGGCTACGCCTGCATCCCGCACAACCTCCAGAAGTCCGGGATCCGCATCCAGCGCTTCCGTGGATACGCTCAGGTGGAATTTTCGCGGATAGGAGGAGTTGTTGGACGACTGATCATCGCCCCAAGCATTCAATACACAACCCGTACCCAACGCTGCACATGTTCCCAGAAAAGATCGCCGTGAAATCATGGTAATTCTCCTTATGGTGCATCAGCATAACAAATATGGCTATTCAGGAACAGTGGGGAGGGAGAGGTTTTGTCCCAATGCGATCAAAGAGAAGCCATTCTGCTTGTGCGGCATGTGCAGGTGGAGGCTCAGGTGCATTTTATGGGGCAAATATGCGATAAATTACGGTGTGTGGCGGTAATGAACTGATTGTCACAAGTTCTCGAAATAGATGGGCATAAACGGGCGTGGAGCATGAACATGAGAAAAAATACTGGTGGCAAGGCTTGGGTTTGGATAGTAATCGTTCTTCTATTGGTTGTTTTGGCAGGGGGAAGTCTGCTTGTGTACTTTTTCCGGCCGCATTCTATCGAGGAGATCAGAGTGGAGGGTGTGGTCAGGCTGAATGATGGCACACCGGCAACCGGCGCCATGGTATTCGGCGGGAATTGGCGCCTGTGCGTGTCGCTGTCAAAAAAAAAGCCATATAGCTGCTATGCCGGTGGCAAGGAGGGGATTAAGGTTGGCGAGGATGGGCGGTTCAGCATGACGTTATATAAAAAACCGTTGGCGGTCATGGTGGTGCATGAACAAGGCTATGCCTATGTGGGGATTAATGAGTATTCAGCTCCATTAAGTCTTTCCTTGAAGCCGTGGGGGCGTGTCGAGGGAACCGTGAAGTTGGGAAACGAACCGCAAAAGAAAACGGGACTTGATGCGGAAAGCACGCTGGACTTGCCGGACGCCGATGTGACGTTGATATTTCGCGCTACGGCAAGGAGTGATGACGACGGTCATTTTGTCATGGATGCGTTGACAGAAGGGGATTGGCTTGTCAAACGAAGTGTAAAGGGTTCCTGGCATTGTGACTGTTATTTTTCGGTGCGTTCCGGAGAAACGGCCCAGGTCACTGCGGGAGGCGCGGGAATACCGGTTTGCGGAAAGATAGTCACTTCACAAGGCGCGGTTCCTTTCGCTTCAGGCGAAGGGGGGAACGAGCCGGAGGAGGGCGCGCCACAAGAGTGGTCGCCGCCCAAGAATTTGGTGGGAGGAGATGTGTGGAGTATTCCGCAGCCCGTGCCGGTGCCGAAGGATCTGGATGAGGCAGCCAAACGAAGATGGTTCCGCGATTGGTGCGCCACGCCCACTGGGCAGGATTGGCGCCGTCATCAGTATAAATATTCGATACACATGGAAGAGGATGGCCGTTTTCTTATAGCGGAGATGATCCCCGGTCACTATGAATTGCAAGTTCATGCATCGGTATTGGATAAAGGCAAGGGGTACCGTACAACGGTAGGCCGAGGGCGAAAAACGATTGACGTGCCTGCGGTGCAAAATCCGCTGGACAGTCCTTTGGATATCGGCGAAGTGATTCTTGAGCCGCCCGACAAAGCGAAACAATTGGCCAGCGGTGAAAACGCGCCGGATTTTACAGCACAAACACTGCTGGGTGAACCCATTCGGCTAACGGATTACCGGGGCAAATTCGTGCTCTTGCATTTCTGGTCAACCACCTGCGGCCCCTGCCGGAAAGAAATGCCCAACATCAAAAAGATCGCGGATCAATACACACAGGATGGACGCTTGGTTGTGATAGGCGTATGCTCGGATGAACACCGGAAAACCGCCTTGAACTATGTGGAAAAGAACCAACTGAATTGGCCGCAAGTTCTCGATATTGGGATGTGGAATCATCAAATTGCACAGCGGTATGGTGTCATCGGCATTCCAACCATTTTTCTGATAGATCCCGATGGTACAATCATTTCCGATGACCCGCGCGGCGGACAGATCGAAAAATCGGTTAAGAACGCACTGCAATAAGAGTCGTCGCTATTGAAACAGAGTAACGAAAACCCCGGCTACGCCAGCGTTTTCCGCATGCGTAGCGTGGCGAGGGTAAGCGTGGCCACGCCAAGGGCGAGCAGGCCGAGGAGTTGTGGCCAAAGGATGTCTATGCCGATCCCTTTTAAGAACATACCCCGAACGATGATGAGTATGTAACGAAGTGGATTCAAATACGTCAGCCATTGAATCGGTTCGGGCATGTTGGCAATGGGAAATACAAAACCCGATAACAGCATGGCGGGATTGAAAAAGAAAAAGATGCTTATCATGGCTTGTTGTTGGGTTTGGCTCAGGGTGGAGATAAGCAATCCCGCGCCGATGGTGCTCATCAGATAGAAGGTCACGCTCAAGAACAAGAGCGGCAGGCTTCCGCGCATGGGCACGTCAAACCAATAAATACCCACCAGGGTGATAAGCGCGACATCGATATAGCCGATGATGGCCGAGGGAACTGTTTTCCCGAGCATGAACTCCAATTGCGTGATGGGGGTGGCGAGCATCTGTTCCAACGTTCCGATTTCTTTTTCTCGAACCACCGCCATGCTGGTCAAGATCAAGGTGATCAATGCGGTGAGTGTGGCAATGACACCGGGAATGAAGAAATTTCGACTCTCCAGGTTTTCATTAAACCAAGCCCGGCTTTCCAAGGACACCGGCTCCAGCGCTTTGGCGGTCCCGGTAAGCCGCACAATGGTTGCTTGAAGCCGGTTTGTGGTGTAGGCGCGCGCAATGCGGCCCGCATAATCCATGATAATCCGCGCGGAATTGGAATCTGTTCCATCCAGAAGGATTTGCATCTCTGCGGTGCGCCCGGCTTGCTGCTCTGCTCCAAACCCGTGATTGAATCGCACCACTGCTTGAACGGATCCGATGTCAAGGGCCTGCGCAATGCGGTTTTCTTCTGTTATCCGTTCTACGACTTGGAAGTAACCGGAATGCTCGAAACGGCTGATGACCTCTCGGCTCTCTATGCTGTTGTCCAGGTCCAGCACGGCTAACTTGACATTTTTAACGTCTGTGGAAACGGCATAGCCAAACAGGAAAAGTTGAATTAGCGGTGCGACAAACACAATGGCACGCATTTTTGGATCCCGCAACGCCTGCGTGAATTCCTTGATGATCATTTGCTGAACACGTTCAAACATGGCGGTTTTCTCAGGTCAGTTTCTTCTTAAATTTCAACACGGCCAGGGACAATAAAATGACGCAGAAGACCATCAGTAATGCTGCTTCGATCCACAGTGACTCCAACCCTGCGCCTTTCATGTAGATGGCCTTGATCAAGGTGACAAAGTAACGCGCGGACACCGCGTAGGTGAGGTATTGCAGGGCGGTGGGCATGTTGGAGATGGAAAAGGCGAAACCGGACAACAAAAATGCAGGCAAGAAGGTGCTGATAATCGCCAATTGCCCCGCGATAAGTTGATTCTTGGTTACGATGCTGATCAACATGCCTTGTGCCAGCGAACCGAGCAGGAAAATGCCCGCCATCCCAAACAACAGGGTTAAACTGCCGCGGAAGGGAACATGAAATAAAAATGCGCCCATGGCCATGGCGAGGAGCATGTCCGCCATACCGATGATGAAGTAGGGAATCATTTTTCCAAAGATGAGTTCCGGTGCTTTTACGGGTGTGGAGATCAATTGCTCCATGGTGCCCCGTTCCCATTCCCGTGCAATGGTCAGTGATGTTAAGACTGCGGCAATCATGCTCATAATTACTGCAATCAGTCCTGGGACAATGAAGTTTTTCGACTCCAAATCCTCGTTGAACCACACACGGGCGCGCACATCCAGCGGGGCATGCGGAAGCTGTGCTCCTGCACGCTGCAAATGCTCCAAAAGAATCTGTTGGTTATAGGCATGTGTGATCATTTCCGCATACCCGATCGCAATGGTCGCTGTATTGGAATCGCTCCCGTCAGCAATAAGTTGTACCGCCGTGGATCTCCCGGAGTCTAACTGTGCCGCGAAGTCGCGGGGTATAATCAATGCCAATACCGCATCTCCGTTGTCGATGGAATGTTCAATCGCACTGTAGCGGTCCACGCTTCCCCGAAATGAATAATACCTGGACGCGCGAAAACCCTCCAGAAAGGCACGGCTAGTGGTGGTTTGACTCTGGTCCCACACAATCAGCGGGACGCGGTCCACATCCAAGGTCAATGCATACCCAAACAGTGTGAGTAACAGTACGGGGATGCCGATGGCCATTCCAAGGCTTCGCCAATCCCGAAACACATGGATGAATTCTTTGCGGGCCACCGCCCAAATGCGCCGTGGATTCATGCCCGATACTCCTTCGCCTGCCCGTTGGTGCGATCATGTGCCTCCACCAGCGATACAAAGACATCTTCCAACGACGGAACAATTTCCTCAATCCGGCGCACCGTGAAGTGGTTGTCTTGAAGCGATTGCCGGATCACTGGCATTGCGGCGTCAGGATGTTGAGTGACCACATGCAGACCCCGCCCGAATAGCGCCGTTTCCTGAACTTCCTCCAGGGATTCAATCAACTCCATTGCGTCCTGCGGGTGGTCGCAACGCACATCGATAATACTTTCCCGCATTTGTTCCTGTTTAAGCTGCTCTGGACGGCCATGTGCAATCACGATGCCCCGGTATATGAGCACCAATTCATCGCAATATTCCGCCTCATCCATGTAATGCGTGGTTACGAAAACGGTGATTCCCCGGTTCGACATGTCATAAATCAGATTCCAGAATTGGCGCCGGCTGATGGGGTCCACACCGGAAGTCGGTTCATCAAGGAATATGATGGGGGGCTCGTGTAAGACCGCGCATCCCAATGCCAGCCGCTGTTTCCATCCGGTTGACAACGTTCTTGTAATGGCGGCGCGATGTGAATGTAAGCCGGACATTTCAATCGCCCATTCTTTGCGCTCCCGTTTCTTCTTATCGGGTATGTGACAAGTGCCAAGACATCGTTTACTGAATTTAGTGCCAGGACATCGTTTACTGCGGAGCTAATTAGAGATCTGAATCGGCGAACATATGCTTTTCCAAACAGAAGGAGAAGCATATGGAGAAACAGGAAGAATGGTATC
>JAKQOG010000173.1 GCA_029565395.1 Candidatus Hydrogenedentota bacterium | reverse complement strand
CCTCCTGACCTTCTAATACGCCTTCTGCCACACCTTCGCCTTCAAGTTGTCCTTCAACAACACCTTCTACGACACCTTCACCTTCCACGGCGCCTTCACCTTCCTCCTGACCTTCTAATACGCCTTCTGCCACACCTTCGCCTTCAAGTTGTCCTTCAACAACACCTTCTACGACACCTTCACCTTCCACGGCGCCTTCAACATCGCCTTCAATCTGACCTTCCGAAGGATTCGGCGTCAAAGCAATAAACACATAGTCAGCACGGCCAAGACCAGCCCCAACAGTGGCGCTGAACTCCGAAAGATTGTCAAGACTGTCCCCATCGGGATCACCTTGAGCGGAGAAGGGTTCTCCTGGGGCTTTAACCGTCATTAAGGCCACATCATACTGCCCGATCAAACCAAGTGTTTTTACTGTGTTTTGCATCTCGGTGCTGATAGACAATAACGCTACAACAACATGCTCAACATCTTGAATCAAACCATAATTGGGTTCCGTGCGCAACATATCCAAATTGGAAAGATACGTACATACCGTGGGATCCGGGTCCGGCGCTCCAGCCCGGCACAATACCGCCTGGAACAACGCCACTTCCCAGCTATCCGGAATTATCGAATTATCTATATCCGAAATGGTCCAGTCGATTTCGATACTCAATAACGATGAAAGCTGCACATAGAACGCAGTTCCTTCCGCATCAAAGTCGGGACAGGTGTCCAATATACATCCTTCACCTTCAATCGTGCCTTCGGTTTGCCCTTCAACCGCGCCTTCCTCTGCACCTTCCCCTTCGGTTTGCCCTTCCACCGCGCCTTCCACAACGCCTTCGCCCACGGGATTCACCATAACCGTTGCAGTGTCAGAAATCAGTTGCGCCGATGTGCCGCCTTGCACTCCCGTAATCACGCACCGGTAATTTCCGCTATTGGCTATAGTGGCATTTAGTATTTCGATCCCGGAAGCATTAATGCCCAGGCTAACAAAACCGCCGCCGCTGTCCATTTGCCAGTCGAAACTCGGGATGGCTTCGCCGCCTGTCACATTTACCATCAACGTAATTCTTTCGCCTTCCGTATACGTGCCGCCTGACGGCTGCGATATAATCTGGAATTCGACCGCATTTACTGCCAACGCCGCCAAATCCGACCTGCGCGTCCACAAGCCATCGCAAATCGTGGCCGTGTATGAGCCTGCATTAGCGGGCACCGCATACGGGATCGTGAAATCACGACTCATGGCCACATTTCCCAACACCTCAAACGATTCCGCATCCGTCAGATCCCAAAAATACAACACGGTGCCGCCATCCTGGCCGCCCACATGCGCAATGCTCATGCTTACAGGATCGCCCGCATTCACTGTCTGCGAAAGCGGCTGAAGCGTGATCTCCAACGGCGGGTCAACAATACCTTCATTCAGCATAAACCCCTGCCGGTCTCCACCCGCGTTTACATAAGAGGTTCCGTTTGCCGTGACATCGCCATTGAGATCGCCTACAGCCCCCAGAATCGCAGACTGACACGAATAATTCGTGCACGAGAAATTATTGATAAACGTATTCACGCCCGTGTCAATATCCGACCCGGCAATAATGATATTCACATCAAAACCGCTGATTGTAACGGTGAAGTTAAGGTCTGGAGCCCCTTTTACACTCTTGGCAACAGGTTTTTCATATCCCTCCCAATTGATCTCCTCGTTGATCGCTAAATCCTGAAGGGCTCCCGCACTTTTCAAGTTCGCCAGAATCTCCGGCAATTTATCCACTATAAAGCGCTCAATAATGACCCCTATCATGCTCCGCAGGTGCTCCACGCTGGTAGCATCGCCAATGGTCATGTAGCCCGATATCAAATCTAGCAATCCTTCTTTGAATACCGGACTCTCATCATTCAACAACTCCCATAAGCTCGGTATGGTTTGTTCCCCAACAAACGGCAATGAAATCGAGCCGCCCGTGGTCAGCGGACCATCATAAATTTTTATGCCGAACACTTTCCCCTGTACCCGCGGCAAAGTAAACTCTATTGTGCTCGTATAGGCGCGGTTGGAGGCAAACGCGCTTCGCACCGTATCAATATTTTCTTGCGGGACACCAGTTAACGAAGTGGGCGTTCCATCCAACACTGCTGCAAGAAAATCAAAATGATCATCATCCATAATTCCATTGGCATCATTATCCAGATCAACAAAGTACGGACCTTGCTGATATAACACATCATCCCACCGGCTATCCGTAAACCACGTGGGCAAGAACGTTTGCATTACCACGGCAAAGGAACCGAGTGTAAAGTCATAGTCTTTCTGCCCGGAAGGACACTGCGCCTGTGAAACAGAAGACATAAGAAAACCAACGCACAGAATCAACCCGCCTGTGAAACAGACAAATGAATTACGATAACGATACTCCACGGAAATACCCTCCTCAGTTTCATAGAAATTTTCAAATGAGTACTATTACGATAATTTGCAATATTTTATCATAATTCATTGTTTTGAGCAAAAAAATTAAAAAATACCAAAATTTGCTTGACTCCGCAATATGAAAAACATATACTGACTGAACATCAGTCAATATAGGAGCTGGCTCGTGAGGATATCCAAAAATAAAGAAGAACGGCGTCAAGAACTTATCGATGCCGCGGAACGCTTATTCTTGGAAAATGGATATACAGGCACCAGCGTCAACGACATTGTACGCACGACAGGTGTCGCCCAAGGCACTTTTTATTACCACTTCAAATCCAAAGAAGATATTCTGGAAGCTATCGTCCATAAAACCGTCCAAACGCTGGAAGTGCAACTGAGGGAGATTGTCGAAAAGACCGGCATACACCCGGCCAGGCAACTGCAAGAGTTATTGGCCGCCTTGTTTGAATTTGTGCTTGCACACCGGAGCCTTATTACATTCGTCCACCTTGATTCAAACGCACTATTGCACCATCGCCTGATGGGCACGACGGCGCGAATTATACAACGCCATCTTCTGACATTGGTGGAAAGAGGGATTAAAGAAGGCTGCTTCCACGTCTCCAATCCCGAGGATGCCATTAATTTCTTTTTAGGCGGGGTGACCGGCGTTTTACATGTGCCCAGCCTGAGCGAGGATCCCGTGCAGTTACAGCGATTTCGTGCAACCGCCGAAATCGCACTAACCCGCATCTTAGGCCAAAACGAGGTCTTCACCCCATAATTCTTAAAATATTCAAAAGCAAACGTATTATCACAAAATTGACTGAGAGTCAGTCAAGAAAGGAAGAAGATATGACCCCGCCCTATGCCATCGATAATGAAATGTACAAATACAAAGGACATGTCTGGTGGGACGACAATGAGAGTCCAGCCACTCTGCGGTTCTTTATTAATCCCATTCGCTTCGCCTATTTCCTGCGCATTTTAGATGTACACAGGGGAATCAATTACTCCTTAAACACAGTCCTGGACGTGGGATGCGGAGGTGGATTCCTCACCGAGGAGTTTGCCAAAGCAGGCTATTCCGTCAAGGGTGTTGATCCCGCGGAAGAATCATTGGATTGTGCGCGCAACCATGCCTTGGAAAATGGTTTAAACATCGATTATCGAGCGGGGTGTGGCGAGCACCTCCCCTTTCCAGACGCCTCTTTTGATATCGTGCTCTGCTGCGATGTGCTCGAACATGTTGATGATATCCAGGTAGTGCTGCAGGAAATATCCAGGGTGCTCAAGGACGGCGGTCTTTTTTTCTACGACACGGTTAATAGAACCTGGGCCAGTTATTTTATCGTCATTAAAATTCTGCAAGATTGGCCGTTTACCGCGCAGCACGAGCCCCGCAGCCATGTATGGGAAATGTTTGTTGCCCCGGAAGAGCTTTGTGCCGCAATGGCCTCTGCCAAACTAATCCATAAGGAACAACGGGGATTATCCGCCAGGGGAAGCATGATCCGGAATCTGATCAACCTGCGCCGGCGCGTGCAGGGCAAAATCTCCTTCCGAGAATTGGGTGAACGCTTAAAATTCCATGAAAGCAGCGATCTCCGTGTTTCCTACATGGGCTATGCGGTAAAAGCGGCTTCTGAAGAATCAGATCGGGAACGCGCCTTTCGCAAACTGGGCCAACGCCTTGGTTTTAATAAATCAGGAGATCAATTATGAAACCTGGGCAGCATCGTGATCACCTAAACCGTTCATTATTACTTGCGTCGATAGCAATCCTCGCCTCCGGATTACTCCTCTTCACCCAATTTCATATCGGCCATGGGGCGCACGCCATCGTATTTGCAAGAATCTCCAAGGCGTACTGGCGGGACTTACACCGCGTTGCCGCGCTGTTCTTTTTGTTCTATAGTGTGCATCATCTGCACATTCACTGGCGCATCATTAAACGCCACCTGGCGCGGTTTAAACTGTTGCAGGGACAGGTTCTCTTATTGTTTCTGTTCTCCATCGTATTGATTACTGGATTGATTGGCTGGCTAGTGCTCCCCGGCGGTTACAATCCGGAATATACGCCAAGGCATCTTTGCATCGATATACACAACCTTACAGGTATCCCGCTTACCCTCGGGCTCTTCCTTCACCTGCGCCGCCGGTGGCGATTGTTATGGTTGCCAAACCGGCCCAGAGTAGGGAAGGCTATTCCCTCCGAAACAAAACCGTCCGGATCATAGTCCCATCAATTAAAATAATGATGCCCGCACGGAGGTGTGTTGTAACATATCCTGCCGCCAAATGTAGAGCAACATGGAGGATAACTGTGCGGTATTTACAACCAAGGGGACGGATGATTCACCGGATCGCGGGCATATACACTGTGCCGCGTCTGTGGATAGTGTGCGCCTTCCTCTTTGGCGGCGCTTCGGCCTCGGCGGTAAATACACCGGATTCCAAAACAGTTCCCTCGGCGTCCAGGCAAAATGGCGCATGTCCTCTCCCCAAACACCCGGAAAATAAAAAAAACCCGCCGCACAAAGTAACCGTTCAACATAAAACCTGGGAATTTGATAAGTCGGCCAGCGGGTGGTTTCCTGTCGAATTCACCGGAAGCGTCGCTACGGAATTGGGCGTAATCACCAAGAGGCTGCGTTTGAAGGATATTCTCGAAGGAACCCGCGGCGGGGTGCTCCTGCATTTTACCGCGCGGCGGGGATGTCTCGGGGTCAGCGCCGATCTTTGTTATGGGAACATCCAGGACACCGGACACACCTCCTACTCGCCGTACTATGGCGCCTATTCCCTGCCGCTCTTAGACAGCATCCAGTGCAGCATCACCGATCTCCAGGCCTTCTGGCGTGTTGGAAATGAAAAAGCGAGCTTCGACGTGCTTGCAGGGTTCCGCCTTCTACAAGTCCGCTCGCACTTCGCCATGGATGTGGGATATATCGATTGCGACAAGGATTTTTACGATCCTTTGATTGGCGGTATGCTCCGCTTCTGTCTGTCCGATGTATGGAGTATTTCAGCCCGCGCGCGGTTTAGTGGATTTGGCATAGGGTCTGAACTTACCTCTGATCTCGAAACCCATCTCTCCTGCCGCATTTCTGAACATATGGAGTTTTTCATTGGGTATCGGTTCATAGATTTTGAATACCGGCAAGAAGCCGCAGGGTTCTTCGTTCCCGGGGTCTGGCATTATCCGCTCCCGCAAATGCTCTACGAACAATTTAATATCCAAGTGGACTGCACGATCCACGGCCCCACCGCCGGGTTTTCCTTGCGTTGGTAACCCGCAGTGTAAATGCTGTTAAAAACGTTGTGTGTTATTTTAAGGTAAGCACCACTGTCGCGATGCCCCGTGCGGGCACGGTCACTTTGCCGCCGCCTTCAATCGCTTTTCCGTTCTGACCAAGCAGGTCCGTGAGTAAGATAGCTTTCGGCGTAATGCCGCGAAGATTCACCGGCGTCCGCGCCGCTTCCCTGCTCGGGTTGTACAACCGCACGAGCACGCCCCCTTCCACCGGCAACAACTCGCTTAACACGATTGGCCCCTTGTCCAGTGCGGCAAAGGATTGTTCCGCCGCACCGGGTGAATCCGCAGCAACTGCGCCGGTGCGTCCTGGCGTCATATCAAGCACACGCGCCCAGCCAAACCGAGTAGCGGTCACGGGATCGAAGGGCGCATTGGACAGTTTTACGGAATACGCGCACCGGATATCGCCGCCCTGAGATGCTTTGTAGTTGGTGTGCCAGTAATTATTGAATGCATACGCATACAACACGTGCCGGTTGCCGTTGATGCGGCCCGGCCACAGCCCGCGGTTGACATCGCCCACGCAGAACAGCGGCGTGTCCGGCGAAGCAACATACGCCGAGCCGGTTGCATTGCCCGCCGCCGCAAAGGTATTCACGCAATACCATTCCCGGCATGCCCCCGGCATCTGCTCCGTATCCGCCTCCACCATCCCATAGGGCAATTCCATAAACGCCCGCGCTTCATCCGGCGCGTTCAAACCGAACGGGAACACAAAATAGCCCGCTTCCTTCTCCAGCGTTTCCTGCTTGTGAAGGACATTTACCACATCAAGTGTCCCATCTGCATGAAACACCACATCGGTATCCACCGCCGATACGTTCGCACCGCTCCTCTGTATATGCAATACCGCTCGCGCGGGACCGTTCTCCGCCAAGCTCACCGATGCCGTTTCATGCGTGATGAATTGCAGATCCGTGCATAACGGCGAATTCGGATGCACCATCGAGCTGCTGTTCGTGCCGCCCTTCACATATAAAAACTGATTGAGTGTATACCCTGCCTTCGGGTCCACCCACTCTTTCCCAGTCGCGATCTCCGTAATCCGATCCAGTCCGCCCGTCTTCGGGTCGATATGAATCTCATAGTTCGCCGTCTTCCACGTGTAGTCATCGCCCGCCTGGCTCAGCAGCGCCTTGCCAGCCTCGCCGTCCGCCTCCACCGCATACACGCGATAACCCATCGCTGGAACTTTCGCCGCCATAAAACACACCCCGCCATCCGCCGTGGATTGCGCCGGAACGCTTTTACCCGTGGCTGTATCGCGTACCGATTTCCCTTTCGCACCCGCAGGCAGCGTCACCACAATATCCCGCGCCCACGAAAACGGATTGGACACCAGCAGCGAGTTCCCATCCTTGCTTTTTCCCGCATGCGCCAGCCGGCGAAGCGCATCCTCGCCCCGCGCGCCCCACGCCCGGCCTTGTTTCAACGAACGATCCGCATAGGATGCCTTCCGCACCCACTGTCCCGCCGTCTGCGGATTATTCGGATCGCTAATGCTCACCGCCGAACCCCAGGTGTGTTCATCGTAATACAAAATCTCTTTCCACGTTCCCGCGTAGGTATCCAGCGTATCCCCGCTCTTCTTGTTCCGCGCCCCCGCCAGCGTCAGCCATTTTTCCGCCGTGCACAGGTCTGCTTTCGCCCACCGCGCCATGGAAGTCTCCAGCGCCGATGACGCCGCACCGTCTTCCCAGAATACCCCCATGTCACCGCGGTACACCGGCAGGTCATTCCCAAAGTTCTCCTCCACATACCGGAAGTAATCGCTCGGCGTCCCGATAACCACCTGCGGGAAATCCCACGTGCGGTTCCACTCCGCCGCCACTTCCGCGTAATGCGGATTCATCACCGTATTGTCCACGAACCCGCCATTAATAAAGACCGCATCCGACGGATAGTCCGGACGCATAAACCGGCCAAGAAATCTCGGCAACGCCTCCTCCATCGCCGCCACGCTGTTCTGCATGTTGATCTGGCAAACCTGGAAATAGGTCCGCGTCAGCAGCGCCAATACCCGCGAACCATCCGGCGCTTCCCACCAGAACGGCGATTGATTCATCTCCGCATCCGCATGCGAAAACACCGGCCCGCGGTCCTCGTTGATTGCCTCCGCGAAATACCGCACGCCCGCGGCCTTCAGGAACATCGGCAGCGTTCCCACCGACGTCGGCACGTCATTCAGCGACGCCATATCCACCGCCACGCCCAAACTCCGCCCGTACGTCTGCGCGGGCCGCAATAGCCACATCATTTCCTCGCCCGAACACAACCCAGTCAGCATGTTCAGATACAGCGCCGTCAACCCCATTTTCTGATCGCGGATGGCCTGCTCCAGCGCAGGCACGGCCTCCGGCTTCAATTCCTTGATCCAATCCGCCTGCGCGAACACTTCCAGGTTATATTTGAAATCCGGATTCGTCTTCGACGTCTCCAGGGAAATCATCGCGTTGTTCACGTGCAATTCCATGCACTTTTCCTGCAAATCCGTGTACCCGATATCCGTATGCGTCGACGCCGCCACAAACAGTTTCAACGGCTTCTCCACAGCCGCATCAAATTCCGCTTCCTTTGTTGCCTCTCCCACCGTCAACTGTACCCGCTGCTTTCCCGCCGCCGCGAATGGCGTCACCAGCAGGAAACACGCCTGCACCCCCGGACGCAACTCCACGCTCTGCTCCGAACCCGCAACCTCCTTCAAGCGCAATTGTCCCGTGCCTTCCAACCCCACATTCTGCACTTCCACACGAACCGCCTGTTTCAATACGCCATCCACCTTTTTAAACATCGGCGTGCACATCGCCGCAATCCGCGTCACCTCCGGCGCACTCGGCAATCCTGCCTCCAACGTTACCGCGTCATACAGCAACCACGACCCGCTCGTAGTTGTCAGGGTAATCGTGTTCATGCCCTTGTGCAGCCATTTCCCCGGGAACACAAACGGCTGCGCCAGTGGCCGTCCCGCCTTCGCATTTGTCAGCGATGCATCCCCCGCTCCCGCCGGCAGTTGAATCGCCGGGCATTCCTGATCATTCACTTTCACCGACAACACTGGCGGTGACCCGCCCTGTGTATCCGACAAATACACCATCAGGCGGCACGCGTCCTTCACTTTCTTCTTCACCTTGAACTCCACCACGAACGGATGCGTCTTGCTTCCCGCCCAATCATCCGCAGGACCCGGCTGAATAAAAGGCCACTCCTTCCGCGCCACGCTTTTGCCCGCCACATACTTCACATCCTGCGGAAACGCCGCCGAATACTCCCCATGCGCCCCCGGAATCGCAAACTCCCGGTAGCTCCCATCATTATGCCCGATGCTCCATATCGTCCCCGCCCCCGCCACACCCGCCAGCATCATGCCCAACCCTGTCACAACCGCCACGATTCCTACGCGCATAACGTTCATCCTTTCACTCCGAAGCCGGTCCCGGAGTCTCATTGAACCCAAGCTTTTCGAGAACACACCCGGCAATTATACATAATGCCTCTTCCGAACCCACACCCCCTTCCCCTAATCTCATCGGTATCGCTATCGGGTTAATGGTTCGAATGCATAGGGTTCCTTAGGCTTATAGGTCCAATTTCTTCTCTACCCTCCGCTTCCAGCCTGATTTCATCGGTGGTTCCTTCATCAGGATACCACCCTCTGGTTGTGGCTACGCCGCGCTGTGCTTTTCTTCATCCCTTTTCTTCGCGGCGATCAAGAGCGTCAGAAGCGCCAGCATTGTTATAAGAAAATCGCCCCCCAATCCCTGAGCCGGTCCACCGGGGTGATATGTGCCAGCCGCACACGCACACTGTGGCGTTTCTCCCTCGCCTTCGCCCTCATTCTGGCCTTCACCTTCCTGCGTGGCGGAACGGTGCAGGGGAATATTGAGTGTGGTTGTTTCGCCGGATGGCAACACCACCGTTCGCGAGTCCTCCTGATACTCTGGCGCCGTAACGGACACCCCATACGTCCCGGCAGGCACGCTGACAAAGGTATAGACGCCGTTGATATTTTCGGTAACGGACATTCCAAGAGGACTAATCGTCACGGTGGCGTTCACAATAGGCGTGTGCTCCCCGCTGTCCGCGTCCCATACACTGCACACCAGCGTGGCGGCCAGAATGCCCGCCTTGGTCACCGCGGTGCTTTTGACGGCTGCGATGTTCAAATTGCCGTCAATGGCGTAAATGTCCACTTGATAGGTTCCGGGTTCGTCAAATTGATGGAACGACCCCGTGAACGATCCATCGCCACCGGGATTTAAATCAAAGCCCGGCAGTTCCAGAATGGTCTTGTTCTCCTTCTTGATCCCGCCGGGGGGGGTAATAACCCCCCAGACGCGGGCGATGGCCAGCCGGTCATCCACCACGCCGCTGGCGGAAAAAAGGGCCGTGGTTTGGTCTTCCGCAAGCTCCTGCGGAGGCGAAACGGCGGCCATTGTCGGAAACTCGTCAAAGGTCGGAATGCCGCTTGTGATCGCCACACCGGCCGCCAGCGCATAGTCTTCCGGTTCGTTCGCCACACCGTTGCCATTCGCATCCAGTTGCGGATGCTGATACGCCACCGAACCGCCCATGGCGTCACGCGCCGCATCGAACGCGTCTTGAACATCCTGTCCATTGAAAAGACCCAGCCAGAAATAGTTCGAGAAGGACAACGTGCCATTGGTGACAAAATACGCCTCTTCATTGCCCGATGCGCTCGTGAGGACAATGCGTTTCTTGCCGGACACTCCCGTAAGGTTCGTCAGAATGCTTCCCGCATTGCTCGCATCGTACACCACCACTACGGAACCGGGCAACGAAGACTGCAACGTGTCCAGCCATCCGTCCAATTGAACAGCCGATACGGTTTCCGCCGGATTGATCTGAAAACCTGCTTCCCCGCCAGGCCCCACAAGATACACAATCGCCCTTTCGGCTTGATCTTCCATTGCCCAACTCGTGATGGCCTGCTCAAGGTTTACGGCGGTTGCATCCCCCGCCACTTCCTCCGTATTGGCGTCATTGTCCAGGTCCACGGTCCTGTCGGAACTCAAATAATGAATGTCTTCAGGAGCGAATCCCTGATGCCTCAAGGTGTGGTAGGCAAAATTCGCGAGCATTTGCGTCGGCGCCCATAATCCGCCCCCTGCATCGGCGCCGCCGCCCGCCACGAGTACTGCCCGGTTCTTTGTGTCTGCTATCACCGGACGAAACGCCTGCACACGGTCATTGCTCGTGTCCGCCACAAAAATACGACCATCCGCACTTAGGGCAATCCCTCTCGGTTCGCTGAATTCCCCGCCGGTCTCTCCCGCACGGCCCAGCGAGTACAGGAAATCCCCTTCCGGCGTAAATACCTCCACACGTGCGATGCCCACATTATCGGTATCCACCACAAAGAGATTGCCACTGCTGTCCACGTCAATCCCATGCGGGCCGGCAAGCTGTCCCGATCCCTCGCCGAGTTCGCCCCACTGAAGCAGGAAATCCCCCTCGCTCGTGAACTTCTGCACCCGCGCATTCTCCGCGTCCGTCACGTACACATTATCCTCTGCATCAATCGCAATATCCCGGGGGCCTGCAAACTGAATGGGGTCGTCCGGATGCTCCGCGCTCGGCCCGCCATGGCCGAACTGCCCCCATACCTTCAGGAGTTCCCCTGTCGGCGAATATTTCAACACCCGGTCCACGCGGGCCGCCTCAGGATCACTTCCCGAATCGGCAATGTACACATTGCCCTCGCTGTCAATCGCAATCCCGCACGGATTGGAAAAATTCTCTTCATTGCCCCATTGTCCCGCCAGGGCGCCGTCCAATGTGAATTTAAGGATGGGCTCCCCTTCATTTCCCTGATTGGACACGTAGACGAAACCTCCTTCATCCACCACAATGCCCACCGGAGCCATGCCCCGGTCAGGCTCAAAATCTCCCGTCAAACGCCACTCCCGCTCGTACTCCCCGGTTTCCGAAAACACCTGTACGCGAAGATTTTCCGTATCCGCCACATACACCTTCCCCGCAAACGAAATGTCCAGGGCTTCAGGACGTCTGAACATCCCCGGCACACTCCCTGCCGTGCTCCACTGCGTCACAAACCGCCCGTCCGGTGAAAACTTCTGAACACGGTCCGCTGCGATCTCCGCCACATACACGTTCCCGGTGGAATCGACCCCGACACCACCGGGACTCGCAAGCGATTCAATGCCCCAGCTTGCATCCAAAACACCCTCTGGCGTAAACCGCAGAACTCGCCCGTTATATAGCTCCGCGACATACACGAAACCACTGGCATCCACGGTCATCCCTGCGGGTCCGTAAAATCCTGACGCCCCCTCCGGCGGCGCGGGCGCCGGAATATCAAACAGCCACTGCCCCTCCGGCGTGTACACCTTGACCCGGTTGCCCAAAACATCCGACACATAGACCCGGCCGTTCGCACCCACGTCAATCCCGTTGCGTTCCGCGCCTTCCTGACTCGACGGCCCTTCATCCCATTGACGAATAAACTGACCAGACGCATCATATTGCTGCACCAGAATCCGGAACCGGGCCACCAGATAAATATCCCCGTTCTCCGCCACGGCCACATCCGACGGCCACACTTCCTCCGATTCCCCTTCTCCCGGAACATCCACCGTTACGATGGAAAGGACCAGCGCACCCGCGGTGTCGTATTTTAAAATGCCTTCCTGATCCGCAACATACAGATTCCCCGCCGCATCCGTTGTCAGCCCGAAAGGATAGCCCACCGCCAGATTCGTAATAAGCTGACCATCCAGCGTGAACTTCTTCACCCGCCCGTTCAGGCTGTCCGATACATACACCACATTCCCCCGCACGGCCACATCGATGGGATCGTTAAAAAACCACGGCTGCGACAGCATCGGCCACATCCGCTCGAAACGATAGGGGGGCGCTTGCTTGCTGGCAGCGAAGGAAAGCGGCGCCGCAAAGAGCGCTATACACGCCACCACAAAAGAAACACGCAGGCTGTTTGCCCTTAACCGGCTCATGCACATGCACCTTCTCGCGCCCTCTCCGGGCACATTGAAGACACTCCATTATGAATTTGCCCCCGCAACCTTGTCAATGCCCTCTCCCACGGATTTATCACAAGGTGCACTTATCCCAGCAAGCGGTGTATGCTCCAACGGTGGGTGAAGCCCAGCGAAACTCACCACCAAGAAAACAGAAGGATTGTACTCTATGATCAGTACTGTCGGATTGCTCATTATGTCCGGGATGCTTCTTGCCGCCGAGCCCGTCTCCATCGGCTCCCGTTTGGAATTGATGATCGACGATTATCTGATCGAGCACATGTCCGGCGGCGCCACCCTGCGGCTGCATCCCCCCACTCCCCAGGAAATCGTGCTTGTGCATGACGCCCCGTGGGAAGGAAACTCCTGTAATTACTACTCCGTCTTTCAAGACGGCGATCTCTACCGCATGTATTACCGCGGGAGCGGACAAACACTCAAAGGAGAAGCGGCGGATCATGAAATGACTACCTGTTACGCCGAGAGCCGCGATGGCATCCACTGGACCAAGCCCAGCCTGGGTCTCTTCGAATTCAACGGCTCCAAAGACAACAACATCCTCTGGATGGGCGGTTCTTCACACGATTTCACTCCGGTGAAAGACACCAACCCAAACTGTCCACCCGAAACGAAGTATAAATGCGTCGGCGCAGGCGATGGCGGCTTACTGGCGTTTCAATCCCCGGACGGCATCCACTGGTCGCCCATGAACGACGGCCAGCCCGTGATTACCAAGGGAGCGTTCGATTCTCAGAACATGGCATTCTGGGATGAGACCCGCAAGGAATACCGCGTGTACTTCCGCGACTTCCGCGACGGGCTCCGCGATATCCGCACCGCCACTTCCCAGGATTTCATCCACTGGACCGATGGTCAGTGGCTTGCCTATCCCGGCGCACCCGCCGAACAACTCTACACCAATCAGATCATCCCCTACTACCGTGCCCCCCATATCTTCCTCGGATTTCCCACGCGCTACGTCGACCGGGGATGGACACCCTCCGTCGAGGCCCTCCCGGAACTGGAACACCGCCGCATGCGCGCCGCTCTGTCCCCGCGCGAAGGATCCGCGGTCACCGACGGCCTGTTCATGACCAGCCGCGACGCCGCCATCTTTCACCGCTGGGACGAGGTATTCATTCGGCCCGGTCTGCGCACCAAGGACAACTGGACCTACGGCGACAACTACCAGAACTGGGGCATCGTGGAAACCAAGTCCGCAATCGACGACGGAATCACCGAACTCTCCGTGTACGCCACCGAAAGCTACTGGACCGGCAGAAGCTGCCAACTTCGCCGGTTCACCCTGCGCATGGACGGATTCGCCTCCCTCCACGCCCCCAGAAGCGGCGGCGAAATCATCACCAAGCCCATCCTCTTCGACGGCAAAGACCTTGTACTGAATTTCTCCACCTCCGCCGCTGGCAGCATAAAAATCGAGATCCAAAACCCTGACGGCGCACCCATCGACGGATTCCGCCTCGAAGACGCCACCGACCTTTTCGGCGATCACCTCGAACACATCGTCCCCTGGAAAGATCACCGCGATCTCTCCGCCCTCGCCGGAAAACCCATCTGCCTCCGCATTGTCTTTAACGACGCCGACCTCTACGCCCTCCGCTTCAAATAGAAAGCGCCATCCTGAATTCGAGATCACCCCAACTATCCTTCGTTGCATTAACTGCAGAGTGCGCCCTCACACCGATTTTCTAATCGCAAAAGACGAGTGAAAATTCCCAACGGGAATTCGATAATGTCAGCCCAGACATTTTACTATCCACTTACAACATCTTTAAATACGGTATCCACCATGGTTTCTCCGAATGGAAGGCAAACATGGTGTTAGGCACATTTTTCCACCCTCGACCCACGAACCTCCATGTATTCTCCCGTTCTTCCTATACACCAAAGGTGTATTTCGACAGTAGCCGGGGGTTGAGCGTCAGCGATACCCCCGGTAAAGACCCGAAAAAATCTACCCCGGCAGGAGATGAGATTTACTATATCCCCGATTTCATGCGTTCCAGAGTGTTCTCTTTTTTGCGCTTATGCATGGGAACCTGTCAGGATAGAGACATGAATAAGCCTAAATCTACACACAAAAAGTCGTCTTGGGCATGGAACCCTGCGCCGAAGAAACTGTCCCTTGCCTCCAATGAAATTCATGTGTGGATCAGTTCGCTGGAGGTGCCGGCGGAGACTGAGCGGCGGCTGATGGCATACGTGACGCCCATGGAATTTGCGCGAATGCATTACCAGAAAAACCCGCAGAAGAAGCGGCAACAGGTATTGTCGCATGCGATGCTGCGGATAATTCTGTCGAAATATGTAAATATCGGACCGGCGGAAATGGTATTTGTCCGTTCGGAATCGGGCAAGCCCGCGCTGGATGCCACACTTGGCAAAACAGTCTCCTTCAGCATGTCGCATTCGGGAGGATATGCCGCATATGCGGTGACGAAAACATTTAACGTGGGGGTGGACGTGGAGCGTTTGGATGAGAAGCGGCGGTATGAAGTCATTGCCGGGCGTTTTTTTTCAGAATCGGAGAAAGCACATCTGACTCAGAGGTTTCTGGACGAACGGCTGCGCATGTTCTACCGGCTCTGGACGGCGAAAGAGGCGGTGTCCAAGGCGGTGGGCACGGGGCTTTCGTATCCCCTGAGCCAATACGAGATCGCGCTGAATAAACAGGGCGTGCTGGCCGTAGCCGCGTTGAACGGGGATACTTCCGCCGCATCGCGTTGGTCGCTCCGTTCGTGGGATTTGGACGGATACGCCGTGGCATGCGCCGTGGAGGGGCATCCGCGCACATGGGTGGGCTATTCCCTATCGGAGCGCGATTTAGGGTAGAATACCCACTCACCCATTATCTTTGGAGGAAAACCATGAGTGCACTTGGAAAACAAATTCGACTGAACCGTATATTCAGTCATCCCAGCGGGAGGATTTTATCAATAGCGGTGGACCATCTCGTGAACTATGCAATCGGGATGCCGGACGGCCTGAAAAACCTTGATCGGACGGTAGAACAGATCGTCGAAGGCGGGGCAAGTTCCATCACGATGCTGAAAGGTTCCGCGGTGCGGTATATGGGCAAGTTTGCGGGACGCATTCCGCTGATTCTTCAGCGGATGGCCATCCGCACGAATGCCCCCGCCATGGAGGAACTGGTAACGGTGGAGGAGGCACTGGCGCTGGGCGCGGACGCGCTGGCGGTGGCGGTGTATGTAAAGACGCAGAATGATCTCCCCGCATATAAGCAGTTGGCGGACGTGGTACGCGAGGGCGAGCGGTTCGGAATGCCGATCATCACGCACATCTATCCGCTGGCATATGACAACGGCAAGGCGCAGATCAGCAACTCCCCGGAGGACATCTTTTACGCCGTGCGCGTGGCCTCGGAAATGGGCGTCGATGTGATCAAGACGCCCTATACCGGCGATGTGGCCTCGTTCCACGACATCATTTCACTGGCGCCGGTGCCGGTGGTGACGGCAGGCGGCCCGAAATGCGATACGCTGGAAGAAGCGGAAGCAATGATCCGCGACGTGGTGAAAAGCGGCGCCGCAGGCTCGACAGTCGGACGGAACGTCTGGGGATTTTCGGACATCGCCGAAGCCATCCGCCGGCTGAAAAAAGCCATGTTCGAAACCGAATAGCCGGATATTACCAATGGTCATGCCTATTGACCATATTCCCGATTGGGAACGGCGTCTCGCGCGCCAGGACGCGTTCTGGGATCGCGCGATACTCGATCGTCCCGTGGTGATCACGCAATGGCCAAAGAAATGCCCAGTGCATCCCGGACCAACGGCCAAAAGCTACGCCACGCATCGGGAGCGCTGGATGGACACGGAGCGGGTGGTGGAGGAAGCGATGGCCGCCGTGATGAACACGGAATACGGAGGCGACGCATTGCCGATCGCATGGCCGAACCTGGGACCGGAGGTGTTCAGCGCATTTTTCGGCCAGGAAATGGAATACACGGAAACCACGTCGTGGTCGCGGCCCGTAATCGAGAACTGGGCGAATACGGATCATATCCGGTTTTCCGAAGACAATTTTTATTGGCGCAAACTCCGCGAGATGACCGATGCGCTGCTGGACGCGGGCAAGGGCCTCTATTATGTCGGCATGACCGACATGCATCCCGGCGGAGACGCCCTGGCGGCATTTCGTGATCCCATGGCACTGAACACCGACCTGCTTTTGTATCCAAATGAAATCAAAGCGATGCTGGCAAAGGTCACGGAAGCTTTCTTCCAGATATATGACTTCTATTTCGAGAAATTGAGTGCGGCGAACCAGGCAGTGACCACATGGCCGGGCATCGTCTCCTCAAGAAAATGGCACGTGCCGTCGAATGATTTTTCATGCATGATCTCGAAAGAGATGTTCGATGAATTCTTCCTGCCGGGGATTGCCGAAGAATGCCGCCGCCTGGACGCGTGCATCTATCATCTGGATGGGCCCGGCGCCCTGCGGCACTTGGACAGCCTGCTGGCGATCCCGGAACTCAACGCAATACAATGGGTGTATGGGGCAGGCCATGGCCGGGCCAGCGATTGGATCCATGTCTATAAGCGATGCCAGGCCGCCGGAAAAGGTGTGCAAATTTTCGCTGAATTGGACGAATTGGACACGCTCATGGAAAACCTCCGCCCCGAAGGGGTCTGGCTGAGCGTGAACGTTCAACACCACGATGAGGCGGATTGGGCCATTGCGCGCGCCTGCCGCTGGCGGTAGTGATCCTTTGACTGGATTTTTCCTATGTCCTGGTGGCGCAAGGGTTTGTAAAAAGTATCACAAGCTGTTATAATTTGTAACAGATTGTGATACATTTTATAAAGGAGAGGCAGTTATGTACCCCCGGAACTTACTGGATCAGGTCTTGGCGGCATTGTCTGACACCCCGGTAGTGGTATTAAATGGAGCGCGGCAAACAGGCAAAAGCACGCTGGCAAAGCATCTTTTGGCGCATGCATACCCGGCCGACTACATGACATTAGACGATCTCAGTATTCTCGGGATGGCACGAAGAGACCCTGCAGGATTTCTCGAAGGGCATCGCGGCGCACTGATCGTGGATGAAGTGCAACGTGCGCCTGATTTATTGCTGGCGATCAAAGAAGCAGTGGACCGGGATAGGCGGCCAGGCCGATTTCTTTTGACCGGCTCAGCGCATATGTTGAATCTTCCGCGACTGGCCGATGTGCTGGTGGGCCGAAGCGAATTGCTCACCTTGTGGCCCCTTTCCCAAGGGGAATTGCTGGGGTACAAGGAAGCATTTGTGGACACACTTTTCCGGGATGCATTGCCGGAAATACCACCGTGCCGCACTGCTTCAGCGGATCTATGGACAAACCATATTGTGCCTGGGGGATATCCAGAGGCTATCGCCAGGCAAGAACCCGCACGGCGCAGGGCGTGGTATGAATCCTACCTGAACACGCTGTTGCTTCGGGATGTGCGCGATCTCTCAAATGTCGCCGGCTTGGCCGATTTTCCAAAGTTTCTGGAACTCTTGGCGGCTCGTGCAGGCAGTCTGATCAATTATGCCGATGCAGCCCGCGATGCAGGTCTGAATAAGATCACCTTGAAACGGTATTTCACCTTGCTGCAAGCCGTTTTTCTGGTCCATACCGTCCGGCCATGGTTTACCAACCGGATCAAACGTTTGATGAAATCCGAGAAACTGTATTTGTGCGATACAGGACTGCTTGTTCATCTGTTGGACTTCACGTTTGACCAGCATGCCAGGAATGACAAGGTTCGAGGCGCTATTCTCGAAAATTTCGTGGCCATGGAACTCCTGAAGCAACTTTCGTGGAGCCAGATACGCCCTCGTATATATCATTTTCGCGATTACCAGGGAACAGAAGTGGATTTTCTTTTAGAAACGCCCGGCGGACGGCAATTGGTGGGTATTGAGGTCAAAGCGGCATCCATGGTGAATCCAGAGGATGTCAAAGGGCTGCAGACATTGGCTGAAACACTGGGTGATCACTTCGTGCGCGGGGTTGTTTTATATATGGGGCGGGAAGCTATATCGTTGGGCAAAAACCTGCATGCCTTGCCCATTGAAAGCCTGTGGTTCCCTTGTCCGAAGTGATGTTGTTACGATAGAATATCGTCATTAGATGTTATGGAGAAATAATGTGGCCCGTGCTGTAATACCTCATGTCCAGCTTAATTTGTTTCCTGCTGGTGCAGTTGCGCCTACCCCCGGAAACATGTCATTGACAAATGGGCGTGCCAATAAATTGAGTGTATCGGATAGAGCCTTCCATGATTGGTATCGTTTTGTTCTTTCCTATCCGCCTCATCTGGTGCGTGAATACATAGCGAAATTCGCAGTACCATCCGGGCAGATGGTCTTGGACCCTTTTTGTGGCACGGGAACAACGCTCATTGAGGCAAAAATACTTGGAATTAATAGTATTGGCATAGAAGCCAATCCAATGGCACATTTTGCTTCTAGCGTGAAGACTAATTGGAAAATAAACCCGGATGGATTACGAGAACATGCGGGGTGCGTTGCAGAACAAGCGGAAAACAGTCTGGTTAAAACTTCCGTACTTCGTACGTTGCCGTATGAACAGCATGCCTTGCTCCTCAAAGATTCCATTAGTCCTCGCCCTTTGCACAAAGCACTTGTTCTGCTAGAGACTTTACGTAATCAAAGTGGTTCGACATATATGAATCACGAATTATTAGCGTTTGCCAAGGCGCTGATTGCATCAAGCAATCTTCATTTTGGTCCTGAAGTTGGTGTTACAAAACAAAAGAAGGAAGATGCTCCACTTATAGAGTATTGGATGCAGGAAATTCTAAATATGTCGGAAGATCTTCGAAGCGCTAATGTTAACAAAGCATTTTCGAAGGTAATATGTGCGGATGCGCGGCAAATGGATTCCATTCTGACAGAACGTTCTATAGATGCGGTTTTTACTTCTCCCCCATATCCCAATGAAAAAGATTACTCGCGAACAACCCGTCTGGAGTCGGTTATTCTTGGGTTTGTTCAGGACAGAGCGGGTCTCAAAACGCTTAAAAAAAACTTGCTTCGCTCCAACACGCGAAATGTCTATAAGGGAGACGATGATGAACGTTGGGTTGAACATAACGCATCGGTACAAACCCTCGCAGCACAAATAGAACAACGGCGTATTGATCTTGGGAAAACTTCCGGTTTTGAGCGGTTATATGGGAAGGTGACAAAACTGTATTTTGGCGGAATGGCAAGACATCTGGCTGAATTAAAAGATTTCTTAAAACCTGGTGCCTATCTTGGGTATGTAGTGGGCGACCAGGCTTCCTATTTCCAAGTTATGATTCGCACAGGACAGATTCTGGCCGAGATAGCCGAATCGCTCGGCTATAAGGTGATGGATATCGTTCTATTTAGAACGCGTCTTGCAACCGCGACCAAGCAGCAAATGCGCGAAGAAGTCGTTGTGCTTCAATGGCCAGGAAAGGAACGGGGATAATGGGTAGTGACAAAAATCGCTATGTCCAATTAATCGAACGTATTTTCATGACTAAACACAAAAAGGGGACAAAGGAGGTTTCGTTCGAACGGCAAGACATTATTCAAACCGCACATCAACTGGGAATTCAATTGCCTAAAAATATTGGAGATGTTATTTATAGCTTCAGATACCGTTCAGCGTTACCCGCTTCCATACGCAAAAAAGCCCCTGAAGGCTTGGAGTGGGTAATCCGTCCTTCGGGGAAAGCCCAGTATAAATTTGCATTAACCACCCTGGCTCGAATTATTCCAACTTCTATGCTTGGCGAGACAAAAATCCCGGATTCTACTCCTGGTATAATCACAAAATATGCTATTGATGATGAACAAGGTCTCCTAGCCAAGATTCGATATAATCGACTTATCGATATATTTACCGGCGTTACCTGTTATTCACTGCAAAACCATCTTCGGACGACCGTCCCAACGATGGGGCAAGTTGAAACGGATGAGGTTTATGTAGGCATTGACCAAAGGGGCGTTCAATATGTCTTCCCGATACAAGCCAAAGGTGGTTCAGACCAACTTGGCATAGTCCAGATAGAGCAAGACTTCACCATGTGTGTGGCAAAGTTTCCAGACCTTCTATGCAAGCCGATTGCAGCTCAGTTTATGGAAAACGATCTGATTGCCTTGTTTGCTTTTGAAGAAAATGAAGCGGGTGTCGCAATAGGAATGGAAAAGCATTACCGGCTTGTTCCTCCAGAGGAAATAAAAGAGGAGGATTTAGCTCAGTATCGTTCAAGATGTTTTGAAATACATATCCAAACGTAATATCACAACAGCGGCAGGAACTTGTGGTTGGCTTTGGGGAAGCTGAATGTGCGGAATTCTTTCGGGGCCGCCCATTTCAATTCGGTATGGAACTTGGGTTTCGGTGTGGCGGAATCGGGGAGAGTGCAACGGTAAACACTGAGCGTCACTTTAAAATGGCTGTAGGCATGATTCACCGTGGCGATAAGACCACCGATGCGAACAGAGAGGTCGAGTTCTTCTTTACATTCGCGCTTGAGCGCTTCCTGATGGGATTCCCCAGGGAGCACTTTTCCGCCGGGGAATTCCCATAGTCCGCCCAAAAGCCCTTCCTCGGGGCGTTTTCCAATAAGGTATCGTCCGTCGCGATGGATAGCGGCTACGACAATTTCATAGTGCGGTGTTTCTTTCTTAGCGCGGCGCACGGGACGCTCTTCCTGGACCCCAAGCTTTTCCGCGACGCACTGGGCGGCTATAGGGCATGTCTCGCACAAGGGTTTGCGTGGGGTGCAAATGCGCGCACCAAGCTCCATCATGGCCTGATTGAAATCGCCGGGGTGCTGAGGCGGCACGAGGGATTCCGCAATGCGCCACAGTTCTTTTTCAACAGCGGGCTCATCCACGCAGGCATCGAGATTAAAAAGGCGTGCAAGCACGCGTTTCACATTGCCGTCCACGACGGGCGTACGCTCGCCAAAGGCGATGCTTGCAATAGCGCCTGCGGTATACCGGCCGATGCCCGGAAGCAGGGCGAGAATCTCGGCCTGTTGCGGGAGTTTTCCATGATATTGCGAAGCGATCTGTTTTGCAGCCTTGTGCATATTGCGCGCGCGGGTGTAATACCCCAACCCTTCCCAAAGCTTCAATACGCGATCCTGACGAGCCTTGGCAAGAGCCTGGACGGTCGGAAAGGCGGCGATAAAGCGTTCATAGTAGGGTAAACCCTGATCAACGCGGGTCTGCTGCAAAATGATTTCCGCAACCCAAATCTTGTACGGATCGTTGGTTTTTCGCCAGGGAAGATCCCGCGCATCCGCATGAAACCATGCCAGGAGCGCACGCCGAATACTCTGTGTGTCTTTCATCGTCCGAGATACTTCCGCACTTCTTTAAGAACATCCTCGCGGCCTGCCCAGGGTTTACACACCAACCGCATGTTCAGCGCATATTCCTTGTTAATCTCATAGCGGGGCACGATAAGCTGAAAATCCCACGCAGGGTTTGTGTCGTCGCCGGAAGCTGTTCTCCCGCCGCCGGAGGGCGAATGCGCGAAGCGCACCACCGGGCCCGGCTGAAAAATATACATCAAGACCTGATCCCGCACGCGTCCATAGAAAAAAGGCTCGGAAAATTGGAACAACGAGGAGTTGGCGTAGAGCAAATCATCCGGCTCGGCATAGGGCAATTCAAGGACGTCATTCTCGCCGCGCACACTGCTGGCCACGCCGTGTTTTTGTGTGCACAATTGCACCCATTGCGGTTTATCGAGAGACGAACCCGCCGAAAGAAAGTACATGCTTTTATCCTCAGGCGCGTTGATATATGAAGCCCAAAACACGCCGAAAAAACCGCCTTGAAAGACATCCTTACGCGGGATGCAACGGAACTGCATATCAATATACTGCGGGCCTTTGATTTCAAAGCGCGTCCAGCTTTCAACATTAAAAAACGGAGTTGCAGGTTGATGCAGTTCCGCCGTGGTGTTGTTAATCCGCGCGAAGCTCATAGGCGCGACGCGCGGCTCGAAAAATAGATCGCGATCCGAAAGCCGCGGCCGCGCATCAAAGTAATGCTCAAGGTTCAACCCGGCATAGTCCTGCACAAAGGGGGATTCAGTTGCACCGGGCGCGGTGATACAAAAAACACCGTTATAGCGGGCGTTGTGCTTGTCCATTTGGGCATTGTTGCCGATGATGCACCGCAGGCCTTCGGATTCGAACACGGCATAGTTTTCATTGGCCTCCGCAGCGATCATCGCCAGCAGGATGGCCACAGGCGCCACGCTCATGAGCGCATTTCCTTTCGGTTAAGGGTTTGCTTTTATTTCCGCCAGCCGTTGCTGCAAGTGTTGCGTGGTGATGGATTCGCCCAGCGGCTTCAGCGAACACTGCGCATACAACGCTAACAACCGCGCTTCGTGTTCCGGGCCCATCATGGCATAATCCAACAGGCTCTGCACAACATCCTGCTGTTCCACGCGCGCACTGTTCAAACGGTTTGCAGGTTTTCCTTCCGCGAGCATCGGCATATCCGTCAACTCATGGATGTAGCGCCGCATCAGCCATTCCAGTTTTGCGGCATTCAGTATGGAAGGTGCGGGCGTGGCTTGTTGAAAGTGCGCGACATACGCGCTCGGAGTCATTGACCATTCATGGCTGATATGCGAGGCGCAAGGAGTAGGCGGGCCTTCATTCTGATACAAAAGCGACCATTGGCGGTCCTTGCTCCAGGGCTTTTCTATTTCTTTTGGCCGTTTCTTGGGCTTGTTTTTATCATCCTTAAACATATCCAAGGTAAGTTCAAAGCTGTTCTCCTGTAAAGGAACCCAAATGGTTTCCCGCTGATCTTCCGGAATGCACTCCTCAAAGGTTTTACGCGCTTTTTCACACGGCGTGAGCGAATCAAAGGCGCGCTGGTAGCCTTCTGGAAAACGTTTTGGATCCAGCGCGGGCAAAGGCTGGCGCGTCATTTGTTCCATCGGCACCAGCATATCGCCCGTGGCGCAGGTGACCAGAACGGGATTCGCAATGCGGTTGACATAGGATATTGGACTCAGGAAGTACCAGGTGTCTGCACGGAGATCATTGGGGAAGGATTTGTAGCACACCTCCGCAAGGCCAGTTACAGAACAAAGAATGGGAAGCGGGGAATCGTCCATCGTGGCGGGGAATTTCGATACCGGCTTGTTGACTTCAAAGTATTGGAGGTTATAGGACCAGTTGACGACGGGGCAGTCTGCCGTGGTGGCGGTAACAGGAAAACAATCGGCGCTCATAGCCAGAGCCATATAGCCGCCTTGGCTGCCACCGTCGATGTGAAGGCGCGACCGATCAATGAAGGGCAGGCGGCGCGCCCATTGGATGATGGCGCGCGCTTCGTTGTAGCCATTGGCCACGGCCGCATCAATGGGATAGCCGCCTTTCTCATCCGTGTATACGGCGGTGAAGACGGCCCAGCCGCGTTTCGCCCAGTGTCTCGCACCGCTAATTTTCTTTTCATAATGCACGTGGCAAAAGGCAGGGATGGGTTTCCCGGAGGCGATGGATTTTTTTGAGACCACCAATCGCGCCAACCCCTCTTTTTTCTCCCCGCGAATATCCACGTAAGGCACTTTCACGGTCACCACCCCACAACCGCTTTCGGTGTCCTCCTTCACGACGCTGACCGCGCCGTCGAATCCCGATTCATTGGGCACAACACCCTTGATAAAGGATGGGCACCCGGAGAAAAAAACAATCAGAAAAACAGGGAGAATAAGCCTAACGCCAACCGTAATGTTGCCCGCCTTTAGAGAAATAATTCTATCCGTGGACATGAACAAAACTCCTGCCAGTTAACTACCCCGTGTTTGCGCCAGATGAGAATTTGCCCCGTCCATCAACCCGCTATTTTGCGAACACGGACAATTCCTCTTCAAGGGCTGCCACCGACACCGTGGAACCCAGAGGCTTCAAGGCGCCCGCATTATACAGGGTTATCAACCGCTGTTCATGATCCGAACTTAGTGTGGCATAGTCCAGCAATCCCTGAAGTACGTCGCGCTGCTCGAGATCGGGGAAATTGAGCCGGGTGGCGAGTTGGTTGTTGGCCAGGCGCGGCAGGTTTTCCAACGCCAATGTATAGCGTTCCATAAGACGATGGAGTTTGGCGTCATTGAGCAGATCCGGGGACAATTCGCGAGTCTTGTAATACTCCGTGAATGAGTCAGGATACAGCACCCAGGTGTAGCGAGTGTGACCGGAGTAAGGCATAGGCGCGCCTTCATCAAGGTAAAGCAGAGACCATTGCACCGCTTGGCTCCAGGGCTTGTCCTCGGCGTCGGGCAAAATAAGAGAGGCTTTAGCGGGAGCCGTATAGTAGTTCGGAATGATCTCAAATGCGCCCTCTTGCAAATCAAGCACCTGAATAAAATACGTGCCCTCCGTCAACGCCTCTTCGAACGTGATCTTGGCCTGGGGGATCAAGGTTAACGCGTCAAAATCCCGGACATAGCCCGAGGGGAAATTGTCCGGATCAAAGGCGCGGAAATTGGCCGTGCTCATTTGTTCCATGGGTACCAGCATGTCCCCGGTCGCGCAAGTGATTAATACGGGACAGGTAATACGATCCAGGTAAGAAATAGGGCTGAGGTTGTACCAGGTCTCCGAAGTAAAATCGAGTCCATAGTAGGTGTAATTCCAATCGGCAATGTAACACACGGAATTAAGGAGGGGAATGGGGGAGTCTTCCATGCTGACGTCCGGGTACTGTGCGGGCCCCTTATTCGCTTCGGCATATCCGATGTCGTAAGACCAATTGACGGGCGGATGATCGGCCGTGAGGGAGGTGACAGGAAACATCTCCGCGCCCAGATCCAATGCTACAAAGCCGCCCTGGCTGATACCATCCACGTGGACGTGGGTGCGATCTACATACGGGAGCCGGCGAAGCCATTGAAACGTGGCACGCGACTGGTTCACGCCATCTCCCGTAGCCAGCCCCAAGGGGTAGCTTCCCCCCGTCCCCGTGTTCATACACATGGCAACGGCCCATCCCCGGTCACACCAATGCTTGGCCACCCCCATGTCCAACGTATAATAAACGTGGAAGAACACCGGAATACGGTTTCCGGATTCGCCCTCCTGGCGGCGGATGATCACCTGTGCCAATCCCACTTTCCCCTGGCCATATACATCCACATAGGGCACTTCGACGATGACGATGCCGTACTCTCCTTCCATATAGCGTGTGACCACATTAACCGCCCCATTAAACCCAGATTCGTCCGGTACCCAGCGGGACAAAAACCGGGTATCCTGGCAGGAGCAAAGAACCAGCAGGGAAGTAAACGCCATCGCCACAAAGAGTCTGCTTTTTAACATTCGAATCTTGGCTTGAAGAGAGGCGGAGACACGGACATACGAGGCGCATTCAAAAGCGCGCGGTCCGCGGATATCCCGCCTTATCAAGGGATTGGCATGCGCCCAAACACTTGATCTCACGATACCGGTCTCCTGTAAGGCCCTAAAGGAAATTACAGTTTCTTGACGCGAATGTTACGGAACGCTACATAGTGGGCATGATCCTGCAAGCCGATGAAACCCCGGCGCAGCCGGTACTTAAGCTCCTCGTTCTCATCGAAATTCAAGTCCTGGACCACTTTCCCATTGAGGGTGGCTTTCAGCATGGGCCCATTAAATATAATTTCCAGTGTATTCCATTGTCCGGCAGGTTTTGCCGCATTCACCTTGGGGGGAATCTGGTCGTACACCGCGCCAGTGGTATGATTATCGGGCGCTTTTCCGTGATCACCCATGATTTGAAACTCCATGCCGATTTTGGATTGACGGGCTTCCCGAGGAGCACGCAAGAAAACGCCGCTGTTGGAACCCTCTGTTTTGAGTTTGAATTCGAGACGGAGGATAAAATTGTCATAGCGGTCCCGGGTATAAATGGCTTCGCCGCCGGCCTTGACCCATTCCATCCATCCTTCCGGGCTTACCCGGAATCCGTTGGTGTCGCCGCCCCAAACCCACCACCCATTAAGGGTTTTTCCGTCAAAAAGCGATATGAATCCGTCTTTTTGCTCTGCTTCGCTCAGAAGGGAATTATCCGGGGTCCAAGGCGCCTTTTCCACCGGATTGGTAAGAGCGGCATCGAGCGCGGCATAGTCTTCTTCTTTTCCTTCAAGAAGGAAATGGACATTTTTCGTCTTTTCCTTCGGGATGGCGCTTACTACGAGCACGGGATGGTCCGGCGCGGAAGCAGGTGACGCGGAAACAACTTCAATATCGCCGTTTTTCGGAGCGGCAGTCAGCCGTCCAGGGGCAAGTTTGGAAAATTCCTTGGCGTATTTAGCCGCATCGGGGCCATCGAAGTAATAAATGGCCATACCCTGATTCTTTAGGGCCTGCGCCGCGGTGTTCACGGCATTTTTACAAAAATCCACATCGGTATGTGCACCGAGAATCCGTACCATCACCCCCATTCGCTGATCCTTGGCGCGCGTGGCAAGAGTATTGACCGTTTCCAGGGCTTTGGGATCAAGCGATTTGCCGTCCCCTGAAAATCCGGCAAGATCAAAACAGACCACATTGCCGCCCACTTCGGCGATACGCACCAGGGTGGGCGCCATAAGGGATACTTTGCCTTCACAGGCGCCGAGAGCCGGAACCTGAAATGCCTTGATGGAAAAATCCTTGTCGCCACGTTTTAACACGCCGGACACTACTTTAAAGTCGTCTTTGCCGTAGGTGATCGCGGTGGCGCACCCGGAAAAATGCACTACGGCTGCGGCGAATATCATCAGCACAAGAAAATAAACACGGTTTTTCATACTAGCCTCTTCTCTCTTGGATGAATAATTAGGAAGGAATCATACCAGATATTCAATGGGAAAAGCATGGTGCTGAGAGAATTTCAAGTTTGCTTTCCCTCACTTCTATCCCGTTTCCAGAGTTAAAGCCACAGGATCCGGCTGTTAATGTCCTCTTCATGCAAGACCGGGGCAGAAGCCATCTTCCGTGTCTTCGCCGGGACAAGCATGATAGCCGTTGGAGTTGAAAAACTGGATGAGCCGCAGCAGTTCCGACAGATTGATCCGCCAATCCTGCGGATTGTAGTCGCTGGAGTGTGCTGTACAAGAGGTGTCGCCGGGTCCTGGCGCATAACCATCTTCCGTGCCTTCCTGGCAGTGCAACCCATTCGAATTGTAAAATTGGATCACCCGCAGCAATTCCGACAGGCTAATCTGATAATCCCCATCCGGATCGGCGGAATGTATATTTATAGCAATTCCCAGCGAGATGACGATGTTCACGGCGGATTCGCAAAACACCAACAGTCCCGCCACCGGATTTTGACTGATAATTTGCCCCGCCGGCACAAAGTCACTGTTTTCTTCGGTAATGGCGCCTAAAATCAGACTTGCCGCGGTGAGCGCGGCCTCAGCCTCTGCCTGGATCAATCCGATAACACTCACCACTTGGGTGTAACAAGGTCCAAGCGAGACGACAATGGAGACGGCCGCGCCATAGGCTACATCGGTTCCACTGGCGGGATCTTGGCCGAGAATCTGGCCCTCCGGCACGGTATTGCTGTGTTCTTCCATCACCGTCCCCAAGATCAGCCCGCTTGCCGGCAAAGCAGCCTCGGCTTCGGTTTGGGTCATTCCCATAAGATCCGGAACGGTCACGGTGGTGGGCACAAACACCGCAATGAGCTCCCGGTTCTGGGTCATCGCCCCGGAAATGGTGAGCGCGGTGGGATCCTCTCCTTCGGGAACATCCCCCTGCCAATGCAGGAACAACGTATCAGCACCGGGAATCGCGGTCACCTCAAACGCAACGCCCTCCCGGTAGAAATACAGATCAGGGGCTGGGTCCGTGGTTCCATTGCCAGATGCCTGAATATACAAATACCAATCCGCCTGAGTGAAAATGGCGGTTACGATGCGGTTTTGGTTCATCAGGATTTCAATGTCGCGGGCATAGGGGTCTGCACCTCCCGGTAAATCCCCTGTCCAATGATCGAACAGGCTCTGGTGATTGTCGATGGCATGGATAACAGGCTGTGCTCCCGCCATATAGCGCCGTGTACCCGAAGGAACGGTTATGCCATATCCCTCTTCGTTCACCACCAGGTCAAACCCGGAAGTTCCCAAGGTAATCGTGACATTCTTATTGCCATCCATGAATAATTGACAGAAATACTCAAAGCTGTTCACATCGCCGGAAAAGCCGCCCCAGTAGGTGAAGGCATTGGGGCGCACCTCAAGGTTGGCATGACGGCCCGCGATATAGTTGTACACCCCCGCCGGATGCGAAACATATTCGGCCGTGCCGGATCCCGCAACAGTGGTGGTCAGCGTATAATCGCCGGTGCCAAAAACCGCCATCAGCGTCAAATCACTATGAACCTCGATGGTGTGTCCATTTTCCTGGGCATCCAAACCTTCCGGCAGGCCCCCCCAATGGTCGAACGCATCGCCTCCCGCATAAATACTCGCCACCACTTCCTGGATCGCACCATCCACAACCCCATACGTTCCAGATGTGGGCCATGTATCGCCATCGCCCGTATGGTCGATGGATAAAGTCCAGTCTGCGGTCACATAATTCGCCACGAGGGTCCTGTCTTGATCCATGGCAAGGAACATTTCACGTGTTGAAGGATCCGCAGCGCCAATATCGCCGGACCAATGACTGAACGCCCAGCCGTTTATTCCCAATTCGGCGATCACATACACGTGTGCATCGAGGCTGTAAATGTATTGGAGGCCGGGATCCGCCGCACTCGCCGGATTCGTGACCCCCTCGCCCACAAGGATCATGGTTAACGTACGCAGCTCCTGGATAAAGTGCGCCGTTATTTGCCGGTTCTGATCCATTAAAACAGGCAGGTGCGGATCATTCGGGTCTGCACCTTCCGGCACGTCGCCGGTCCAACCAGAAAAGGTGTATCCCGCCCAGGTGATAGCTTCAAGCACGGGTTCTGCCCCGGCTGCAAAATACTGTATGCCGCTCGGATTAACCCCCCCTTGGCCATCGATAATAATATTCAATATATAGCCCGTATCGACAAAGTTGGCGGCGAGGGCTTTGTTGCTGTCCATGGCCGTCTGAAGAAAGGGCGTATCGCTGACAATGTCCCCTGTCCAGCCGGCAAAATATGCGGATGCATTGCCGATGGCGCTTACCGTGGCCGTGCGCCCATCCAAGTACATGTATGTTCCCGGCGCCGGGCTGATAGTTCCCGCCGCGGAGCCCGTTTTACTCAGGGTAAGGCTCCAGTCGCCGGTCACGAATTCCGCCGTCAGCGTTCGGTTTCGGTTCATCGTCACGGACTGCCATTCCCAGTCCGCGCTCGCGCC
Organism: Candidatus Hydrogenedentota bacterium; assembly: GCA_029565395.1. Taxonomy (GTDB): domain Bacteria; phylum Hydrogenedentota; class Hydrogenedentia; order Hydrogenedentales; family CAILVY01; genus CAILVY01. Next base: position 6,025 of record JAKQOG010000173.1, on the reverse strand, counting down.
GGGCATCAGATCCCCCGTCCAATGGCTGAACGCATCGCCGCCATTCACCAGCAAGGCGTTGACCGGCACTTGCGCGCCTTCCACAAATCCGTACGCGCCAGGCGTTGGATTTGTGGTTCCATTGCCGGAGGTTTCCAGCGTAAGCGTCCAATCCGCGGTTACAAAATGCGCGGTAATCGTGCGATCCTGATCCATGATCACGCACAACATGTTCTGCCCTGGATTCGCACTGCCGATATCGCCGGACCAGTAAGAGAATGCAATGCTGGGATCCAATATGGCTTGAATACACGCCATTTGATTCGTGAGGTATTCATGGGAAGTGCCGGGGTCGGGGCTGCCGGAAGGATTGGTGCTGCCGGGACCGTCAATAATAATCGTTAGCATCTTGGCATCATATAGAAACACCGCCGTAAGGCTCCGGTCCTGATCCATCGTGACAGGCAGACTAGGCAACGTCTCATCCCCCTCGGCGGGCACATCCCCTTCCCAGTGATCAAAAACCCAACCGCCCCACGGATTGGCAACCAACGTAAGCGTGGCGCCTTCGGCCAACCCAAGCGTGTTGCTGCCAAAATTGATATAACCGCCTCCCTGCACCTGCGTCGAGAGGGTATAGCCCGACGTGGTGTAATGCGCGGTAACCGATTTATTGCCATCCATGAGTAGTTCCTGATGGGGAAGATAGCCGCTCAAATCCCCGGACCAACCGGCAAAGTACATCCCAGGACAGTTATTAATATTCACCCTCGCCGTGTGTCCATTCATATACGAGTACGTGCCCGGCGCCGGATATGGATTACAGGTCCCTCCGCCGTCAGCGGCAATCGTGAGGATCCAATCGCCCGGCACGAATTCCGCCGTCAACATGCGGTTCTGATCCATGGTAACCTGCTGCCACTCCATTTGTGGATTTGCGCCCGCCATCAAATCGCCGGTCCAATGGCTGAACGCGTCTCCACCCGAAAATAGCGTTACATTGACACTCGCCAAATGACCATCGGCATATCCATACACACCCGGCAGGGGATTGGTTGTCCCATTGCCGTTTTTCTGCAACGTCAAGGTCCAATCGGCGGCAAGGAATACGGCGGTAATGGCACGATCCTGGTCCATCACCAGATTTAAACTGGACGCATACGGGTCGGCACTGCCGATGTCCCCCTCCCAATGATCAAAAGCCCAGCCACTCCCAGCGATCTGGCTCGCATTAACCCACACTGCTTCGCCCAGTCCATACACATGAATGCCCGGACCTGGATTCACTTCGCCGGTGCCATCAACACTAATGGTCAGCGCGGCCACGGGACCGCAAATGGCATTGGACTGAACATTATTGGGGTTATTGAACTTGGCCCGCAACGCGGGAAGTTGTGTGCACGCCGCATCCTGCGAGAACGGATTATTGGTCAGCGTGCAGGTGTCATCGCCGCCAAGACCAGGATTGTCCACCAAGGCTTGAATATCGGTGATTTGGTTTTCATCCAGGCTGAGATAAAAAAGTTGCGGCAAGGCTGCAAGCGCGGAGATGTCCGAAATGTGATTCCGGCCCAAGAGCACCCACTGAAGGGAAGACACCCCGCTAATTCCCGAGATATCCGTCAATTCACACGTGTCAAGAAATGCAAATTGAAGATTTGCCATTCCCGCCAAGGCATCCAAATTCGTCAAAGGGGCGCCGGGCATATAGAAGAAATTCAAGTTTGGCCAGTTCGCCACCACGCTAATATCACTGACCAGACTTGCCGAAAATCCGGCCGCCTGAAGACTCAGCGTGGACAATGCACTGATGTCGCTAATCCCGGTTACAGACACCAGCATTAATATCGTCAAATGCGTCAATCCCGCCAGAACCGGCATATCGGCATCCGTAAAACCGCAGGCCCCCATCATAAAAAGGCTCGTCAGCGTGTCCGAACGGCTGCTTAAATCCGTCCAATCCGCAATGGGATTCCCCGCCAGAAAAAGATCCGTCAGTTGCGGCATGGAGGCGATCACGGAAAGATCCGTAATCGTGTCCACACCGCCGAGGCCCAAATTCGTCAAATTGATCAGACCCGATAAGGGTGACAAATCCGTGATGAGGTTGGTGCCCGTTTCAAACGGATCAAAGTTCTGTTGTTTAAGAAACGGATTCTCAAAACCCAGTTCGAGAGCGGTCAACGCGGTCAATCCGGCGATAGGCGTCACATCAACGATCTTATTATGACCCACATTCAGCGTGGTAAGGGCGGTGCAGGCCTCAAGGCCCGTAAGATCCACTATCTGCAAACCCGTGGCAATCAGTTCCGTAAACAAGGGGTTCGCTAATTCCGAATCTTCGGGCGGCTCACTCAGGGTCAATCCTGTCGCGGTTTCCCACTGTGTTTTCACCGCCCCCAACAAGGCCGGATCATTAAATAGTACCGGGGCCGCGCAAATGCCCGGGGAAAGAAGGAATATAAGAATTACAAAACCTGAACCCCTCGCCCGTAAATACATGGCAAAGCCTCCCAATTTCCACCCTTCTGTGAATTATTCCACCCTGGAAAACCATTAAATACTATGATTTCACAGAACCGGCCAAAAAGCAAGTGGTAATTAACAAATGGATGACAAATGAAGAAACTGGGGCATTTCCGGCGATTCAGGATTATTTATGGCCGCGGGACTTGAGCAGCTTATACTCGATGCTGTCAAGCAGTGCGATATAGGAGGCGGTGATGATATTTTCCGAGACGCCGACGGTATTCCACTTGACCCCGCCTTTGTCGCTGGATTCGATGAGTACGCGGGTGAAAGCGCTGGTGGCAAGCTTTCCGTCGATAATGCGGACCTTATAGTCTTCCAGATGCACTTCCTTCAATTCGGGATAGGCAGGGTCCAGGGCTTTGCGCATGGCGTTGTTGAGGGCGTCGACCGGGCCGTGTCCTTCGGCAACGGTATGCATGATATCCCCATTGGCCATCTGAATTTTAACCGTGGCTTCGGAGACGCCCGGCTGATCGAAACGGTATTGATTCACGTCGGCATGGTAGCTGAGGGTAGTAAAGAAGGCGCGGTAGCGGCCGGTGGCCTTGCGCATGATAAGTTCGAGCGAAGCATCGGCTCCCTCGAATTCATAGCCTTCGCTTTCAAGCTTTTTGATCTTGCCGAGGATCTGTTTGGTTTCCGGCGTGTCCTTGTCGAGCGCAATGCCGAACTCCGCGGCTTTCCGCAAAAGACTCGAACGGCCCGCCATTTCACTTACCGTGACGTGCGTGGTGTTGCCCACGAGGGTTGGATCGATGTGTTCGTAACTGGTTTTGACCTTAATCACGGCATCCGCGTGCATGCCGGCCTTGTGCGTGAAGGCATCACGGCCCACATAGGGCTCGTGATCCCGCGGCGTCATGTTGGCCAGTTCCGCCACCAGATGCGAGACCTGGGTGAGACGCGCAAGCTGAGCGGCGCTTAACACTTTATACCCCATCTTGAGCTGAAGGCTTGGGATAACCGAGCAGAGATTGGCGTTCCCCGTGCGCTCCCCATAGCCGTTGATCGTTCCTTGCACATGACGCGCCCCAGCATGCACCGCCACGAGTGAATTGGCCGCCGCACACCCCGAGTCATTATGCGTGTGTATGCCAATTTTTGTTTTCGGAAAATGATCGCACACCAGGCGCGTGATCGCCTCGATTTGATGCGGGACATGCCCGCCGTTGGTGTCGCATAGCGCCAGCAATTCCGCGCCATGTTCCCATGCACACGTCAACACTTTCAACGCATAGGCCGGATCTATATCATAACCGTCAAAAAAGTGTTCGGCATCCACAATGACCCGGCGATCATGTTTCTTTAAAAATGCCATGGACTCACGAATCAATTTCAGGTTGGTTTCCAGACTGACGCCGAGTACTTCGTGCGCATGCAAGGGCGACGATTTTGCGAAGATGGTGACATATTCCGTTTCGGCCTCCAGCAAGGCCCGCATATTGTCGTCGTCTTCAACCGCGGTGCGCGGATGACGCGTGCTGCCGAACGCCACCATTTTCGCATGTTTCAGACGCAACGTCTTTGCGCGGCGAAACAGATCCACGGCCTTGGGGTTCGACGCGGGCTGACCGCCCTCAATGTATTGCACGCCCAAGGCGTCCAGTTCCGACACTACCTTCAGTTGATCATCGGGAGAAAATTTAACCCCGGGGCCCTGTGCGCCGTCGCGCAACGTCGTGTCATAAATTTCTATCCGGTTCGGCATGGCGTTCTCAACCTTGTTCAAAGCGAAGCGATGCTTCGCGCAGCATGCACTGCACCAGTTCATAGCCTTCGGTAAACAGAATGCCCGTTTCTGCGGCGTCGCGCTCACTGTACCGCGAGAATCCGTTGTGCGGAACACCCGCGCCGCATAGCGCGAAGGGCATGTCACCATCGGCATGCGTCATTGTTTTTATCGCGGTAATGTGATCCGGCGCAATGAGTATGCGGGTTTCGGGATGCCCCTCAAGATACGCCAAAGCAGGCGCAACAATGCGCGCATCGAAATCTTCTATCGCCTGGATTTTCAGATCGGCGCGGCCCTGATGCGCCGTCTCATCCGGCGCTTCCACATGCACATAGACAAAATCATGGCGGTTCAGCGCATCGAGCGCGGCGTTGATCTTGCCTTCATAATTCGTATCCATCCAGCCGGTGGCGCCGGGAACATTCAACACCTCAAATCCGGCAAGTACGCCGATGCCCTTCACCAAATCCACGGCGGATACCACCGCGCCCGATAAAGCATATTGCTCCGCATACGTCGGCATGGACGGCGCCTTGCCCTGGCCCCACAGCCAAATCGACGTCGCCGGAAGTTTTCCTTCGGCAATGCGGCGCCTATTCACGGGATGCGGCGGAAGCAGTTCGCGCGAGCGTGCCATCATCGCGCCGATGAGCGATTCAGCGGCGCCTTTGGGCAAACAGGGCTCCCAGGGCTGACTGCTAATGTCGTGAGGCGGAGTGCACTTCAACCCCGCAAGATCATCGGTGGAAAGCCCGCCCGCTGCTTTCATCACCGCAAGATGACGGTAACTCACGCCAGGATAAAATTTCACGGGAAAATCCGTGGCCAGCGTTTCATTCAGCGTGGCCACGATCTCCGCGCCTTCTTCACTGGAGATGTGTCCGGATGTAAAATCCTTCATCACGCCGTCCTGCAACGTCACCAGATTGCAGCGGAAAGCAACTTCATTATCGAGAAGTGTAATACCCATGTTGGCGGCTTCAATGGGAGCGCGGCCACAAAAACACACGCGGGGATTGTACCCGAAACAGGAAAGATTACCGATATCACTTCCGGCGGGTAGTCCCTCCGGGATCGGACGAAATTGACCCAGTGTGCCCAACTGAACCGCGCGGTCCATATTGGGCGTGTGCGCCACTTCCAAGGGCGTACGCCCGTCATATTGCGGCAACGGCCAATCGGCCATCCCATCGCCTAAAAGGATGATATACTTCACGGGACAACTCCAATAAAGGGATGTGTTATACTAAACGGGTAAAAAATAACATTCTGACAATTAGGAAGTCAAACACCCCACGGTTTTTGGGTATTCCCGGGAAACGAGGGGGGGAAATTCGTCTGGAGACTGTAGTCTGTAGTCTGTAGCCAGAATGGGAAACGAGGGGGCGGTTAGCGGCTGAAGTTACGTGCTGAGATGGGAAACGAGGGGTCGGAGTACGAATTGTAAGAAAAATATGATAGCGAACAATGCAGATATAATAAATTTGCTAAAATCATCGGGCTTCCTGTGGGGGGAAACGCAGGAAAGCCTGTTGGCCCGGTATTTGGGGGAGATCCGGGAATGGAATGCGTATGCCTCACTCGTTTCCCAAGGAGATCTGGAGAAGCTGGAGATGCATGTGGTGGATTCATTAAGCCTAGGTGACAAGTGCCAAGACATCGTTTACTGAATTTAGTGCCAGGACATCGTTTACTGCGGAGCTAATTAGAGATCTGAATCGGCGAACATATGCTTTTCCAAACAGAAGGAGAAGCATATGGAGAAACAGGAAGAATGGTATC
>JAKQOG010000172.1 GCA_029565395.1 Candidatus Hydrogenedentota bacterium | reverse complement strand
GATACCATTCTTCCTGTTTCTCCATATGCTTCTCCTTCTGTTTGGAAAAGCATATGTTCGCCGATTCAGATCTCTAATTAGCTCCGCAGTAAACGATGTCCTGGCACTAAATTCAGTAAACGATGTCTTGGCACTTGTCAGCTATCAGCTATCAGCTTTCAGCTCCAAGCTTTCAGCTCTCAGCTTTCAGCTATCAGCTTTCAGCTTTCAGCTCTCAGCTTTCAGCTCACAGCTTTCAGAAGGGTGTTTGGGCGAGGGGGTAGTGGTTGAGGAATGGGGAGTGTTTGGGGTCGGTGAGGCATTGGGGGAGGAGTTCGGGAGCGAGGGAGAAGGCTTTTCGGTAGTTCCCCGTGACGTCATCAACTCGGGTGTTGTTTTGTTTGTGAGTGAAGGGGGTCTTGGTATCGGTATATCTCAGGGCTTCGCTGAGGTGCCATCGTGCGGTGTCGAGGTAGTCGTTGGCAATAGGTTGGAGCTTGGCTTGATCTTCGGGGGTGAGGGAGAAGTCGTGGTGCTGGCGCCGGGCGCAGGTTTTGGATGCATAGAAGGAAGCGGCAAAATTGAGACGTTTGGTGAATAGTCCGAGATAGCGGCGGTATTCGGAGGAGAGGCGGAGGAAGGCAGTGAGGGCTGCGGAGGGTTTTAAGGTTTCTTTGATTTGGTCTTTGGTGAGGGTTTCGGTGGTGTCGATGAGGGAGGAATTACTCAGGGTGGTGGCGGCACGGGTCATCATGACCTGGAGCATGGCCATAGTATGGGCGGTATGGTGGTCGAGGTTATTGTTGTATGAGAGGTGGGCAGAGAATTCGATGGTGTCGGTGAGGGCGGTCTGGTATTGTGCGGCTTCGTAGGGGCAGGTGGGTGCGTTGGAGGGAGAAACCTCGGCGACGTGGGGCGCGGCCAAGGGACAGTTCGCCCAGTTGGGGCATTTGGGGGAACAGCGTTGGAGAGTGCGGGAGTAGAGTCCGTGGATGACGGCGTTGCGGTTGCCGGGCTGAGCGCCGGAGAGGGATGCTCCGCCGTGGAATCGGCAGCGTCCGTTGGGGTGGTCGGGGGGGAATTCGCAGGGTTTGCCGTCCGGGGTGCGTGCGCCGCAGATTCGGCGGCCGAGTTCGGCTTCGCGTTTGTTAAGGGTGTCGACCCAGGGGGCGTCCCAAGCCGGGGAGCAGGGAGAACCAAGGGCGGTGGTGATAACCTGGGTGGAGGGGGTAGGGGTGGGTTGAGTGTTCATGGGAGGTTCCTTTCATGCAAATGTGAAATGGGAAACGGAAAATGTGAAACGGAAAACGGGAAACAAACCACAGGAGATGGGAGAAGTCCGGCGGATATGGACTTTATGGACAATATGGACTGCATGGACATATTTAAGAGTCTTTCGATTTTTGGCGCGGCGCGGACGCCGCGTCTACGGTTTTGGCGTGGCGCGGACGCCGCGTCTACGGTTTTGGCGCGGCGCGGACGCCGCGTCTACGGGTTCGGCACGGCCAGGACGCTGCGTTTATGTGGACGCGACGTCCCCGTCGCGTGGTATAAGCGGCGCGGACGCGGCTTCCACATAGAGGCAATGCCCTCCATATATAAGCACGGCGCGTTTCATGAAAATGAGGCTTTAGGCTGTAGGCATTAGGCTGTAGGGAAGATAAAAACATGGAAATATAAGGGGATTTAAAAAGTTTTTTGAGGAGGGGGTTTTAAAATGGGTGTGGAAAGAGGGTGGAGGAGGAAAAATGCCGGAAAATAAGGGGTTTAGTGAGGATAATTTTTTTGATGAAGAATTTTGGGGCAAAAAAGTTGGTGTGAGGGGATCGGAACGATAGGACCAATATAGACGATGGGTTGGGAGCGCAGGTGTGTGACGAGGAAAAAGCATGTGCTGATAAAAACGGTGGACACAGATTAGGCAGATTGCCACAGATTTTAGATAGAAAACACGTTTGTGAACGGGTCACTTATTTCGCTGGTATGTACTTATTGTTGGAAAGATTGTTCTTGTAAACCGAATTGGGTTTCGTAGAGGCGGGTGTAGAGGCCGCCTTGGGCGAGGAGTTCCTGGTGGGGGCCTTGTTCGACGAGGCGTCCTTCGTTGATGACGAGGATGCGGTCTGCGCGGCGGACGGTGGACAGGCGGTGGGCGATGACAATGGCGGTGCGTCCGGTGACGAAAGCGTCGAGGGCTTGCTGGATGTGCCGCTCACTTTCGGAGTCGAGGCTGGAGGTGGCCTCATCGAGGATCAGGATGGCGGGGTCCTTGATGATGGCGCGTGCGATGGCGAGCCGCTGGCGTTGTCCGCCGGAGAGGTTGCATCCGGATTCTCCGATTACGGTGTTGAACCCTTCAGGAAGTTGTTCGATAAATTCAGTGGCATGGGCGGCATCGGCGGCGGCCCGGACGCGTTCGTCCGAAAATTGCGATTGCCCATATGCAATGTTGTCGCGGACGCTTTCCGCGAAGAGGATGGTATCCTGGGTAACGATGCTAAGGAGGTTCCGCAGGCTCTTAAAGGAGGCGTTGCGGATATCGATGCCGTCGATCTTAATGGCGCCCTGGGTAACATCATAAAAGCGGGGGATAAGTTTGACGATGGTGCTTTTCCCAGCACCGCTGGGGCCGACGAGGGCCACCAATTCACCTTTTTTAATCTCAAAGTCGATGCCGTTCAAGACCTGGCGCTGCCCGTTATAGGAGAAATGGACGTTTTCGAAGCGAATCCCCTCTTTTAATCCGGGCAGTTCGACGGGATTAGGGGTTTCGACAATGTCCGGCTTCATATCGATAAATTCAAAGACGCGTTCGGCGCTGGCGACACTGGTCTGGATCATATTATTGACGGAAGCGAGTTTCCGGATGGGGTCGAGCATGAGGCCGAGGGCGATAAAGAGCCCGGCCATGTCTCCCAGGGCAAGTTTTCCGGAGAGCAGGCGGTGTCCGCTGAGCATGCCAAAGATGGCGACGCCTACAATAAGAATGAACTCGGTGGTGGGGCTTGCGGCAGCGTCGAGGCTGACCATGCGGCGGAGGAAACGGCGCAGCTTGTTAATTTCCTTCTGCATGCGGCCGAGTTCGTATTCCTCCATGTTATACCCTTTGACAATGGCGATGCCCGATACGGTCTCATTGACGACGGTGGTCATGGAGGCGATCTTCTGGAGGGAGCGGCGGACGCTTTTCCGCATTTTTTTGCCGATGCGCAGCAAGGCATACATCACGGGCGGCAAAATGCAGATGCCGATGAGGGTGAGATAGACATCGGCGGAGAAGGCGACGCTGAGAAAGACACAGGCCTTGATGGGCTCGCACATGAGTTTGACAAGGACGCCCGCAAGCCCGCGGTTGACGGTGAAGATGTCGTTGGCGAAGCGTCCGAGGATTTCACCGGAGGAACGCGTTTCAAAAAACCCGACGGACTGGTTCATGAGGTTGACGTACATTTCATGGCCAAGGTCGGTGCTGATGTTGGTGCCTATGGTGCCGGCGAAAAATTCCTGGAGGTACCGCGCTAGGTTGATGATGAGGGCAAGCACGATGACGGCGATACACATGATGGTGACGGCGCGCATTTTATCGGCGCGCATGGCGAGCACCAAGCGTTGGAAACGGTGTTGAAGGCTGCTCAGGTTGCAGGAAAAGATGCTCTCCATTTTATCACTGGCGGCTTGAATGTGGCGGTGGATTTTGTCCGCGGGATCTTCGCGCTCCAATTGCTGGTTTTGATCGTACTGCGGGGTGTAAAACGTGAGGTCGACGCCCTGGCTGAGCCCCACGAGCAGCGCGCCGAAGGAAAAGGCGAGGATAATGGCGAAACCGAGGGAGATCAGAAGGCGCAGTTTATAGTTCCATGCATAGCGAATGAGCCGGAAATAAACCTGGCGCGCGGAACTGCGCGGACGGTCAATACGCCCGCCTCCCAGACTGTTGTTTGTGGAAAGATCAACCATGAAGCATCCCGTGGAAGTGGTTTAAAGACGGCAATATGCTACCACACTCCCGCAGAAACATGCAAAGCGTGAAGGTTTCATTTTGCCGATTGTGCATGTGCACGTTGTTTTCGGCCAAGACCGACGAGCAGAGCGAATGCTGCCAGCATCAACAACAAATCGGCCCACGTGGAATTGCCGGAAGTTTCCGAAGCAGGTCCGCACCCAAAAATGTTTTTCACTTTTTCGGGTTGCGTCTTTGCCGTGCCGGTGACCCGCGCATTGCCGCCGCCGCCACCGCTGAATCCCAGCCACGCCTCATACGCGCCGGCCGCTGTGGGCGTGAAGCGCACAACCACTTGCTGGCTTTGACCGGCGGCCAGGGAGTAGGTTCCCCCGGATTCTATGGAGAAAGGCGCGGAGGTAAAGGCCGAGCCGTTCAGCGTTTCCGTCCCGTTGTTGAAGACCGTGAATGTGGCCGTGGCGCTGTTTCCAACCAACACCTCGCCCAAAGACGCCTCTTCCGGTGCAACGACGAGCATCGCCGCATCCTCCTCCAAGGTGAAGGGGGCGACAATGGACAATCCGGTTAAATCGGCTTCGATGCGGTTGGCGGAGAGCGTGAGGTTCGCGGCGTTGGTAGTGGTCCATGCGCCGCCATTGGCTTGCAGGATCATGGCGGAAGCGGCGGACTGCTTCACAAATGTGGGATGCGTCAGGATTTGGATGGAATCTTCCGCAGCAATGGCCGCTCCATCATAGAGCACATGGACGGGTTTCTGACCGAGCCGTTCCGCCGCGATCTTTTGATAGGTGACGCCATCGTCCGTGCTGATCAGCAAGGAAATTTCGGCGAATTGCGTGCGTTGCACGAGATTGCCAGCGGGCAGCGGACCAAGCTTCATTGCTTCACCCATACCGATTAAGGTGTACCGGTCGGGGGCGGTGGTAACCATAAGCAGCCCGGTTTCCCCCTCCGCCAAAATGTCCTGCGGCACGGTCACAACGAGCCGCCAGGAGGGATTATAGGGGCTGGCAACGCCTAGAGTAACAAGAGAACCTTCCGGAAGGTCCGTCAGACGCCATTCCGTAATAGCGCGGGTGAATATCAAGCTGGTATCGGCATCAACCCCCGACGCCAACCATACACCCCGTTCGTTTTCAATGGCCGTGAAGGGATTGTCCGGAATGTAATTATTGTCGGCGTCCAACGCGGCATTTGCCGCGGTTACCGTGAACGTGATCTGGGTCACCGCGGAGTCTAGTCCCTGCCCCAAGCCGATAGCGGTGGCAGCGAGGGTGTGTTGACCAGCAGCTAACGTTTCAGCGTTGGTTACCGTAACGAGGAATGGCGGGTAATAGGAACGGCCGGCGAGCGCGCCATCCAGGGTATATTCAACATAATCGGTGTCTTCCAGACAGTTGGTGGCGGCCATCAATACGAGGGCCACCGTATCGGAATGCGTGGGAACGGCAACATCTTCGCCGTCCATCGGCCAGGTGATCTCCAAGCTGTCCAACCCGCACCCGCCCTGGCCTTCGCCTTCGCCTTCATTTTCTCCTTCTTCGCCCTCGCCTTCCCCTTCGCCGCCCAGAAGTTCATCCGCGCCGATGTCGTAGTGCGCGCCGCGCACGTCGCCTTCGAAGTCCAGCGTAACGGAACCGAAACCGATCCCGGCGGTATTCCGGCCCGCGTTAATACACGGGGAATCGGCCCGGAGATGGAAATCGCCGGCATTGGGGGCGACCAGCCGGGGATTCGCGCTGATATTGCCCGTTCCGGAGACCAATTCTTCGATATCGCAATAGCGGATGGTGGAATCGGTGGTGTTGGAAGTGATTTGCGGGGCGTCATTTCCCCACAGGATGCAATTATTAATGTTCATCCGGGAGTCGACGGCATAAATCCCGCCGCCGGTCTCGGAGATGGTGTTTCCATAAATCGTGCAGTTGGTGATGACCGGGTGCGCGTCGTCAAAGATCATCGCTCCGCCGGAGCCCGCCGCGGTATTGTCGCTAATCACGCAGTTGGTAAAAACCGGGGCGGCTTCGGTTCCGGCGGGTTCATCCAGCGGTCCAAAGGCCGCTACGGCGCCGCCACTGGTTTGGGCGGTATTTCCGTTAAAGCGGCAGGCATCCACGTGGGGTGAAGATTGACTGATAAGGAGCGCGCCTCCGAGTTCAACGGCCTGGTTGCCGGAGAAATTGCAGGTGTTTATGGCCGCATCCGCATTGAGGAGCGAAACCGCCCCCCCGCTGGCATCGGCGGTGTTGTTGAGGAAGGAGCAATAATCCAGGGCAGGAGCGCAGGTAATCGCAAAGAAGGCCGCGCCGTCACGGGCCGTGTTGGAGGCGAAGGAACAATTGAGGAAGGCGGCTGTAGAACGGATCACGAGGACCGCGCCCGCGCTGTTGTCCGCATGGTTCTGATAAAACACGCAATTGGTGATGGAGGCGGCGGCGTTTTCGAAAATGAACAAGGCGCCGCCTACATCGGTGGCCTGATTATTCGTGAAGGTGCAATTTAAGATTGAGACGGATACCCCAAAGACGAGCATGCCCGCGCCGGAAGAACCGCGCCCGCCCCGGATTGTAAAGCCGTCCACGACGGTGTTGGCGGCGGCGGTAATCACACGGGGGGCGGGATTCCCATTGTCCGATTGCGATCCGTCAATAATGGCCGCCTGGGTCATCCAGTTGCGTTCGCTGAGCGAGGTTTCCGTTCCCGCGAATCCGCCATAGAGCTGAATAGTGTCATAGAGGGTTACCGTGCCGCTATTGGCGCGCATTTCGCCATATATCCCTGCCGCCACCCACACCTGAGGCTTATTGCGCGCATCAGCCTCATCCAGACCTCGCTGAATCTCCGTATAGGCGGTGCTCCAGCTTCTTCCATCCTCCACGCCGGAAACATTAAACTTGCTGACATAGATCACATCGCCTTCCTCTTCCCCTTCGCCTTCGCCCTCCCCTTCGCCTTCGCCTTCGCCTTCACCACCTCCCTCGCCTTCGATCACTCCTTCTTCCTCTCCCTCCTCTTCGCCTTCCGCCGTGCCGATAAATTCGTCGGCGCCTATATCGTAGTTGGAACCGTCTCCACGGGTTTCATCCATGGAAGCATCATACCCGCGGGCATCCCCTTCAAAATCGGTGGTGACATTGCCAAGGGGAGCGCCGGCAGCGTTGGCGCCGGCATCGATACAGGGGGAAGACGCACGCAGATGGAAATCGCGCGCGGCGGCATCGGCAAAACGCGGATTAGCGCTGATGTTTATACCCGCGGCCCCATCCTGCACGTCGCTGTAATTCACCGCGGTGAGACTTCCGGAATCGGCGATTTGCGGCAGGCCGGAATTGCCCCAAACGATGCAGTTGGTGATGGTGATTTGCGAATCAAGGTTGGCGAATGCGCCCCCTGAATCCGCCGCATTGCCATAAAGGGTGCAATTGGTAAATACGGGGGCGGACACCAGATTGGACACGGCGCCGCCGCCTTCCACGGCCTGATTTTCCGCGAAGATGGAATTTACCACAATAGGCTTTGCTTTTTGTTCTTCGGAGGCGGAAGATTCACTGAAATTGGCCATGGCGCCGCCCGCTGAAGAAGATGTATTGGCAAAAAAGCGGCAGGCCGCGATACGGGGGGACGCGGCATAGTTGAACACCGCCCCACCCGCGGACACGGAGGTGTTGCCTTCAAAAGTGCAGTCCGTAATAACGGGATCGGCATTAAGGCTGCCAAAAGCGCCCCCGGCCTGCGAGGCGTGGTTGTTCTGAAACACGCATTGGCTGACGGCAGGGGCGGCTCCGTCAAGGGCAAACACCGCGCCGCCGGTGCCAGAACTATTGCTTGTGAATGTACAATCACTGATAATGGGAGAAGCCACCTGGCTCAGAATAGCGCCGCCGCTGGAACCAGCGGAATTCCCGTCAAACCGGCACTGGGTGATGGTCATGGCCACTTCCTGGCCAATGTATATAGCCCCGCCGTAGCTTGCCGCCTCATTATCCTGAAACAGACAATTGGACACGGACAGATTGGCAATGGCAGATATGCTTCCATCGATCACCATGCCAGCGCCTTGTGCGCCCCGTCCGCCCCGGATGGTAAATCCATCCAACACAAGATCGGCGGCGCCGGAAACGACGTTATCGGCGGCGGCGCCGCCTTTAGCGTAGGTTCCATCGATAACCGTGATATAAGCGGCGGCATCGCGCTGCCCGCGTTCGGTTTCTGTTCCCGCGAAACCGCCATAGACGGACACGCCAGGCCGCAAAAATACGGAGCCATTGTTAGCGCGCAGTTCATTATAAACGCCTTGGCGCACCCAGACTTCGGGAGCGCCCAAGGCCTGGGCGGCATCAATGCCCAATTGAAGCGCACGGAACGCCGTTGCCCAGGAAAGGCCGTCTTCCTCCCCTGAAAGATTGGCGGTGTCGACAAAGATAACCGCGGGGGGTGTTTGGCCTTCTCCCTCGCCTTCGCCTTCCTCCCCTCCTTCACCTTCCATCATCCCTTCAATCTGGCCGTCTATTTCCCCTTCCCCCTCGCCGCCGGTGAATTCGTCATAGCCCATGTCAATATCGGTGCCATCGCCGCGGGGAACGTCAGATCCGTTGAAACCGCGCAGATCGCCTTCAAAATCCATGTAAGGAGGAGTGAACGCCGTGAGATCCGCCATGCCGCCGCCCGCATCAATACAGGGTGAAGTGGAACGGAGATGGAAATCCACGCCGCCGGGATTCCGGAAAAGAGGGGCTTGGCTAATATTGCCAACGCCGGGCCATACTTTGTCTTGGACATTGCAGAAATCCACCGTAGTGAGTGCAGGGGCGGGATTGGCGACGGGCTGGGGCAGGTCAAAAAAGAAACCCGCGCTGTCCGTAATTTCCGGGGCGGTGTCGTCAAATAAAATAGAACTCACAAGATGGGGCTTGGCTCCGTCAAAATTGAAAATACCGCCTCCTTGCATGGCGGTATTGAAAGCAATCGTACAAAATGCCAAGAGACCTCTTCCCTCTGAGTTGAAAAAGGCGCCGCCGTAGCCTTCGGTATAGTTGAGGGCAAAAAGGCAGTTGTAGAGGATGGGATCCGCCGGAGGGGCCGTACCCAATTCGGCGGGATACTGATCTTGGAGGCGTCCGATGTTATAGAACCCGCCGCCAAAGCCCATCAGGGGGTCTCCGCCTTCTATGGGACGGTTCACGCCCAGATTACGCGTGAAGAGGCAGTTCTCAAAGCGGGGATTGGAGGTATGGTTAAAGACACCGCCGCCCAGGTTGCTGATATTGCCGTCAAATACGCAATTTAAAAACATGGCCGCGGAATTTTCCCGGTTCGCCACGGCCCCGCCGGAAAGATCGGCCACATTATTGAGAAACAGACAATTCATCACAACGGGGGAGGAACCATTCAGGTTGTACATCCCCCCTCCCACGCCTTCGCTATTGTTCACGGCCAAGGCGCGATTGTCTTCAAACAGGCAGTTTTCAACGTATGGCGAAGCTTGGTCATTAAGCATGCCCGCACCATTGGCGGTGCGTCCGCCGGTGATGGTGAATCCGTCGAGGGTGGCATCATTGGCGCCGGCGACAACGGCAGCCACGGGGGTATTCTCCCCCGTATGCACAGTACCGTGGATAATGGCGCCATTGGTTTGCGGATCGTCATTGCGTTGATCGCGCCCGGTTTCACCGCCGGTGAAGCCGCCATACAAATGAACCCCCGATTTCATTTCCAGGGGCGCGCCGCCGTTCAGGGCTACTTCGTAATACACTCCCCGCGCGACCCACACTTCCCCGCCGCCCGCTGCATCCGCCGCATCCACGGCGCTCTGAATGGTCACAAACGCATGTTCCCAGTCCGTCCCATCGCCTCCGGGGCTTCCTGCCCCATTCACATACCAGACATCCGCCGAAACCGGCAGTGCAAACAGGGTTATGGTGAAGGAAAAGAGCAAGAGCATGTGTTTCTTACGAAGGAATCGCTGTCGCATTGCATTGTCTCCCTGACTAACCGCCCTTAGCATAGCATGAACACGGTGCAACTTCACTTAAAATGACACTACCCACTTGGGCTGCCTCTACATTATAGCAGAGTCAGCCGCTTTCTTCAGGATGTGTTTGCCCTGAAAAACGTCTCTCCACCGTTGCGTGATCTTCTTTCCCAAGCCTTTCATTCAGTGCCAGAGAGCAAAATTTGCTCCGCGGCGGGGTGGCTTGCCGCGGAGCAAACGTTTCTTTTATTCGTTTCCGCAAGCGCATTAAATGCGGCGGTAAACAGCCTGGGGAATAGTCTGCGTGCGTTCGGTCAGAACGGCGCCGACAACCTTGCTCTTGTTCTCCATGAACATGTCGAGGGCGCGCATAACCACTTCACGGCGCGTGGCGTTGGCCTTAATGGCAATCACGATGCCATCAACATAGGGGGCCAGTTTAAGGGCGTCATGAGACTGCAACACCGCGCCGGAATTGAAGATAATGCAGCGATAACGCGACCGCAAGGCTTTCATAATGTCCTGCATGCGTTCAGCCCCCCAGAGATAAGAGGGGGTGTCGGCATGTGAGCCGCGCCCAACGATGGTAAGGCTTTGGCTGGACGTAAAGACCGATTCCAGACTCGCTTCGCCCAGAAGAACGTCTGACATGCCGCGGGTGTTTCTTCCGGGGACGATATCGCCGGCGAAATCGACAAGAAGGGTGGGGCAATTGGGGTCATTGGCATAGGCTTCACCAAGGGCTTTGGCAAGCGCCCCGCCGCCTTCCCTGGGCACGGCACTGGTAACCTCCAGGCAGCGTCCGGCCAATCCGGAAGCACCCGCTTCGAGCAGCACGGAACACCGCTCGGCTTCGGCGGCATTCAACGGCTGGCCGGGTTTGTTGAAGAACGAGGCCAGCGGGGTGATTTTGAAGTAGTAGTCGACATCTTCAGGGGTCTTGACGCCATGATCGAGGTAATCGCGGAGGAAGGCAAGCGCCAGTGCGGCGATAAGCCCGCCGACCAAGGCCAAGATAAGGTTCAATACTTTGTTGGGGCGAATGGGATCTATCGGGAGATTGGGGCTGGAGGCAATTTTCACATTGGATATGGAGGCCTTGGCAAGTTCATCCCCCACGCGGGATTGTTCGAGTTTTTCAGCGTAATACTCGTAATTCTTCTTGAGAATCTCGACTTCCTGCTGGAGATTATCCAATTTGGCCTTTGTTTCATTAAGTTGGTCCAACCGGGCTTGAATGGTGCTGAGTTCCGCTTCCGTGGATTTCCGGGTATTGTTAATCGCTTCCCCAAGGTTCTTTTGGGCCGTGCCAACCTGTTCCGTCAGACTCTGGACGGTGGGGTGTTTGGGACCCAGCGATTGCGAGACGCGGTTAAGCTCGAGAACCAATTCAAGGAGGCGCAATTGCATTTCCCGCACAACCGTGGAAGCGGTCTCGCGGCTTAAGCTCTGAATGACCGATGTGTTCACGCCATCGCCCGCCAGCGCGGTTTCCGTCTGGGAAAGTTGGGTGAGCACTTTGGTCCCATCCGTATATTGCTGGAGCAGCATTTCCTTTTCTTTGTCGATAAGAGAGAGATTGGCGGATTTGTTGAATTCCTGAAGCGCCGCCTGGGCAGCCGCTAATTCCTTTTCAACGCGTTCTTTCTGGGTTTGGAAGAAGGGGCTGCTTTTTTCATTCGCGAAAAGCTCGATATGCAGTTTCTGGTAGACCTCCAGCACCTTCTGCAAAATGCGCTGTGATTCTTCAGCGCCGCCCATGCGGCAACTAATTTCCATCACATAGGTATCGCGGATTGGGGTGGTGATAATGCGCTTGTCGAGTTCGTCCATGGCTTTTCGGATAGCATCGGATTTACCCCGGAGACCTATTCTCTGGAGGCCTTGCTCAATGGCCAAACTCATGGCGCGGAAGGGCTTATGCAGCAGCCCGGATCCGTAGGGGAAAGCGCTGTCCTTATCGAGATTGAGTTCCGTAACCACCCGTTCAAGCAGATCGCGGCTGTGGATCAGTTCCATTTCCGAGCGGATGTCTTCCACCCCCATTTGAACCATGGTGAGTTCCTGGGCAGCCCGGGTCACCGTGGTATCGGTTTGCGACACTTCCCGTCCACGGGTAATGCGGACTTTGGCGGTGGATTCATAGGTGGGCGGCCAGACATAGTTCCCCACAAACACCAGCACAAAGACGAGAATCGGCAAGGTGACAATCAGGGCTTTGTGCTTGAAAATGACGGTTAATACGTCACGCACGAAGAATTGCCGTTGCTCCATCGCTATGGTTCCTCCCACCTTGGCCTGATGGCCATGTTAGCAGTTGTTTTCCTCTGATTATTTCGTTAAATACTGAGCCAGCCCGGTTGTTCCGGTGCCAATATTGAAATTCTTGTTTTTGCTGTGCAGTTGTTGATCGTTGAGGTAATACTGGGCATTAATGCCAAGGGTGTTGTCAAAGGGCACAGCGCGTTCGATGTATTGTTCAACGAACTGATCCCATCGCGAGATAAGTTTCTGCGGGACGTAGACGATGTCAAAAGGCCGCAAGGTGAAGTCGTTTTCGGTATGGCCTTGCAACGCTATGCGGAGGTTGGTTTTAAATACGTACGGTTTTCCGTTCGGATTTCTGCGCATGACAATAACGTTGTTGAAGCGGGCGTTGGAGGAAGCACCATTCGCGGCAATGACCGCCTGGAGTGCGGTGGGTGCTCCTTCGAGGGAATAGGCGCCTGGGGTTTTCACTTCTCCCCCCACATACACCCGGCCGCCGGTGGATTTAATCAATGAGATGGAGGGCTCGATGGGATTGTTCATCAGATTCGCGGCGGACTTGGCCAGGGAGTCGCGCAATTCATCCAGGGTGAGCCCTGCGGCCTGCTGGCGTCCTATCCGCGCGATGGAAATATAGCCGTCGGGCGTGACTTCGGAGGGCTTGCTCATTTCGCCGAGAACGGTGGTGTCCACCGCGGGGAAAATAATGATGCTGACTTTCGGCTTGTTCATCAGGGTTTTGGCGGCCTCATTCTGAATGAGTCCAGTGGCATCGGCAATGGAGAGGCCTGCAATGCGCATATCAGATTCGATTCCGGGCAGGCGTATGGCCCCATCGGGACGCACCACCACATCGCGGCTCATGTCTTCATAACGGTCGAGATTGACAAAATCGACATTGACGGTAATCCGGGGATCGCCTTCAATCAGTCCGGATTTTATATAGACGTTCTTGAGGGATTCACAAAGTTGGAGGGTGGTGATCCCGCGGGCGCGGACGTCGCCTACCTCCGGGGCTGTAATCATGCCATCGGGGCGGACGGTACGGGTGACATTAAGCTGCCAATTGTCCAGAAAGGTGATATTGACGACATCGCCGGTTTCAAGGCGGTATTGTCCGAGTTCGAGAGTGCTGGGCAGGAAACGCACCTCCATGCTGTCACCCACTTCAATACGGTAATCCCAGGGGGCTTCGCCGGTTCGTGCGGCGCGAATTTTAAACGCCACGTCAAGCACGTCGCCCACTTGCACGCAATACGGAAGGTCGGCGCCGCTGAGGGCGTCAATTTCCTCTGGCGTAACAGGGCGGTTTTTCCCATGGTCGGCAAACAGCACGATGCCGTTGCGGGCGGCGCCGGTTCCAAGATGCGCGCACCCGCTAAGCACGAGCAGCGGCACAATTAAACCACAGCATCCCAGAGTAACGAAATGGTGCATTTTCATGGGCGTATGCCTCCTCAGCCGATCTTTTGTTTTCAAGCCTGACATAGTGTCTGCGTTTCCTTTTTTTTAAATTATCGATTATTACTTAACGACGCCAAAGGGCGTTCGGATTGTGTGGCGCCTTGGGAACCTGCGGGGGCAACAGGTGTTCTGGGCGCGCGTTCACGGATCTCCCGTTGCGCATTGATAACGGGATAATTCGCAACCGGCGCATGAATAGTGCGTTTTGGACTCTCAATCGTTCTGTGCGCGCCCCGTAAAGATCGTTTGCTGACCAGCGCACCCCGTTCGACATAGACATTTGTTGTTTTTCCCTGCGGAACGGGGGAGGAAGTCAAGGTTCCTGTGAGTGAATGGGCATATTCACCGCCCGCCTCCGCAGCAGCAAACCGCTGCACCCGGGGCTGTTTTCCTCGGGAAAGACCGGGTCCCTGGATACGGAATTGGCCCACCTTGCTTTTTTTCGTGGTTAGGGACAATTGCGCCGGCAGATATCCAGCCTCATTGAGCACCTTCATGGCCATTAAAGCGCCCCAATAGAGTCCGTCCCGTTGCACATCGTCTTTTGCCTGAATGATTTTTTCAATGTCGGCATATATTGCATCAAGGACGCTCGCTGCATCCGTCTCAAATACATGGGAATATTCCGGGGCCGCTTCAATTCCCTGAATGGTGATAAGGTACCGTTCACCCGGATTGCGCACGTAATTGGGCGCACCCGGTTTTATGACTTCCACACAAATTTTCGCTAAATCATGAAAAGCGCGGACCCGGATGGTGGATTCGCTTTCCCCTGTTTTGGGGTTGTAATATTCTGCGGGGCCCCCCGGCGCCCGTTCTTTGACCCGAAGGGTAATGGTGGCGCACCCACTGATTTCCTCGACCATGAGGTCATGGGTCGCATTTAGCGGGAAGCCATGATACCGGGTCTGATCAGCCAGATTCCCATGGGAGCCCGCTTCATCGGAAAGTTTCACCGGTTGGGAGATAGTCACATTTTGCGCCGGGGAAGAAATGGCAACAAACAGCCCTCCTCCAATGAGTATGACTACTCCTACCGCTCGGTGCAGATTGCGCACCCTTTTCCTCCTCCTCCCCGAAAATTCAGGTCAGTTTTTTCCTCTACTCTCCACTCATCCCAAACAGTACACTTCTCCATTAACTACTATTAAACAATATTCTTGACAAAAAGTAAAGAATTTTTTCCAGATACTCAAATTAAAACTTATCATATCCTCCTGCTGTTATCCAGTTTATGGTGCGGTTAAGACCTTCCTGGATAGGTATTTGCGGGCGCCACCCCAAGAGGCGTTGTGCTTTTGCCGCATCGCAGCGCACACAATATATTTCGCTTTTCTTGGGCCGCAACCGTGCTGGATCTTGAATCACCCGGCAAGGGCAGTCCATAAGCCGGGCAATAAGTTCCACCAGTTCTGCCATGGTAACTTCTTCCTGGCTTCCAAAATGGACGGTTTCCCCCACTACGCACTCTTCCTCGGCCATGCGGATGTAGGCATTTACAATATCTTCCACAAAAGTGAATGTTCTGCGCGGGGACAGGTCGCCGAGATGGAGATCGGGGCCTTTCATGAGTTGTTGAATGATGGTGGGCATGATGAGATAACGCCCCATTCGCGGTCCATAGACATTAAACAAACGGATCGTGGCAACCGGCAAGTCGTAGGACAAGTGCCATGTTTGGGCGGTAAAGTCACCGCCTAATTTTCCCGCGGTATAGGGATTGCACCCGAATACGGGATGCTCTTCGGTAATGGGGAGTTCATTTTGGGCGTTGCCATAAGCGCCCGCGGTGGAGGTA
>JAKQOG010000168.1 GCA_029565395.1 Candidatus Hydrogenedentota bacterium | reverse complement strand
CCTTGTCATACTGGCTCATCAACATCGCGCCGGCCAGCTTGCAGGCCAGGGCCGCATTGGCAAACTTCCCGACATAGGCTGAAATTTCCTCCCGGCTCATCATGGGGTGCTTTTGCGTCGGGTCCCAGACATTCTGAACTTCGCAGGCCGCCGGTTCGGAAGCGCTGGTGCTCACCCGTCCGGTCAGCGCCGTAATCTGGACCACCACTTTCGCTCCGTAACGATGCACGCCTTCGGCCAGATATTTTTGCTGCTCGATGTATTTATGGAACCCCTCGCCCTGATCACCCGGCCCCTGCCCTTTGGGAAATATCCCCACCGGAAGCAGGCCGGTAATAATCAGGCCCACGCCGCCCCTGGCTCTTTCAATATAATAGTCCGCGCCGTCTTTGGTGTAGGCGCCGTTGGGCCCCATGAGCCGGAAGGAAAACACGCCCATGGGCATCATGGCGATGCGGTTTTTCAATTCCATGCCGCCGATGTTGATCGGAGAAAACAAAGCCGGGTATAAATTTGCCACAGTTCAAGTCTTCCTTTCTTTCAATTTGCCGGGTCCTGATCCTCGCCTGTCACGATTTTTTGCTAAACGTCCCTTCATCAAGCTCACGGAAAGCCTCTTCCAGCTCTTCTTGGGTATTCATCACAATCGGACCGCCCCACGCAATCGGTTCACCAAGCTTTTTTCCGGTCACAAATATATACCGGATATCATCCATCGCCCTTGCCTGCACACGTCCGCTCTCCGTAAACAGGACCAGCTGCGCTTTTTCCAGCTTTGCCTCATCAAACTCACCGACCCCGGAAACAAGATAGCAAAAGCTGGTGTATCCCTTTTTCGCCTCATGAGACAGAGCATTGCCTTTCGCTAACCGGACATCCACATACTCGACATCAACCACCAGTTCCCGCACGGGCCCGGCGGCATCCTGATAAATACCGGCGATGACCCTTACTTCTCCGCCCGGTATCTTCACAACCGGCACCTCGCGATCGAGTATGCCCCGGTAACGGGGCGCCATCAACGGTTGCATGTCCCCGGAGAATGACTTTTTTCATAACATCCCTCCATTGCCGTGAAGGTTGCCTTCCCTATCGCAACGCGCCTGCATCGTTTCCGGCAAACAGTCTATGCCGCATGCCTGGTTGGCTTGCGGGACCGTCTGGCCGCCCATTCAAAGTAGGTCCCGACGGAATAAACCACATCCTGTATTTTGGCATAGACGGGAAAGCCCGCCTTGCGCAGCGCCGCAAACGTCTCGATGCGCACACGCTCGTAGTCGAGGTTGTCTTCCACGAAACTCGCCAAAATCGGGATCACGGGTTTCTTGATCTGGCGGGCCATTTCCAGGACGGTATCGGCGTTGTTTTTCACCTTGAGAAACAGCTCCGCATGCAGGATGTATTCAACCGAAAAATAGGGCACGATGACGTCAATGTTTTCATCCGCATCCATGGCTTTCATGGTATGCATCATCACGTTGAGATCAAAGCCGAAAGCGCCCAGGTCAACCGGATTGACGGTTGACGTATTCACGCCCATGATCTTCTCGCTGATCATCCGCTGTGATGCGGGGCTCAATTCAGGCAGGGCCAGACC
>JAKQOG010000152.1 GCA_029565395.1 Candidatus Hydrogenedentota bacterium | reverse complement strand
TTGGGTGGCGGCCCCCCGAATTTGGTGGCCGCGGCCACGTTACTCCCGCCCGCGCTCTGCCGAATTCTACGCCCGCGCTTAGCCGTTTTTACTGGCCGCGATCACCCGTTTTGACCAAGTGGCCGCGCCCGAAATATGCAAAAGGAGAGGGAAACAAGTATTAAGGCTAAAGCGGCCAAGAAGTAATTCACCGCGAAACATTACTATCACGTTCCCTCATTCCCACTTGCATTTGGGAACGAGTTACCATGAATCTTCGATTCCCCCAGAAACCATGAAAATGGAACTTTGGGGGGAATGGGAAACGAGCCCCCCCTTTGCTGTCCCGTATGCGGGGGGAATTTTCAGAGCAGGGTTGTATGCAAAGTTGTACTTTGCTATCTATGCAAATCCCGTTCGACGGAGTTATGTAGATGTGCCGGGACATTGGCGGTATTCAATGGCACGGAATTATGTGCTGCAAGCGTATGGGATGATGGAAATAGATTTGATCGTGTGGTGAGTGTGAAGGAGATACAAAGCGAAGCTTTTCCAGCCCTCCTTTGCTCCTTGGGTGCTACGGCGGGGCAGGCATGTGTACCTTGTGAACGATCAAGGATATTTTGTTCTACGGCTCAGCGGGAGCTTCGCCCTCCCGGCACGTGCGTTCTCAAGTGGGAACAAGGGTTGTGGAAATATTCACTTAATCCAGTTTTCGATGGGGAGGGTTTTAACCCTGCGGAATTCGCGTTCGTTGTTGGTGACCAAAGTGGCGTCTTCGGCGAAGGCGTGGGCGGCGATTAACATGTCGAGGGGGCCGAGCACTTGTCCGGAGCGCTCTAATGTGCCACGGATTTCTCCATAGCATTTGGCGGCGTCACTGTCGAACGGGCGGATTTCAAGGGGGGCGCAAAAGGTTTCGAGGGCGATACGGTTTTGCTCGGGCCGGGAACTTTTGGCTACTCCATGTTCGAGTTCGGCAAGCGTTATGACCGAGATGCCCACCTCGCCCACGCGGCATTTTTTAAGGCGTTTTAGTATCTTGTCGCCACGTCCCCGAATCAGTTCAATGCAGATATTCGTATCCAGCAGGTACCGGATCACAGTACCGCCCTTTCCTCCACGGGGCCGCCCTGGTCACGTTCCTTCATAAAATCTTCTGTGAACAAATCCAGGCTGCGTGCAAGCGCTTCCCAGGCTTTTTCGCGCGGGAACATCATCACTACGCCCCCGACCTTGTTGATATAGACTTCATCGGTACTGAACTGGAATTCTTTGGGCAGCCGTACCGCCTGGCTTCGCCCGTTGGGGAAGATCTTTGCTGTATTCATTTTCCTGTTTCCTTGGTATATATTGAAGTATATACCATCATGATGGGATATGTCAAAGGATTTGGGGCAGTACCTGTGTCAGCTTTTTCCCGTCGTTGCCAAGAGTTGTGCTTGAGACGGAGAGGAATTTGGCGTATTGACGTGTTTTTAGGTTGTTTATCCCTTTCAGGGAAAAACGTGTGGGGGAACCATGGACCCAGGGTAGCGCTTCGCGCAACCCTGGGCTGAGTTGTTGAATTCCTACGGAATTGGGGAAGGGGAGACTATGAGATGTGACGTTGTAAAGCCAGAGTAGCGCTTCGCGCAACCCTCCTGCGGCGGGTAAATCCTGGGCTGAAATTATTTATCCCCGTTGGGAAATTTGGTTGTGGCTAGGCGGCTCCGGACTGTGTTGTTGGATTCCTATGGAATTGGGGAAGGGGAGATTATGAGAGGTGACGTTGCAAATCCGGGGTGGGGCTTCGCGGAACCAGGGCGGATTTGCAGGAGCGTGCGGCAGAATGGTATACTAGCGTCAATAAGGCAACCCCATGCAAGCGCGTCAGTTAGCCGTCCACGACGCGAAGCCCATACCCGGCGAGCATGTATGCGGGAGAGTTATGCGTAAGAAGGACGGTGTGACAGGAGACGACGAGTGAAACAAGGCATTCATCCGGAATATGTGACCGCGACGGTGAAATGCGCATGCGGCAACACGTTTCAGACCAAATCCACGAAGCCTGCGATCAACGTGGAAATATGTTCGAATTGCCATCCGTTTTATACGGGCAAGCAGAAGTTCGTTGACAGTGAAGGCCGCGTGGAACGCTTCCAGAAGAAGTACGCCAAGCGCAAAGCAGAATAAGCCCGCATGGACAGGATCATGCGTGAGAAACTTCTCGCGGTGGTCGAGAAGTCTGAGCGCCTGACGGAAACCATGTCTTCTCCGGAGGTGGCGGTCAATCCCGAATCGCTTCGCAAATACGCCAAGGCCCTGGCGGAGGTGACGGATATCGTTGCCTGCTTCCGGCGATATGAGTTGTATGAAAAGAGCTTGGAAGAGGCGGAGCGCGTGCTGGCCAGTGAAAGCGATCCTGAGATACTTGAATTGGCGCAGGAGGAACGCGATCAACTTAGGACCTCTTTGTCCGGCCTGGAACATGAGCTGAAACTTCTGCTTCTGCCCACGGATCCCAATGACGAGAAAAATACCATTCTCGAGATCCGCGCGGGCACCGGAGGTGAGGAGGCTGCGCTTTTTGTCGCGGATTTGTTCCGGATGTATTCCCGGTTTGCGGAACTCAAGGGGTGGAAAATGGAAATGATCAGTTCCAATCCGACGGATTTGGGCGGATTCAAGGAAATCTCGTTTCAAATTTCCGGGGAACGGGTCTACAGCCAGTTAAAGTGGGAAGCGGGCGTTCACCGGGTTCAGCGCGTTCCCGATACCGAGGCCCAAGGGCGCATTCACACGTCGGCGGCTACGGTGGCGGTGCTTCCCGAAGCCCAGGAAATCGAGATCCAGATTGATCCCAACGACCTTCAAATAGATGTATACCGCTCTCAGGGGCATGGCGGCCAGAGTGTAAACACCACCGACTCCGCCGTGCGCGTTACGCACAAACCTACGGGGTTGGTGGTCACCTGCCAGGATGAAAAGTCCCAGTTCAAAAACAAGGCGCAGGCGTTGCGCGTATTGCGGGCGCGTCTCTATGATTTGAAACAGCATCAAGACGTGAGCGCGCGCTCGGAGGAACGCAGAAGCCAGGTGGGGAGCGGTGATCGCAGCGAGCGCATCCGCACCTATAATTTTCCACAAAACCGCATGACCGATCACCGCATTGGATTGACCTTGTATAATCTCGACCGGATTGTCGAGGGTGAAATCCAGGGGGTGATCGATGCTCTAATTGCGGCGGACCGGGCCGCGAAACTGGCTGAATTAAACTAATGCCCACTCTCGCTGAACGGCTCAAGGATGCCGTCCGCCAACTTGAATCCATTTCCGAAACCCCGCGCCTTGATGCGGAAATCCTCTTGGCGCATGCACTGGGGTATTCCCGCGCTCAATTATTGGCCCGTCTCCGGGATGAGATGCTTGTGTCTGATTTTGAACCTCTTCTCACCCGGCGGCTTAATCATGAACCCATTGCGTACATCACCGGCCATTGGGAGTTTTTTTCGCTGGAATTTTTGGTGCGTCCGCCCGTACTCGTCCCACGTCCGGAAACAGAACATTTGGTGGAAACAGCATTGAAATTTTTGTCACATGGAACAACCGAGACTTCTACCGTTCTTGATATCGGCACGGGAACCGGATGCGTGGCCGTCGCCATTGCGAAGAACGCTGTGAAAGCCCATGTGACTGCGATTGACATCCGTCCGGAAGCCCTTGAACTGGCGCGTGAAAATGCACGGAAACACGCCGTTGAAATCGATTTTTATGAAGGGGATTTGTTTGAGGCGTTTAGAGGCATTCCCAAGACTTTCGATGTGATCGTCTCGAATCCGCCGTATGTTGAAGAAGGTGAATGGGAAAGGCTGTCGCCGGTCATTCGCAAACATGAAGACCCCGGAGCGCTTCTGGCGGGCCCGGATGGATTGACCGTCATCCGGCGGATAGTGTCGGCATCTTCCGAGTATCTCCATGCCGGAGGCCTGATCGCGCTGGAAATTGGAGAGCGCCAATCACCGGCAGTGGCTGCGCTCATGGCTGATGCGGGTTTTGCCGATATCCGTTTTGTGCGCGATTTGGCCGGCATAGACCGGATCGCCCGCGGGATTAAGCAACACAATTACGTGGAATGATCTTGCCGTATTTTTCACGAGGGATTTTTTGTCTCTATCACGAGGATTTTATTTATCCGGGGCTGTTTGTAGAAGGTTTTTAAAGGAAAGCTTTTTGGGTGCATCGGGGAGGAGGGAAGATACGCCTTGGGAGTCCAGATAGTTCTCCGTGGCTTCCGTTGCCGCCAGAATGTCGTTCAAGGCATGTTTTCTCAGGGTTTTGTCTTCGGGATGGGAGGCCATTGCGGCGATTCGGTCCAGTGCGGCCATCAGGTTTCGATAGGCGGGCAGGTAGACCAGGGTATCATCGTCCACGTGTTGTCTGAGTTCGTTTAATTTTGACAGGAAGGTTTTTGAGGTCCGTTGAATCTGGCCGGGTTTGGGGAACTCGGCCTCCAGGGGAATTTGCTGAACATATTCCTCGGCGAGGGTCAAGAGGCCGTTTGAGAATTGTCTCAGGAGCGTGGCCTGCCGGATCAGTTCAGGATTTGACGCGGGTGTTCTTGACATGCCTTGGGTGAGATGCCGCACCAGGATGAAGGAGATGATGATGCTCATAACAAGCCCCACAGCGCCCAAGACTATACTTTTTGATGCGCGCAGGAAGCGGTGTCTGAAGGTGTTGCTCATGCTGTGAGACCAATACTTTCCTTCGTTTTGTGACCAGAGTATGACACAGCGGTCAGCGCCGCTGCATTTTCAGCAGTTGGTTCATGGTTCCCGGTTTTTTTATCCATGCTATCGCGCGCTCATATTCTGGGAATTGCTTTTCCATCTGTTTGAACCGCGGGGGATGAATGCTCCGTCGGCCCGAAGGATGCTCGCCAATGCCCAGATGCGCGTGCAACATTTCGTGGTACACGATATACCGCACGAAATAATCAGGCACAAAAGGTAGATCCAACAGGGGGTGTATGCGAATCAGATGTTGTGATAGAGAATGGCTGCCAAAACGAATGGAGCGCCGCCTTCGCTTCCAGGGCATGGTTCCCCAGGTGATGCCATCGGTAATGGTGTTGTTAAAATATCGTTGATTCAAGTCGTTGAAAATTGCCTGCAAATCATAATGACGGCCTTTTGTGGATCGCGTGATTCTTCTTGAACGTGCCGCTCGAATCTGGTGTTGGCGTTCGCGAATGAATCGATTTAGCAAGACGCTGGCGTCTTTTGAGCGCGGTTTCTTTATCCACGTCACCAGGGCCTCTTTCACAGGCTCCGGGGCAGTCAGGAACATGTAATGGAGACTGATGCGGGTGCTTTTCCCATTTTTATGGGGTTTTACCGACATCATGGTGGAGGTATTGTTAGTGATGTATAGAAAAATGGGCTTTCCGGTACGCTCCATGAGCCAATGGAGGAGCGCCTCGGCCATTTTTTTCATTTCTTGTTGAGGGTCATCTTCCTGGTCTCTTTTCACGACAGGAGGGGAAGACTTTTTCTCAGGGCGTGAGGCGGGCTTGGGCGTTGAAGATGGGGGTGGATACCGGTTCATCCACTCAAATTCAAGTTGTTCTGTCATAACTGCATCGCTGCTCCAACTGCTGCCAGAACCGGTAGTGTATCATTGCTTAGTGCCGCCGGAAAAGGCCACCGTTGAATCTGCATGCCTAAACGACCGGAAACCTGTTATACTTTTAAGGAATCCTATGAGTTAAACCTTTGATTCTGGAGTATCGGTAATGCATGTTTTAGTGACAGGCGGTGGAGGTTACCTGGGAACTTGGGTGGTGTCCAAGTTATTGGATCGCGGACATATCGTCCGTGTTTTTGATCGTTTTTGCTTTGGCCAGGAAGTTCTGGCGGAGTTCAACGCTCATCCCCATTGTGAAATCATCGCAGGCGATATTCGGCGTCTTCAAGAAACGCCTAATCTCCTTCAGGGCATTGACGGGGTAATGCATCTGGCGAGCCTTTCCAATGATCCTTCGTGCGAACTCGATGCCGAGATGGCAATGGATGTGAATGTGGAAAGCACGATGGAACTGGCCAAAATGGCCGTCCAGCATGGCGTACGGCGATTTGTATTGTCCTCCTCCTGCACTGTGTATGGCCGGGGCGTGTTTGAATTGCTTGATGAAGAAAGCCCTGCAAACCCGTTATCCACCTTCGGAAAGGGCAAATTGGCGGCGGAGCGCGCCATTCTGCAAATGTGTGGGGACCATTTTGAGCCTGCCGTTGCACGCATGGCCTCCATGTTTGGCTGGTCGCGCCGGATGCGATTTGATTTGGCTATCAACCAGATGGTGGCGACGGCTATGCGGCAGGGATGCATCGAGGTGCGTGGTGGCGGAAACCAGTGGCGGCCCTTTGTGCATGTGCGCGATGCCGCCCGCGGCATGATCGCGTTGCTGGAGTCGCCCGCGGAAAAAGTCAGCGGTCAGATTTTCAACGTGGGATCCGACGTTTACAACACCCGTGTAATTGACCTGGCGCACCGCGTGGCGCGTCATTTCCAGGGGATTGCTGTAGAAATGGCGGCGGACGATGACGACCTTCGCAATTTCCGGGTGCAATTCGCCAAAATCCGGGAGCGCCTGGGATTCTACTGCCAATGGTCGATTGACGAAGGCATTGAAGAACTTCGCAGTGCCTTGGAAGATGCTTCGATCGATCCTTTTTTGGAAAAGTATCTGAACGTACACCGGATGAAACAGTTGATGGCCACGCCAGTAGACGAAGGCGGCGAACCGGTGGCCGCGCGGTTTATTCCCTTGAGCAAGCCATGTCTTGGTGAAGAAGAAGAACGGGCGGTGTTGGACGCCATGCACAGCGGATGGCTGACGTCCGGACCGCATATCCAAGCGTTTGAAAAGGCATTTTCGGATGTTGTGACGTCTCCCCTTACGGTCGGGGTTTGTTCGTGTACGGCGGCCCTGCACCTTTGTTTGATGGAATTGGGCGTGAAGCCGGGCGATGAAGTGATTACCTCTCCTATCACGTGGGCGTCCACGGGCAATACGGTCATCAACATGGGTGCGAAAGTGAAGTTCGCCGATATTGATCCCAACAGCTACAATCTTTCGCCGGAATCGTTGGAATCAGCCATCACGGATCGCACCAAAGTCATCATGCCGGTGCATCTGGGCGGGCATCCGTGTGATCTCGATGCGATTCACCATGTGGCGCGTAAACATGGCATTCCAGTGTTAGAAGATGCCGCGCATGCCTTGGGGGCGGCTTACAAGAGCACTACCATCGGTGCATATAGCGATCTGACGTGTTTCAGTTTCTATGCCATCAAGAACATTACCACCATGGAGGGCGGCGCGATTACTCTGAAAGATCCGGAACAGGCCGAACGGCTTCGGCTGCTTGCCCGGAACGGGATGGTGGCCGCCGCCTGGGATCGTTATGGGCGGAGTGCGGTGGCCACGCCGCAGCAAGTGATCGTGCCTGGATTCAAGTATGGTCTGAACAATGTGGGCGCCGCGATGGGACTTGAACAATTGAAGAAACTGCCCGGTTTTCTCGCAGCCCGGCGCCGCATCGCGCATATGTATCACGCGGTGCTCTCCGAAGTGGATGAGATCGAATTGCCCAGCGCGGCCCCGGACGTGGAACATGCCTGGCACTTGTACATTATCCGGCTCAAGCTGGAACTGCTGAACCGCACCCGCGATGAAATTATCTATGATCTCCGACGCGAAAATATCGGCACGTCGGTGCATTTCTATGGATTGCATTTGCATCCTTATTATCGGGATGCGCTCGGCATGAAGCCCGAGGATTATCCGGAAGCCACGAAAGCCTCTAATGAAATTCTTTCCCTGCCTCTTTATCCGCAGTTAACGGACAAAAATATTCATGAAGTGGTGGCAGCGCTGAAGAAGGTTCTGGCGCATGCCGCAAAGGGGTAAGATGTTATGAAAACAGAGATCAAGAAGTGCGGACGATGCGGAAAGATATTTTCCTCGTTTACCGCCAAGGTGTGTTTGGCTTGTGAACCGGATGAGGAACAGGACTATTCCCGAATCCGGGATCTGTTGCGCGAAACCCCCGGCCTCACTGCGGAGGAAGTGGCGGAAGGCTCTGGGGTCACCCTGGAATGCGTGCTGCGCATGCTGGAAACGGGGCGGATTCAAAATGAAGTGTTTTCCGATCCAGTGCGATGCGGCCGGTGCGGGGCTCCGGCCATCAGCCTGCGGGCGCGTTTATGCCAGGCGTGCCTGAGTAAATTGGATAATGAATGTACGAAGGCCATGAGCGAATTGAAAGCATCCATTCATCCCAAAGCAAGCGATGTAAAAACAGAAACGCACGAGGTTCGGCGCGCTGTCGATGAAAAGCGGCAATTAGTCAATATCAATACGGAGCAGAGCCCCCTGGATCGCAAGCGCAAAAAAAAGAGCAGTTCATTTCGCCCAGAGGGAATGTAATTGAACCGTCCACGCTTCCTCCCTGTGTTTTGATTTTGCCCTGTGGGGACATGTCTCTTGACAAAAAATACGCATGCCCGTATAATCGCCCTATGTGCAGTGAGCATGGGGTTCATTGCAAGGAAAACGAGAAGAGAGAGGTAGCTATGTACGCATGGGATTCAGTGTATCACGTATTGTATAACGTCTGGTATTACATCGTATATTATCTGTTATTTGGCTGGGCGTGGGGATATAGTCCCTTCTAAGCGGCATCGAAACAGAATCTATATTCGCACCGCGCAGAGGAACCTTTTTCCATGAGAGAAAGGCGCCGAGGGCGCGGTTTCCTTTTTTACGATTTAAGGTTGCCTGATTGAGGCGTTGATGCCGGATATTTTATACTTTTACGGAAATTCAGGGAGAATAGTGATCGCATGAGCCACCGGAAGTATCTTCCCAACTCCCCCACATGTTTTGTGTGCGGAGTAGACAATCCCGCAGGATTGCGGGCCCGTTTTTACGTTGAAGAAGACGTGGTGAAGATGCCGTTAAACGTCCAACGCCATCATTGCGGATACCCCAACACCCTTCATGGGGGGGTGGTGGCGGCGGCGCTGGATGAATGCATGGCGTGGGCCGCGACCCGTTCATTCAAGCGCATGTGTGTTACCGGTCAACTCACCGTGCGGTATATCAGGCGCGTTCCCGCCGACAAGCCCCTGAACGTATGCGCGAAAGTCATTCTTCCGCATCGGCGCATGGTGCATGCAAAGGGGTCGATTGTGGATGCGGAAGGTACGGAATACGCGCGGGCGGAAGGGAAGTTTCTCCCCCTTACGGCGGAAGAAACGCTCGACATTGACAATTGGATGATCTACAACGGCGGGGAAGAACGCATTTTTGATGAACTTCGGGAAGCGCGTGCATGAGTTTAAGCATGGGAATTCCAGACGAAGTGGTTTCCCGGTTTCTTGCTTCCTACATGCACACGCGGCGGTGGATAGACATCTCCCATCCTCTTACAGCGCCCGCCGAGCCGTTATCCGAATACGATGCACTTTTTATCGATGCGCGCCATATGGCAGAACCCGCTTTGGACGAGTTGCTTTCCCATGAATGGCTTTCTCTTGGGATCCACGGAGCGTTGTTTATATTTACAGCGCCGGAGATGTTCTTGTCCGATGCGTTTTGGCGGCGTCAACGGCTGTTGGCGTATGAATCCTGCGAGGTGAGCTGGAACGGGGAACGGGCGCGGGCAATCATGATTGTCCGCGCCAATTATAATCCGGTGCGGCATGCGCGAGAACTTTGCACTCAAGGGAATCCTATTGCCGGGCTGGAAGTGCTGCTGAAGATTCCTGAACGTCTCATTGGTGATGACGGGGCCAGGGGATTGATTGCGTCGGAAAAACTGTCGTGCATGCTGGCCCGTGACAATTGTATGGGAGAAGAAGGACGCATCAACCGTTTGGCGCGTGCCCTAAATGAGTTTTATCTTGCCGCCACCTTTCTGCCCACATATCATCCAGCGTATCAAACGCAGGCGCTGTTCTGGGCGCGTATTGGCAGGGGCGATATGGCCCGCCGCGCGTTGCGATCCGTCCTGCATGCGGCGCCCGATACTCAAACACAGGAGATTTTGGACTCATTACCGCTACAACCGGAAATCAAACAGGATGAAGTCCCAATCAGACTTTGGAGGGAGGATGAACCGCTCCGGTTGTTGTATCTTATGCCCCCCGGACCTGATTACGGCACGGATGTTTTATATCATGGACTTTGTTTGGTGTTGAGCGAAAAAAATGTTGCGGAATTTCCCTGGAAGCCCACATTGCATGGAAGCATTCCAGCAGCGCACAAGGACTATCCCTGCCTGTTCGAACATCCGGGAAAGCCGTTGATGCCGGAAGAAATCATTCAACGACTTCAAGAGAAAAAAATCGATGCCATTCTATTGTCGGATGTGCTGGGTGCATTGGATACCGGCTTGATTCAAACAATTCTCCAGGCGGCCAAGGATACCCCCATCATCGTGGTTGACATGTGGGATCAATGCGGGGACTATAAGAAAGACATGGAAGCGCGGTTGGGATTTGTTGCGCGGGGACAATTCAAGCGCGAAATGCTCTGCGGCGCGGCCTATTCTCCCAACACTTTTCCGTTGTCTTTTGCCTATCCCGATGAACGTATTCCCAAACAGGTTGATTTTAATGGGCGAGACGGAATGTTTTGGGCGGGCAAGGCCCAGTATGGGACGCGGCGGTTGACTTTGGAGTGGTTGGAGCAGACGTTCGGATTTCGATGGCAGGACCACTTTTCGCAAACAGAGTATACGAATGTTTTACAGGAGGCGGCCATCGGATTGTGCTTGTTCGGAAATGGTTTTGATACGGTACGCTATTGGGAGGTTCCGGCGCATGGCGCAATGCTGCTGGCGGAACGTCCGCCGATTCACATACCGGAAAATTTCAAAGACGGCGAGAGCGCAGTGTTTTTTGACGATTTGCCAGATTTGGAAGAGAAGCTTGGCTTCTATTTGCAACATCCGGATCAAGTGCGGGACATCGCTGAACAAGGCCATCGCCATCTTAAAACGCATCACGCCGCTTCAGCGCGGGCGCGGCAGTTTCTCACGGCACTTCATCGGTTTTTATAATTTCATTTTTCGCGCTCTGCCTGAATGTTGCCGCATTAGCAGGTTTTATCTACCGGCTGGTCATATTCAATGCGTAACGAACTCCCCTCCTGGCGATGTGAGACGCTAAATACACATGATAGTTTACTTTACACACCGCTATGCGGTCTCATTTTGTCGTTTCCAGAGGTCATGAACAAGCTCGATCTTGCGTGAAGTAAGGCGGGCCCGGGCGAAACAGGCGCGGTAGATGCCGAGGGTGGTTTGAGCGAGGGCAACAGGATCGCTGCCTTCGAGGTTGTCGCGTTCATAACGTGCCAGGAGGATGAGGGGGCGGCATGGCGGATGAATTTCGCTGTACACCCGGCCCTCTTCGTCGAGGGCCATCAATTCCGCCACAAGTTGCCGGGCTTTGGGGATGTTTCTATTTTTGTTGAGTGCGTCGAGGAGTTTTTCGGTTGTTTGCACGCCCCGGCGTGACAATTCGGCGAGGCCGTCAAAAGCACGGGCAAATTCTTTGGTCCAGTTCCTTACTGTTTTCAGATCGGGCCCTGTATAGTGCCTGATCATCAGATTGATGCTCTCTTTTTCGCCGCGGCGGGGCTGTCCCTCGCCGAGATGGTCGATCCACATGGCGCGGTATGCGATGCGCATGAAATCACGTTCTGTCATGGGGCGGCGGATTACAGGATAAAACTGGAGGCACCCGTCGGGCGAGAAGCGTGTCATGAAGAGGTCCACGGAATTGAGTTCGATGGTTTCTTCGATCTGCCGGATGGGTTGATGTACGTCATTTTCCAAGGCCAATTGAATTGCCTTGAAGACCTGCTCGGGCAGGATCTGATCGCGTTCTTCCAGTCCGCCGGGCACATAATCGGATCGTCCCAGCGTGCGGCGGCGCCATTCGATGGCGCAATGTCCCTCGCCATAGGGGCCTGTTTCCCGGTAATGCACATGGCCGACGGACACCAAGGCGATCGGGCAGCCGACCGCCGCCGCGATGTGCATGGTTCCGGTATCGTTGGTCACCAGGATATTCGTTCGTTTAAGCAAGGCAGCCAACTGGGGAACCGTTGTTTTCCCGTAGAGGGGAATCGCCACACCCGGTGCATGCTTGGCAAACATGTCACCGAAAACGGCCTCGTCTTTAACGCCGATAAGGAAGATTTTTGCGTTATAGCGTCCGGCCAGCAGTTTTGCGAGTGCGGCGAACCGCTCTTCCGACCAGCGCTTATTGTTTTCGCTAGCCCCCAATTGCAGACAGGCGACGAAATCCTTTTCACGGACTTGGTGTTCCGCCAGCAATGTATTGACGAAGCGCTGTTCTTCGTCATGGAGTTCAAAGATTAGTTTTCGGCAGGGGGGGGCGTCCGAGGCGAAATTCCGGGTAATGTCGCAGAGGTTGAGATCATTGTAATCGCGGCTGAACACGCTCATGAAGAAGTAGGCGGTCCAGGGGCCGCGCAATACGAAATGCCAGTCGTCACTGAGGTGTGCGCCGTAAACGTTTGGGATTTCCAGAAGTTTCAACAGCATGGCGGATGCGATGCTGTGGGTGACATTATAGACAAGGTCGAAGCGTTGTTCACGCAGGCGGTGAATCATGGCGTCGGTGGTACGGTAGGCGCGCAGGAAACGGTTGGAATCGCGCGCGCGGAGGTCGAAGAAAAAAGAGTCTTCATCGTACAGGATGACATCGTCTACGGCGGGATGCCGTTGGACGATGCCTTTCCCCATGTTACGGACCATCACGGTGATATGGGCATCGGGGTGCTTGTCGCGGATCTGCTGGATCAGGGGAGAGGTCTGGAGGACGTCCCCCATCCGCGTGGTTTGCAGCACAAGAATCCGCATTATCGTTTATCCTTTAACAAGCTTTCCGCAAGCTCGCGCACTTCCGCCATATAGGCAAAGAGCTTTTCAGGATATGTGGCGTTGGAATTGCCCGGATGCACCAGTGGACGCAGTGTTTCCTGGGTAAACAGGAGTTCCGGCGGCAGCGTAGCCAGCCAGCGTCCGAGTTCGGTATCCTGGCCGGCTTCGTCGATTATCTCCCTGATCGTCCGTTGTGCCCGGACGCCACGCCGCATGATCCGCGCCCCATGCCGTTCAAGAATCAGGTCGAGCATCTGCTGAGCGCGTCTGGCGTAGGTATGATCTTTTAGAGCGCGTTCCTGTGCATGGGCCGCCACCGCCTGGCGTTCTTCCGGATGCGCGAGGTAGTGGTCGATTAGCCCCCGAAGTTCCTTCAAGTTTCGATAGACAGGAAGTTCCGTTTCAAAATCGAAAAGATGTTCCAGTCCGATGCATGGATCACACAACTGAAATCCACCCGCCGCCGCGATTTCGAAGACGCGCGGATTAATCGCGTCGCATTTGGGGTCCACGCCGTCAAAAGAGGTGCTGGAATGCAGGTTCAGATTGATTTTTGAACCTGCCACAATTTTCATGAAGGTCTCGGCATCGAAACGCCGTTCCCCGCCCACAACCCGCTTGGCCAGTTCGCGATCATTCCAATCGACGCCCCAAATTTTGAACCCGTAATCGGTCAAGCCCTTAAAAAGCTGCAAGCGATTGTAATAGCCGGCTCCCGCAAACGACAGGTCGCAGTCGAATTCCGCATGATCCTCCGGCGCCAAGGGTATGGGGCGGTGCTCCGTGGGATCGCATCCGGTTTGTACAAAAGCATGATTCGCACAGCCAATAGCGCGGAGTTTGTCTTCAAATTCGCCCGGTTGGATGTGAAAGAAATAATCGTAGCGTGGCGCGATCTCCTGCCAATAAGGGAGATGCCGCCAGTTTTCTACATACCAGAAGGCGGTTAGGATGCCGTGTTTGGCGAGCCGGGCGGGAAAATCCGGGGTAACGGGGGCTTGGGCGATGACAATGCAGATTTCGGGATTGAATTCCGCCACCCTGGCATAGGTCCACTCGCATAAAAACTGTGCGAGCATCTGGCCCAATTGATTCGATGCGTTTTTATGCTCAATACTGCGGGTGACTGTCTGATACAGGTCCCATGCAACGCTGTTATCGAGCAGGACCGTGTTATGGCGGAGTTCCCGGAACGCATTGGCCAGATATCCCGCTATAGGGAGCGACCCGCCATACAGCGGCCCCACAATCGCAATATTGAGATGCTGCCCATGCAGTGCGGCCTTCGATACTTCCGCCTGTACCGCTTCTGCATAGCCGGGATGCAGGCGGGCCGTTGGCGGATGCACCATTATCTGCGGCATCCGCAGTGCAAAGTTCTTAAATGTGTCTGATGCGGCCAGGGCTTTCGGATCCCCTATGCCCGCCAGAATCTCCGTCTCTGACAATGGTCCTTCCAACGCCGCGCGGAGCACGGCGGGATCCGGCTCGATTACCGCGGTCTCGATGCCGCGTTTCTGTAACTCCACGACGTGATACCCCAGCCCGGAACCAATCACCAGCACCGGGCGCGAGGCATCCAATTCCGCAGAATCGATCAGGCGCTGTGCTTCCTGTTCGGGATTATACCGGCTGTGCAGGAAGATTGCCCCGACCTTCAGGGTGGAATGGCCTCCCCGCCCCTCCACGCGTTCCAACGTGGAGTTCGAGGCCCCGGCAAGTTCTCCTCTCCATTTCTGTAACGTTTTCATTCTGATAAACTCTTTACAGCGTGATTATACATGCCTGCCGTTTGTGGCGCACCTTATACTCCTATATGAGGCATTTGCGAAATAGCCTTTTTCTCATCCGGGCGAATTTAAATTGGCCAGGAAATGCTGGAAATTTGTCCTCGGTGCGGTGTGGTTTTGGGAAAAAGGACTATTTCGCAATTGCCTGCTATATCGGCGTGAAAGGCGCCTGTCTGAGCGACTTTTTTGAAAATTCATGCCAGTCCAGGCACTCAGGAAAAACGAGATAAAACAGGCAAGTATTCAATATGTGCTTTCAGGGTGTGGAGAGATCGGCGGGAGAATTACAGGAAATCTGGAAGATAAAGGCATCTTTCAGTGGGTTCAGGGGGGTAATGAAGGGGTATTGAGAGAGGCGTCCAAAAACGAGGTTGGTGATAAAAGGTCCAAAGTAAGCGTTCCATCGGGGTTCGAACATAGGTTCGGCGGGGAGCCCGGCACGGATAATGATGAAAATGCGGTTGAATTCTGAACAATGCCGGTTGAGGTAGGTTTGAATTTGTTCAAAGGAAGGGTGATAAACCTCGTTATTTGAGGGGACAAAACAGAGACTGTGCCGGAAGCCGCAGTATAAGGGGATATCCATGGTGGAATCGCCGATGATAAGGTCTTTTTCGGAGGTATTGGCTTCAATCCATTTCAGGCGTTCGGAGGTGTTGCTGCGGGCTTCCAGGCTATCGGGAGGCGTATTTATTGTAACCATGAATTGTTGAGCGATCAGGATTGCCAGAGTGATGAAAAGGAGAGTCCATGAGAACTTTGGACCGATTTGGAAGGCACAGGCCGCCAGCGCGGCAAAAATTATGAGGAGAGGAATCATGGCTGGCGACAGGAGGCGCAAGTCGATGGGATCTATGGAATAACGGGTGCGATAAAGCACGAGAAACGCCATATAGCCGAAGCTCCAGAGACCTAACAGCAGGATGGGGGGACTCAGGAGGACGGTAAGTACTGTTCTGACGCGTTTTTTGAGTATTGATATGCCCAGCAACAAGACAAATGCACTCAAGGCAAGACGGATCTGATTTCCGGACTCAAAGATTTCTTTATCAAGATATTGTTGGCACAACACGATGTAGAGACAGTGGAGATTGGAGAGTAGACCGATGGTTGAAGGGGGACGGGGTGGCCCCAGAAGATGGCCGGTATACATGATATTTCGCCAAAATATGGGGAAGGTGATGACAAGAAAACCTAGCAGCAGGAGCAGGATGTCTTTTGTGCAATGCTTCGGTTTTTGGACTATCAGGAAGAGTATACCAATGAAGATGGCGGGTAAAAGGGCAAAGCGTGTGGCGTAGGCAAGGCCGAAGGCGATTCCCGCCCATAGCGTGTAATTCCGTTCGTGCCCGGACACAATCAAGCACAAACCGACAAATAAAAACAAAATCCCCGTCGTTTCACTCCAAGCGAACAGGCTGATATGGCGGAGGGGGGAGGTTAATAGCAGGAGGGAAATTGCAAGGAGGGCGGTTTCGCGCGAGTAGGAGAAATAAAGGAACAGAAAAATGAGCAACAGCAAGAGTCCGGAAGCTAACATGGGGATAAGAAGCGCAGCGACGGATAATGGGATTCCAGCAAGATGCAGGGCGGCAATAAGGATTGGATAGAGCGGCCCCCACGTAACGAATGGGTTGAGTGTCCGATCACTTTGCATATGTTCCGGCTTATGAGTCATTAGACTGGACTGATTTAGACCGCGCCCTTGGGCGAGATTTTGGGCAACATCCACATATCCCATGGAATCCGGGGAGAAATTGAGGGAACGAGAGAGGGAATTATAGGCGAACAACGCGAGAAATATGGCGCCTGCGGCTCCGATGAGTCCGAGGAGCATTTTTTCGCGTTGGCTGGTCGTAAACACGGATTAATCCTCCGTATCCGGTGCTTTACGAAGCTGTTTTTTGGAGGAACGGATGCGTTTTTGCGTTATACGGCGTTGCCGGGCGGCTTGGGAGGGTTTTGTGGCTATCCGGGGTATCTTACGGCGATTCCGGCGTTCCAGGCGGCGTTCGAGTTCTTCGAGGGCGGATTTTTTGTTTTGGTTTTGGGAACGGGATGCTGTGGCGATCACGAGTATTCCAGTGGGGAGGTGACGGAGACGCACGGAGGAATCCGTGGTGTTTTTTTTCTGTCCACCAGGTCCGGAACTTCGGAAAAAGGTGAATTCCAATTCATTTTCGGGAATAGGCGGCATGGCCCTGCTCTCCGATGCTAAAGGTTTCAATACATTGTGACGATAATAGCGTTAGCGACGGTTAGAAAATCAAACAATGGGATACCACTCATGAGGGCAAGACCATGGTAAATTCAATTGCTTCCCTGAACAGCACGGCGTCGATGTACAAAGCCAACCTGTCCAGCCACAAATCCATTCTGGTGAATTCCAGCACGAAATCCGCGAAAGATACCGTAGAATTCGGCATGAGCGGCATGTTGTCCATGGAGGACTCCATGAACATCGTGGTGGAACGGGCCTTGGACAAACTCCGGGGCGTGGTAACACAAGCGCGCGAGGAATTGGGACTTCCGGAGAACGCGGTGCTCGACACGTCCCCAGAAGCGACAGCGGATCGTATTACGACATTTGCCCTGGGATTTTGGACGAAGTACGCGGAGCAGCATAAGCTGGAGGATACGGAGGAAAACCGCAAGCAATTTGCCGATTTCATTGGCGCCGCGATAAATCAGGGCATTGGCGAAGCACGGAGCATATTGGGTTCTTTGAATGTGCTGAATTCCGATGTGGACGGCAACATCACCAAGATCTCCGACATTATTCAGCAGCGTCTTCAGGATTTTATAGTGAATGGGTTGTCGGGAAAGCGTGAATAACTGAAGATGTGATAGAAGGCATACACAGAGAGGCGCTTAATTCTTCAGACAAAAGCCATTCCACACCCGCCTGTTGGAGGAGATATCATGCGGCGCGTAATGAAGTGTTTTTGCATCTTCCATGCGGATAAGAAAAAAGAGCACTTTTCAGGCGGTGGCATGCGTTTTTATGATTTGAGTATTTTCCAGGTTTAATTGTGTTGGCAGCGAGTGGGCGGATTGGGCATAATGGGGATGTAAACAACATAGGAGGAATGGGTATGAAGGGCGTGGTATTGGCGGGAGGTTTAGGAACGCGGTTGCTGCCATTGACGCGGGTTACCAACAAACATTTGCTTCCTGTATACAATAAGCCGATGATCTTTTATCCGATTCAGACGCTGGTAGATGCGGGGATAAAAGACATTATGATCGTGACGGGGGGCAATAATGCGGGAGAATTCCTACGGTTATTGGGCAATGGAGAAGATTTTGGATTAAAGGAAATACATTATACCTATCAGAAGGGTGAAGGGGGTATTGCCCAGGCGCTGGCGCTGGCGGAACATTTTGTGGGGAAAGACAAGGTAGTCGTCATATTGGGGGATAATTTTGTGCAGGGGACTATCCGCAAAGCGGTGGAAGATTTTGAACGGCAACCGGAGGGCGCCAAGATATTTCTGAAAGAGGTGAATAATCCGCAGGAATTTGGCGTGGCGGAGCTAAGCGGTGACAAGGTGGTGAATATTGTGGAAAAGCCTAGTGTTCCTATCTCCAATCTTGCCGTGATTGGCATATATCTTTACGACAATGCCGTATTTGAAATCTGCAAGACCTTGAAACCCAGCGCGCGGGGAGAATTGGAAATTACGGACGTGAATAATGCCTATATTCAGCGGGGCACGATGACGTTTGAGGTGTTGCAGGGGTGGTGGGCGGATTGTGGAAGCTTTGAGGCGTTATTCCGATCGAATTCTCTGGTGGCGGCGGAGAATGGCGTTCGGTTCTGAAGATTGTTTACACCTGCTATTGAGCGGGATAGACTGCGGCCGTTCATTGGGGTATGTTCCGGCGCCAGGACAGTTCGGCGATATCCGCAGGGCCTGCTATGATGAGGTCGATGCATTTCATTGATTCCGGCAAGAGGAAGTTTTGGGATAGTGTGGCGTGTTTGGGCAGGGTTAATGTGTG
Source organism: Candidatus Hydrogenedentota bacterium (assembly GCA_029565395.1). Classification (GTDB taxonomy): domain Bacteria; phylum Hydrogenedentota; class Hydrogenedentia; order Hydrogenedentales; family CAILVY01; genus CAILVY01. The sequence goes on along the minus strand of JAKQOG010000152.1, from coordinate 28,474 downwards.
TTCTTCGCATGGCGGCGTGGCCGGTGGCGGGGTGTTATTGTCCCAAGGCACAAAAGCAGCCCGGCCAATGACGCCGTAGGCTTCGGGGCGTTGTTCGGGATCTTCCGCATAGAGGAGAAAGGCATGTTCGCCTGACGCGGGGATGGCGGCGACGCCCAGGCAACTCCATTCCCATCCACCAGTCTTGCAGGAGCGTGTCTTTGTGGTGATTAGGGGATACTCATTGATGGCGCAGCGAAAAACCGGGGCAGGGATAGTGTATCGTTCACCCGCGATGGTATGCTCCAAATAGAGGGCATAGGAACCTTTGTTGAGATCGACGGTTCCTTTGAGTCCGTCTTCAGGATTTGATTCTTTGGACACGCGTTTCACCAGGGCGTTTCGGAATGTTCCTCCGGCCAGATACAACTGAAGCTGCCATTGGCTTTTTTCGCCCAGGATCCGCTGGAAATTATTGGCATGGATCATGGCCGCGGAAAAGGTGCATTCACAAGGAATGGACCGTTCCGTATCAGTGTCATTGCTTCCATGAAGCAGGACGGTATTCCCGGAGTTTCCGTTGCCTATGTGAAAACGGAGTGTGTCGTTTTCGGGATCATAAAACGACTCGTAAAGCCCGTGCATGGAGAGTGCAGCGTCTTGAGACGAGGCGGATGGAGGTTTGGAAAGGTCGAATAAATAGAGAGTTCCTGGAGCGCAGGGGCGGGAGAATTGGTATTCTTTTTCCAGAGCGCCATGGCTTTTCATCCAATTCAGGATTCCTCGATAGGGGCCGTTTGGACCTGCGCCATACTTGAGCATGACGAGCCACACCCGCGTTGCCTGGCTCGCTGCGGCCTCGATTTCAATTGGGTGCAAATCATAAAAATGTTGCAATGGGCGGGTACAAAGCATATCCAGATTATTCTGTAATTTACCCCCCATATCCAGCAGCACGTTTTTAGCGCCGGGCAGGTACCAACGCAAGGAGCCGTGGGTTTCCCAATAGACATGCCAAATAACATCCTGGGGTTCAGCATGTGCCCGGATGATGGCGGCGGCTCCCCGCGCGTCAAATGTGGGAGTTACGCCCGGATGGTCCCGCTGATTGGGGGACAGTTTTTTTTCATACAGTGCATGCAACGCCAAGATGCAGAGCAGAATCCACGCCGTGGCGAAGGCCGTGCGAACTATTTTGCCATTGATGGCGGAGATGCCTGTGGCGATGGCGATGCACAGGGGGGCTGCGGCGCCCACGATGTAGCGGTCGATATACAGCGACCAGGGCAGAATGTGAGACAATCCGAAGAGCAGGAGGATTTGGGCGAGGGCGATGCCAAGAATGAAGAGGAGGGGGGAGCGGCGGGTATTTTTTGAGAGCAATGCCATGAGGAGCAGAAAGCAAAACAAGCTGAGTGCGGCGATTCTCACCCATGTATCGGGGGTATACGCCATGAGCAGATTGCCAAAGGTGGTGTATAGAGAGGTGAGGTTGGGGAAGGGTGCGTGAAACACTTTTGTTTGCATGGAGTGGAAATGCTGGAGTTCCATAAGGATAAAAGGGATGGAGGCGAGGATGACAACAAGGTTTAGACTTCCCCAAAGGATGGCCTGTTTGATGGTGCGGGTGTAGAAGAGTAGAAAAAGAACCCCAAGTGACCCGAGGAATAATGGGGCCAGGGAATGCGTGTAGCAAAGGAGTGTAGCGAACATGACGTAGGATAGCATTGTAAGGGGACGTGGGTTTTCTTCTTCCGCCATGCGCAGTACAAGGTACAGGAGGGTGGTCTGAAAGAAAATAATCCAGGCGTACATTTTGGCATCGCGGCTATAGTAAATAAGCATGGGGGCCAAGCTAAACACCAGGAGGGAAGTCATGCCATTGCGTTCGCCGCCAATATGTTTTCCAATGCGCCAGGCGGGATAGAGGGTCAACATTCCGGCGAGGAGGGCGTGCATGCGGATCCAGGTATCGGCGGTGGATATTTTAAGCCAGCATGTGAGGAGGGCGATAAAGGCGGGTTCGATCATGCCGATGGCGCCTTTGAATATGGATAGGTCTATTCCACGGGCGATATGGCAATACATGATTTCGTCGAACCATAAACTATCGCGGCCTAATTGGAATATGCGGAGTGTAAACGCCAGCAGGATCCAGAAGCAGACCCAATATATGCGGGATGAAGATGATGTAGCATTTTCGGAGTACATAAAGTGCAATTGTATCAATAAGTTGAAAAGTAAGGGAAATAAACAGCATCTATGGACCGTACCTTCCAGTTACAGAAACGGCATGGGAGGATGATGTCTTTTTGTGCGCAAATTGATCGTTATCTATTTCCGGAGGGATTGCCGCTGTTATTGCCAGGTTCATTTCCGGAATTACTGGGGTTGGCGGGGGTGGATTCCAGGGGATCGGCATCCGGGGCTATATCAGGTTCTTGCCAAGGCTGAGGGGCAAAGTCGTATTCGTATATAGGGACATCGGGTTCTGCGGGATAGAATTCAGGGATTCGCACTGGGCCTGGAATATCCTCGAAAACCGGGCCGGTTTGTTCTGGTCCATAAAATTCTTCCGCGCCGGGGTAATCAAATTCCGTGTATTCCGGAGGAAGGCTGTCCCAGTACGCTTGTTCTTCTTGTTCGCGCCGAGCCTGTTCTTCTTCAGCGCGGGCGCGTTCCGCGAGCGCAAATTCCAGCACTCGTTGTTCGCGGTTGGGGTCTTTTTTATTCGTTCCCCTGAGGACGAGTTTGGGGACGCCATCGACGTTTACGCTGGACCGTTCACGGATTCCTTTTTCATGATCGATGTAAGAACGAGCGTGTATATCCTCGGGTTGCACTGTTTTTTGGGGGTGTCCCTTGGTTTTGTTATAGTCGAACGAGTGGCGTGGACGAATGGCAGGAGGCAGTTTTTGGTGTATGGGGGATACCGTATCCGTTGAGGTATTTTGGGAAACAGGTTTTTGGGAAGCCTCTTTTTGTTTTTTGGGAGGGTGAAGCCGCGCGTAATTGGCTTCCCACTCTTTCAGCAAGGCGTCACGCACATCGGTATCCTTGGAAAGAAGCACGTCGCCGGGGTTGACGTCGGATTTCCCGACACTAATGGCCCGGCCTTCTTTGGGGAATTGAATGTAATAGCGGGAATCACTTTCCCTGACATAGACGTCTTTGTAGGTGGTTCCTTTCACGGTAATCGTATCGGCCATGACAGAACTCATTACAGTCAAAAGGCTTACGCCCCCCATTGCGAGCATTTTCCACATTGCATGTAACTCCAGTCGTTTTACTACCAGTCTTGTAAACATTATACCACCGTGCGCGTGTGATTATTCCAATATTTTTTCCCATTATTTGTTGCTCTTCTGGTGGAGAAATCGGATATACTTAAACTACCAAGAACTATGGAAGGGCAGAATGATGACGCATCTTGTGGGATGTATAGTTTTGGCAGTATTGGGGTTTTCCGAGGGAAGCCCGATGATTAGGGGAGAACAGCCGCAAGCGATGTTGCGAGAACTTCCCATGGCGTTTGAATCGAATCAGGGGCAGTTTGATTCTCAGGTGGATTTTGCCGCCCAGGGGGAAGGCTACCGGTTATTCCTGAAGCCAAGTGCAGCGGTTTTATCGATTCCTGGACCCGGACAGGATAAACGGGCTGTTTATATAGAGTTTCGGGGCGCCAATGAGAATGCCCAAGGGGAAGGGATGCTGGAGTTGCCGGGGAAAGCGAACTATTTTATTGGGAGAGATCCGTCTGATTGGCATCTGGGGGTGTCCCGCTTTGAGCAGGTATGCCGCCATGATGTGTATCCGGGCATCGATGTGATTTTTTATGGGAATCAAGGGCGGTTGGAATATGACATGGAGGTGAATCCCGGCGCCACCCCTGAAAATGTTGAAATTCTCTTTTCGGGGGCGGATACGGTAGCCCAGGGGCCGGATGGCCAATTGACGGTGAAGGTGGGGGGGATAGAGGTGTATCAGCATGTTCCGGTGGCGTACCAAGTCCGGAATGGGGAGCGGTTTCCCGTTACGGTTCAGTATGTATTTCGAAGTGCGAACTCGGTGGGTTTTACACTGGGCGACTATGATAAGGGCCTTCCGCTGGTAATCGATCCCGTGTTGACCTATAGCACGCATTTGGGCGGGAGCGCTCAAGAAGAGGCCCGGGGGATTGATATTGACCGGGGCTGGTTTGATGAGAGCGATCCGGTATTTGTGGTGGGGCAGACCGATTCCATGGATTTCCCAGGAACAGAGGGGGCGGGTCCATCTTCGGGGAAGAACGTCTTTGTGACCGCGCTTAATCCGGAATTGAGCGGGCCGGCATCGGTGATCTTTTCGGGATATTACGGGGGGGATAAGGACGATGTGGCGAATGATGTAAAGTCCTATATGGATTCAGATCAATATGTTACGCTATTTATTACCGGTGAGACGCATTCTGAGAATTTTCCCGTTACCGGGAATGCGTTATTTCAACAGATTAATCAAGGCTTCAATGAGACAAATAGCGACGCTTTTTTAGCGAGGGTAGATTACAAATTAGATACCAGCAGCCTGGAATTAACCTTTAGCACATTTTTTGGGGGTGATGGAGATGATTGGGGCAACAGCATATTACTAAGCGTGTCTTCGCTCTATCTGGCCGGGGGCACCAAGTCTTTGAATTTCCCGGTATTGGACGGTTATTTCGCGAATCCGTTAATGACGCAGGATGGGTTTGTATCTCATATCGGTTCGATATTTGGGTCGCCGTCCGTGATGTTTTCGACCTATTTGGGTGGACAGAATGCCGTTGCCAAGGATATTGCGCTGCTAGACTCGAATATGCGGATTGCGGTTACGGGCATTACAGGGGATGGGTATCCTGTAAATGGGTTTCCGGTTCAAAGCACATTTGGAGGAGGCACGGATGCGTTTGTCACCGTTCTGGATGAGACAGGTATCCCTGATCCCCGGCAATATTCCAGTTATCTTGGCGGGGAAGGGCGGGATGGGGGTCTTGCCATTGTTCGCGACCCGGATCTCACAACACGAATTTATGTGGCGGGCTACACCGCTTCTACGTTTATTCCAGGCACCGATGCGGTGAAAGTAGGCCAGTTAAATGGTACGGGGCTGGCTTCGACAAATACGGACGGTTTTTTATGCAGTTTGGGTGAAAGCGGGCAAATACCGGTATTTTTCATGTACATTGGGGGGGCAGACGATGAAACGTTTTATGACGTGGCGATAGATGGCGATTCCCTCTGGGGGGCGGGGGAGACGTCTTCAGGCGGCACGTGGTTTACGAATTACACACCGGACTATCCGCCGGTGCAGAGCGCACTCAATCAAGGAGACAATATCATCGCTTCGGATGCATTGGTGGTTGATGTTGATACCAGCACGGCATCTCCGGAGGTTGTATTTATGACGTATCTTGGGGGGAAGGGCAATGATGGCGCCATAGCGATGAGGATAGATTCGTATGAGCACCTTCCCACGATTTCGATAGCAGGCGTCACCGCATCGGAAGATTTTTGGCGGGTGAACCCGGTGCAATATGGAAGGAGAGGCGTCTCGGACGCTTTTGTCGCGCAATTGAATAGTGTTGTGTTTGTAAATGTGAACAGCACCGGAACTCCAGGGGGCGGCACGTGGAACACCGCATTTCACAATATTCCGGATGGTTTGGCCGCTACGCTTGCAATAAACACCCCGAAAGAAGTCTGGGTGGCAGGCGGCCAATATTTTAACGTCGATTTGAGTTTGCTCCCGGACGTAGCTGTTTATGGCAGTTTTCAACCAGGGGCCATGGTGCGTTCGCAACGGAATATTGATGTCTCTCCCGCCGTTATTGATGCGCAATCATTGGGGACTGTGGTTTATGGCACAAGCAATTGCCGTTTTGACAGTTTTGAGGTGAAGAATGGGTATGCCATGTATGGCGCAGGAATGAACAATGATGCCGTGACTTCATTGACAGTGGCAAATTGTTATTTTCATGATAATGTCTCGTTCTATGCGGCTGGACAACTATATGCGGGTTCTGGCGGCGCGGCATTTCAGACGGGCAGCACGGTCACCTATGTCAACTGCAAGTTTGTGCGCAATACCGCCAGCTATGGGGGTGCGATATTTATTGATCAATCCACCTGCTATGTCAGCCAGTGCACCTTTTCCTATAATCTTTTCGATGCTAGCCCCCTGGATTATGGCGGCAAGAGTATTTCGGCGGGGATGGACGCCTCCGCCTATGTGCAGAATTGTATTTTTTGGGACGGCCTTGCGGGGGAGCATTTGGAACACTATCAAGGGTTTGGGAATTTTTTCGTGGGGAATTCCATTGTGGAGGGGTATGATACTCCCGATGCAACCATTTTGACAGATCAGGATCCGTTATTTACCCAGCCGCCATTGCCTGATAATTTGGGGAATGTCTTGCCTTTGCCGGAGTCTCCCGCGAGAAGTTGGGGATCAATGGTAACGTTCAATCCGATTTTTGGGAATGCAACATTTGATATAGGGCAGATTCCCAGGACGGTATTGCCGGAATGCACCCGGCTGGATGTGGGCGCGTACGACATGGCGTTACGTCCGCCCGTAATCACATTAAATGACCTTGATCATATTTTTTGGGAGTGCGGGACCGCCTTTGTCGATCCTGGGGCAGTGGCATTGGATGATTGCCGGAATGATCTCAGTGGAGCGATTTCGGTGACGGGTATTGTGGAAATTACTATCCCAGGGGACTATACGCTTTCATATAACGTATCTGATGCCTTGGGAAATCCAGCGGATACCGTGACGCGCACAGTAACAGTGCAAGACACGACAGCGCCGGTGATTTCACTGAATGGCGCAGATCCTGATGCGGTGGAATGCGGAAATGTCTATGCGGATCCCGGCGCGGTGACGCTGCCGGACTGTGATACCGCGATTGTTGTGAACAGTAATTCAATAAATGTGGTGGACATATTCACGCCGGGAGATTATGTGGTAACCTATACGGCGCAGGATGCCGCCGGCAATGAGGCTGCAGCGGTAATGCGCACGGTGCAGGTGCAGGACACGGCGCCGCCGGTGATTGCGCTGATTGGGGCAAATCCATTAACACTGGAATGCAGTTCGGCCTATGCGGATCCCGGCGCCACGGTCACGGACATCTGTGATGCTTCCGTTACCGTGAATAATAACAGTGCCGCTGTCGTTGATATGAGCACGCCGGGCGATTATACGGTTACGTATTCCGCGCAAGATGATTCGGGTAACAGTGCCGCGCCGGTTACGCGAACAGTGTCCGTGCAGGACACGACGCCTCCGGTGATTACACTGGTTGGTGCAAATCCATTAACACTGGAATGCGGGTCGGTCTATGGCGATCCCGGCGCCATCGCTGCGGATGCATGTGATCTTTCCATTACCGTGAACAACAATGGCGCCACGATGGTTGATATGAGTGCATCGGGAGATTATACGGTTACGTATTCCGCCCAAGATGATTCGGGCAATAGCGCTGCCCCTGTTACGCGCACGGTGCAGGTGCAGGACACATTGAATCCGGTAGTGACATTAACCGGAAATGCTTCTATTACGTTGGATTGCGGAGCAACGTATACGGAGCAGGGCGCCACCGCATTGGATACGTGTGATGGCGATCTTAGCACGCAGTTGGAAGTCAGCATTTTGCGTGGTACAGAAACAGTAGGTTCGATTGATACCAGCGCGGCAGCAGTGTATTTGCTTACGTATTGGGTTGAAGATACTGCGGGACGGCTGGGGCAGGCGCAACGGACCGTTACCATTGAAGGTCCAGGATGTGCGGTTACGGAAGGGGAAGGTGCAGGCGAAGGAGAAGGCGAAGGTGCGGGAGAAGGCGAGGGAGAAGGTGCAGGCGAAGGCGAGGGAGAAGGTGCGGGCGAAGGCGAGGGAGAAGGTGCGGGAGAAGGAGAGGGAGAAGGTGAGGGTGAGGAGGATACGGTTAGTGTCACGACGCTTTTGGATACGCTCGATGGAACGACGACGACGATAAGCGCGCTTATCAATAATCCGGGCACGGACGGCCGTATTTCGCTGCGGGAGGCGATGATCGCCGCTAATAATACTGCGGGAAGCAATACGATTAATTTTACGGTTAATGGCACGATAACACCCGGCAGTCAATTACCCTCGATTAATGATGCAACGGGCGGAACTGATATCAACGGCGGAGGCAATATAACAATAAGCGGCCGTTTGCTGAGCATCAATAAAGCAAAAGCGGGGGAATCGGGTTTCGTTGTTGAATCTGCGTCGAATATTCTTGAAGGCCTGACAATAGTGGAATTCCCGCTTTACGGAGTGCTTATCAAAGGGAGCGAGGCGCACGACAATATTGTCCGGAATTGCAGCATTGGGACGGACGGTACAAATGCTTTAGCCAATGTCAGCTATGGAATATGCATCATAGACGGCGCATATAACAATGTCATTGGCGGTCTTGTTTCCAATACCCGCAATATTATCTCGTCTAACGGGGACGATGGAATTTATTTGAGCGGGGCCGGCGTGAGCGGAAACCGCATTTATGGCAACTACATTGGACTGGGCAATACCGGATCAAATGATTTAGGCAATAGGTTGAATGGGGTGATGATATCCGGCGGCGCTTCCGCCAATTATGTAGGTGGAAACACTTCGGGGACCCGGAATTACATTTCGGGGAATAAGCAGGGGGGCGTTGTAATTACCGGATCAGGTTCGGATGGCAATTTTATTCAGGGCAATTACATAGGCATAAATGCGGCGGCGACCATCGCTGTGCCCAATGCGTTTCAAGGCGTAATGATCTATGAGGGCGCCTCAGGCAATCTTATTGGCGGTACGGTGGGCGGATCAACGAACACGATCAGTCAAAACGTCGGGGATGGGGTATTAATCATGGATGCCGGTTCCCTTCGAAACACCGTGCGCCGGAATTCAATTCATCACAATGGTGGCGAAGGGGTTCGCCTAATGTATGGCGCGAACAACAGCCTTTCTGCCGGGGCCATCAACCGGTTGCGGCCTATCATTTCGGGTACCGCGCCTGCCAATACGATTATTGAATTTTTCGCGGATCGCGAAGACGAAGGGCAGGTCTATTTGGCGACCACCCTGTCAAGCGCGGGGGGAACGTTTGGCGCATCGGTGGATTTGACCGCATATGCGGGATACAACCTTGTAATAGCCTGTACGGATACAACCGGCAACACCTCCGGATTCAGCGAACCCTTCGTTATTGATTTGACCGCGCCGACCATTGCCTTGATTGGTTCGGCGACGATAACGGTTGAATGTGGTTCGGTATTTACGGATCCGGGGGCTACGGCAAGCGATAATACGGCAGGGGATCTCAGCAGCAACATCGTGGTTACGGGGACGGTAAACACATCCGCTACCGGGAGTTACATCCTTCGGTATAATGTGGAGGATCCTGCCGGGAACACGGCGGCCGAGATTACACGAACGGTACAGGTAAGCGATACATTGGCGCCGGTGGTAACCCTTATTGGCGCAAGCCCGTTAACGGTGGAGTGTCATATGCCTTTTATTGATCCTGGGGCGACGGCGCTCGATGCGTGTGAAGGGAATGTTGATTCCTCGATAGAAACGGAGGGTTTCGTCGATGTGAATACACCGGGCAATTATACGCTTACCTACAAGGCCAAAGACTCCTTGCTGCATGAAAGTATACCGGTAACCCGGAATGTGCGTGTGGCGGACACTACAAAGCCGGTGCTTACGTTGATTGGCAACGCCGCTATAAACGTGGAGTGTCCGAATGGGTTCAATGATTCGGGCGTGCTTGCCACCGATTCCTGCGATGGCGATCTTGGCAGTAATGTCCAGGTGACGGGATCGGTGAACACAGATGCACCCGGAGTGTATGTGTTGCGGTATAACGTGAGTGATGCCGCTGGGAATACGGCCAATGAGGTTACCCGAACGGTTACAGTGCGGGATACCACTGCACCCACCATCAGCCGGCTGGGGAATGCCACGGTTAACGTCGAATGTCATGGAACATTTGAAGATCCCGGTGTTACGGCGGACGATACGTGCAGCGGCGATCTAACCGCGCAAGTACAAGTGACGGGCAGCGTGGATGTCAATACACCGGGCACATATACTCTCCGGTATGATGTTCAGGACGCCTCCGGAAACGCCGCAATCCAGCGCACGCGATTGGTAATTGTCCGGGATACAACGGCTCCACAAGTGGCCTTGGTGGGTGATGCCGCGATGACTGTGGAGTGCGGGAGTGTGTTTAGCGATCCCGGTGCTACCGCGACGGATGCGTGCAGTGGCGATCTGACGGGTCAACTTACCGTAAATGGCGCTGTGAATACTCAGATTCCGAGTGAGTATACCCTTCGATATATTGTGCAGGATACCTCAGGAAACGCTGCACAGCAAACGAGAACGGTAACGGTGGCGGATACCGTGGCGCCTGTTGTGACATTAACGGGAGAGAACTCCATCACGATTCCATGCGGAACAATCTATATCGATCCAGGCGCCAGCGCCGCGGATACCTGTGCGGGGGCCTTGGCCGCCACGACGCAGGACACGGTAAATAGTTATGCCCCTGGAGACTATACGCTTCATTTCATTGCCGAGGACCCAAGCGGGAATACTGGCGAAGCGGTTCGGATAGTGCATGTATCGCCCTGTGAGGAAGGTGAAGAGGAAGGTGTTGGTGAAGGTGAGGGAGAGACGGAAGGCGAAGACTCCGTAGCCCGGTGTGTGTTGCAGTGCGCCACCGTTCCTCGCGTGGATAATGATGGGGATGGATTGTCTGCCTGTGTGGAGGCGTGTTTGGAATTATCCGATGAAACGCCTGACACGGATGGCAACGGTATTCCCGACAATATAGAGGCATTGAATTTTGATATTTCGGATGTGCGTTTGTTCTGTGCGGATCCGGATCATGACACTCTTACCAACCTGGAAGAATACCTGTTGAAATCCAATCCGAGGGATCGCGATGATCCTGCCCGTTGCTACTATATCGCGCCACAAGGCGAAGATGTACCGGAAGCCGGTCAATTGAATCGGCCGTGGGCCACCATTAATTATGCCCTTGCACAGTTCATGGCGCCCAGTCCTACAGAGGCGCCTCCTCTGGACCCGCCATCGAAGAATTCACCGGTGCGGCTGATTTTGGGACCTGGCGTATATGCGGAAGACGTGCAATTGCTGCCGTATATGGGTTTGTCCGGTTGGTTCACGCCATGCACGGAGGAACCTCCTGAAAAAGACGTGGTGATTCAAGGCAAGGTTGCGGGTGCAAACCCGAGCACCCTGACCAATCTGGAGATTGATGCTGTAGCAAATAATGATGTTCTTCTGGACGTTGACAATGTAGTTATGAAGGCGTCATCGGTTGTATTCCGCGGGACGCCGGCGCGTTTGGCGACGGGCATTCTGATCGACGATGAGACCGCGCACCGGAGCGTGTTCGAGAGTTGCCGTTTTACCAGTCTTGCGGTAGGCATTGATATCGGCGGCGCCATTCCGAGGGTGCGCCGCTGCCTGTTCGAGGATATATCAGTGGCCGCCATTATCGTCCGTTCAAATCCGAGCGCCCCCACGGATCCGCTGGGCAATGTACAGGACCCTGAAACGGGATGGAATACATTCAAGAGTTCCGTGAATCCTGACGGCCCGGCGATTATCAATGAGCGACCCGGCGTGGAGTTGCTCATGCAGAAATGCGATTGGGATACAAATGATCCGGACGAGATAGAGAGCCGTACGGAAGGCGATGTGAACGTTGAAGCGTATCTCGCGGCGGGTTCGGGGATTCTTGCGTCATCGTTGTATTGCACGGTATGGAATGCGGCGAATCAGGAACCCGTTTTGAATGCGTCGGTGCTGCTAACGCCCAGCACCTATTTTGAGATTACGGAAAATGTGGACGGGGTCTATGCCTTTCCCGCCATACCGCAGGGGGGGTACACGGTGTCTGTATCGGCGCCGGGATATTCCGATAACAGCCAATTGGCGCAAGTAGGCGCCGGACAGCTTGTATCGGTTGTGGTGCCGTTATGGGCGGAAGGCGGCGAGGGCGAAGGAGAGGGAGGCTCCGAAGGCAATGTAGAAGGCGAGGGTGAAGGCGAGGATGATTGCGGATGCAACAAGAACAAACGCAATACACTGCCCGCGCCGGGGGATCTCTTCCTGGCGGGACTTGGATTGGCGGTTTTATTTGTTTCTTCGGCTTTGTATCGGAGGGAAGATTAGACCCTATTGCGTTTGTCCGAGTTCGCGGCGCTGCTGTGAAATTTCTTTGCGGAAACGGGCGACCGCTTTCCGGTGTTCGGCGAGGGTGGTGGTGAAGGTGTGTGTTTTTCCGTCGGCATTGGAAACGAAATAGAGGTAGTTTGTTTTTGCAGGTTGCATTGCAGCGCGGAGGCTTTCCATTCCAGGGCTGGCGATTGGAGCGGGGGGGAGGCCGGGATGTTTGTAGGTGTTATAGGGTGAATCGGCCTCTTTGTCTTGATCCAGCATGCGCTGCCCATATTTTTGCAGGGCATATTGGAGCGTGGAATCCAGTTGCAGGGGCATTTTTTTATCCAGGCGATTGTAAATTACAGCGGCAATTTTGGCGCGTTCATCGGGGGTTTTGGCCTCTTCTTCCACCAGTGAGGCCACGGTAACAATTTTCAATTTTTCATATTGGCCTGCTTCCGGCATTTGTTCGAGCAGTTTCCGGTAGTTTTTTTCAAACTGTTCCACCATGCGTTGCACCATCGCTGCTTCGGCGGGTTGCTTGTCGAAAAAATAAGTGTCGGGCATTAAGAAGCCTTCAAGACTGGTGGCGGAGATGCCGATTCGCGCAATTAGGTCTTTATTGCCGCATGCCTCAACGAATGCTTGCGGGTTTGGGAACAATGCGGCGGTTTGGGCAATGGAAAGTCCTTCAGGAATGGTGATTTTAATTTGATCGTCCGTAAGGCTGTGATCCGGACCTGCGTATATCAATTGCAAAAGTTGCAGTGCGGAAAGACCCTTGGGGAGTTCATACACGCCGTGCCGAATGATCTGATTGGCGCCGTCAATGCGAATGGCCAGGCGGAAAAAACTCTCACGGTCCAGCAATCCGGCGTTTTCCAGAATTTTTCCGACCTCCCTGCCGGTGACTCCCGGTGGAATAACAACTTCGACGAGGGGGCCGGGCCGGCCTTCCCGGACCACATTATCGTACACCAGAAAAGCCACTGCGCCCGCGGCAATGATGGAGAGGAGAAGCACAACCCAACTGTATGCAATGGCGGATACGATTATGCGCCAGAAGCTGAATCGTCTTTTCCTGGGCGTATCGGGTTCATCGGCCATGTTGCAACGGTTTCCTGATTATTTTCGGTTCCTGGAAGCTTGGCAATCCAAGTAGGTTTGCAGGATATGAGTGGCGGCGATTTTGTCCACCACCTGTTTGCGTTTTTTCCGGCGCACATCGGCGGCGATTAACATGCGTTGTGCGGCGGCCGTGGTGAACCGTTCATCCTGTGTGACAATTTCAATGGTGGTTTGTTCGCGCAGTTTGTTGACGAACTCCAGTACTTTTTGGGCTTGCGGGCCAGGTTGGCCATGCTGGTTCAAGGGTAACCCTACCACGATGCGCACGGGTTGTGTTTCCTCCAGGATATGATTCAACTGAAGGAGCACAGCCTCCATGGATGGTTTTTGGATCACGGAATGGGGGGATGCGATGATCTGCAAGGGATCGCTCACCGCGACGCCGGTACGCACGCCGCCCACATCGAGGGCAAGAATTCTTCCTGGCATGTTCATGAATATGGATGGTTCTCCGATGGTAAAAACTATATCATTGCGGCGAGTTTAAAAGCGAGGCATCTTCTTCATTCTTAAGGCAAACGGGTCCTTGCAGTTCGGGGTATCGCGGGATGGCGGTGGCATACACGGCGCGGAGTTTATCCATGTCGGTTTTGATATTTCCCGTAAGCGTGATTGGCGCGGTGATACATCCGAGTTTTCGAGAATAGTCCAGGTAACAGGGGACAACCGGCACACGGGCATGGAGGGCGATCTGGTAGAAGCCGGATTTCCAGTATTCCGTTCGGCTGCGTGTCCCTTCCGGCGCCAGCGCCAGCAGCATAATGTCACGGCGCGCGAATTCGTCCACCGCCTGTTTGACCACGCCATGATGGCCGGTGCGTTCGATGGGGAAGCCGCCCAAGCCCCGCAAAATCCAACTTAGCGGAGGCCAGAAAATAGTATGTTTTGCCATCCAGCTTCCGTGAATGCGAACCACGAACGATAGCATGACCGCGGTGGGCAGATCCCAATTGGAGGTATGGGGCGCCACGATGACTACAAACTTCGGGATGTCCGGGAATTCTCCCTCGACGCGCCAGCCCGTTATCCAGGCAACCACACACCCCAGCCAATGGAACAACAGGTTCACGCGAAGCGGCTTTGGCAGGCTTTTTCCGATCATGAATTCTCTATTTCCGGTTTCACTATTCGCTGCAATGCGGCCGGTGCGATACGAGTATTCGCCCCAATCACGTATAGAATAATCAAAAAGTGGGGTATCGTTACAATAATTTCTATCCTAAAAATTTGCATTCCGTTCCCTGCGGCAAGAATGCACGGTAATGAGAGCATGGAGACCCCCCAGAGGATATAGGGGATTCGATGGATGCGGCGCCTCATGATGGCCCGGGCAAGGTTAGCGATCTGTAACATATAAAAGACGATGACCAGGTCCGCGCAGGTCCAGGCAAAGCACTGGATACGGGTCCAGAAAAGGTATTGTTCCGGGGAGAAGTGGCGGCCCATCCATAGAATTATTTCGTGGATCATGACAGTGATCCTTTGGGCTTGGCGGCATTGCGCAGGAGACGGTATGCACGCCACAATACGATGGCGGCTATCCATTCCACGGCGATCCAGAAAATGCCGGCGATTCGCAAATACATATACAGGGCGTTTTCATATACGGCGTCTTGACGATATACTTCCTGGATCATGGTATTGATGCGAGGAGGAACATCCAGGGCCGACGCGGAAACGGCGATGGCAACTCCGGCCAGGATGAGTATGCAGGAAAGCCGTTTCATTTTGCCGGAATTCCCGGATGTATCATTTTCCGCAACAGCACATACCCCCGCCATCCTTGAAAAACGATCATCGCTTCGAGCAACACCCATCCGGTTACGAACACGGCCCAGACAATCATGTGCTCGTGATATCGTTGACGAAATATGAGTTTGATCAAGGCAATATCCGACTCAGAGGAAATACGTATTGTATGAACAGGTGTCAGAAACCAATGGCGCGCATAGGTCATTGATAATACTATAAGGAAAAACAGAAGTCCTGCGAAAGAGATTTTCATAATGGGCGGTTTCCAATCAGAGGGGGATACGGAATGCAGATGCACCAAAAAACCGCGGCCAGTCACTGCCAGGAAGAGGATAATCACCTCTGCCACAAGCCAGAATACGCCCATATACTCGATCATCATCCAGCGAAGATATTCCTGGTGCGCGTATTCCATGTTGCGATTTATCCCGATTGCACTGTATGCAGTCCCATTTGGGTTTGCGTAGTTATTCGTCCAGTAGCGGCTGTTTGACGTTCACCACGGAACGGCATTGTACCGATTCAATGGCGGCGGCCAGCACGCATTGAGCGGCCAATCCATCCAATCCTGATCCATCAATGGAACCCGGCGGGCAATTATTCGCCACTTGTTGTACAAAATGGTGAATGCGATTCCGGAATGTATCATCGAAGGTTTTTTCCGTAATCGCCCCGAAAGGCGTATTGGAAATCACGGTTTTTTCCGCACAATTGGCGGGGTAATAAGTTAGTTCCATAAACATGTCTTCAAGCACGAACCGGCCTTTGGTTCCCGCTACTTCGCAACGCTCCATGGGATGTCCGCGTGCAATATCATAACTGCCGGTAAGCCCTCCGACGACGCCACTGGCGAATTCCAGGTTGAAATGGGCCGTGGAGAAAATGGAACGTCCGGGGGCTTTTAAGGCGAAGCAGTGAACGGCGGAAATTTCGCCACAGAAATACCGCATGATGTCGATGGTGTGTGGATGCAGGGCTTTCAGTTGAAACCAGGGTGAACTTTCCGTGGGGTTCATGATCCACATGGACATGTTCACAAAGAGCAGTTGTCCAAGCATGCCTATGCCGATCCATTTGTTGGCGGTGCGTGCCAACGGTGTAAAACGGTGGTTCAGGTTAATGCCATAGCATCTTTTTTGTTCGCGGGCGAAGCGCACCATTTCTTCGGCTTTATCAATTTCATTACAGATGGGCTTTTCGCCCAGCACGTGGCATCCGGCTTTTAATGCCTGCATGGTGGGTTCATAATGGTCGCTGCCATATTCGTATCCGCCGGTGCAGATGCCACAGATATCCGGTTTCAGTTGCCGGAGCATGTCCTGGGCATTGTAGAACGCGGGGACATTGAAGTGTTCAGCGGCGGCATCCGCACGCTCTTGGATAATATCGCACACCCCCACCAGTTCGCATAACGGGCTGCTTTGATAATGGCGGCAATGGGCATTGCCAATGGGGCCTAACCCAATCACGGCTACTCGCAACATTTAGAAGAAACCTCCAATTTTGATGAGGCATTTTAGCGCGCAGGAATGTCGGAATCCAAAATATAGTGGAATAACCGGAGGTCATGGATAGAAAATAGGGATCGTCATTGTTCAGCCCCGAATTATATCGTGCCCGGACAGAAGCCGTCTTCAGTGCCTTCGCCGGGGCAGGCATGGTAGCCGTTGGAATTGAAGAATTGGATGGCGCGCAATAATTCGGACAGGCCGATATGCCAGTCCTGTGGATTGTAGTCGCTGTCATGTGGGACGCAGGTTTGTTCGCCCGGTCCAGGCGCATATCCATCTTCCGTACTCATTTCACAATGGAATCCATCAGAATTGAAGAATTGGATTACCCTCAGCAGTTCGGAGAGGTTAATCGCGCCATCTTGGTTTTGATCTGCCGTCAGGAAGTTATTTTCGCCTTCCTCCGCGCCTTCTCCCTCCTCCGGCATGCCCTCGGAGGGGATTCCTTCTTCTTGGCCTTCTCCCTCAATGCCGCCTTCCCCCTCAATACTTCCTTCACCGGTCTCCGGAGACAGACATAGGCTGAGGTCATGTGCCTGCGTGATATAAGAGGTTCCCTGCCACTTCATGCAGCTTCCATCGCCAAGTCCGGAGATCATCCATAGCATCCAGCATTCAGGGTTATTGGTGCTTTTAACCGATATCCAGCCGGTGGCGGCGGAGATGTCAAATGGCAGGTTCGCTTCATAGCGATACAGCGGACGTGTCCCGAAAAGGAGGCCGGTATCAGTTTTTACAGGAGTGATGGACGCTGTGTTAATCACTGCGCCGGGGATTCCGGCATTGTCTTCATATACCGTGACGATGATTTCATCGGAATCCATGATACAATTGGACCATGCACTGCCATCGTAATATTGATTGAATGCCCACCATTGAATGTAACGTGCCGGTTGTTCAAGATTGCTGAATCTCTCCACGGCATAATAGGAGGTATCCGCCGAACTGGTAATTGTGGTCCATGCCTCTTCAGGGCCCACAGACGGCTGCGAAAAGATAGAAGACTGTGGACATTGTAGTGCTTCATTTTCCCCTTCGCCTTCGCCTTGGCCTTCGCCTATCGCTTCCCGCCAGACCGCCTGGACTTCCCGGTTGCTCGACATGGTCAGCAGCAGTGTATTGCCATATGCTTCCGTGGCATACAAAGGATCTCCGGGATGCGAAACATCAAAAACCAGCCAATATTCCAATGAGAATCCGTGATAGGGAGTTGCGATCAGGGTAACTTCTGTGCCGGACAAGTATCTCGTGCCATCGGAGGCATTTGGGGATGGTTGTACCGAAACCACACCCCATCCGGGGTTGTTCTCTGTTACTGTGAGCGCGTATAACGGCAAGGCGCCTTCCAGTTGGAAGTCAAAACTCAGGCTGGCCTGGTTCCGGTCCGCCAGATGAACCTCCGCCGCCACGATGTTTACGCCATTTACCAGAAGTGACGTATCCAGGTTTATTGTGAGCCAGGCATACTTCGTGGCTCCGCGCGTACCGGTGGCCAGCGTTGAGGAAGAGGCCTCCGATACAAGATTCTGGCGCAACACCTCGGCGCCATTCACATATACGGCTACGCCGCCCTCATAAAGTATACGCATCAAAAGAGTGTCGAAAGTCACTCCAGCATCCAGTGTGAACGTTTTGCGGAAATACGTGGTTACGTGTTTCTGTGATGGGTTGTCTCCATAGCTCACCACTGTCTGCTCATCCCCCTCGCCATATCCCAATTGAGCAGGCCCATTTGGCCAAGCGGTATCATCAAATTCCTGTGTGCGCCACGCAATGCCTTGATCGGAACCGTCGTCCAGATAGCGCCAATCCGACTCGATTGGAATCACTGTATGTTCCGGCGTTGGCCCGTCGCTGCTTGTCCTGGAAAAGTACCAAAATTCCACGGGGCTTCCCTCACTCACCGTCAAATAGCCGCTTCCATTTTTTTCAAAGGCGGCGGCTTCGCCTTGTTCTTCCGAAGCCAGGGGAATCCCCACTTTTGTCCCGGCAAGTGCCTCGGCAACACTCTGTTCCGCCCCGATTTGCCATAACCATGCCCACGACGTTCCCCTGAGGATCAGTTCCGTCCCTTGCGGTGAAATGCACGCGGAGGTCGCATTCTCAAGATCGCTAAGGCTCCTGACCAGCGTCAAGGAGACCAAGCCCCCATCCACCAAAGAAGCCGCGGCGGCATAAAATACCCGGCTCTGCGCAGGATCGCTTTCTTTCGTGGCAATATATAGATCGCCGTTTCTGGGGTCCACCATCAGGCTCTCTGCATTGCATTCCCTCAATGAAGGGATACCCGGATAAACGAAGTTGATGACTTCCCATGTTGATTCCGGAACACTCACCATGGCATTGGCCCAATGCGTATATACGACCGGTTCGGGGAATCGATACACCCGGATGCTTGACCGTTCAGCCTCATTGTCGCCAATATCGCCGATATACAAATAGGATACTCCGGACACCGGACCCGGTCCCGCCGCAGCATCCTCACAATCGGTGAACGTGGCATTTGTCAACGAATATGTAGCCAGGAGATTCCCTGAATAATCCAGTGCATAGACGTTGGGTCCGCCATCTGAATCGCCATGGACCCAAAGGATGCCGGGGGAGGTGAAACTTGCGGCCATGCCGGATGTTTCATTATCAGGTGGCGCAAAACTACCCTGTGAAACACCCCCCGCGAAAGCCGGGGCCGCATGCGCCGTGCTCTGAGGCAGCCCTGGTTCAGAAAAATAAACACCAGCAATGAACAGGCCATACCCAATAATATGCCAACATTTAATACGATTCATTACGTGCCGCTCTGGCGGAATCCTGCGATGTAATCCAGCCCGCGCACTGGCGGTTTCAGTTCACGACAGCATGGGCTAACCTTTTCCTGGTGAATCCAGGAACGCTTTCCCCTGGGGTCTGGAGTCTGCCCATGATACATATGCAAAATCATAGTACCCCCGGTTCACGGAAAATGTCAAAAAGAAGGCATTTTTCACCGCAGACGCAAGGCGCCATGCGGCCAAGGAATGCCATAAATTTTATTGGAGTATCATCAGGCAAGGCCTGGACAGAACCCGTCTTCTGTTTCTTCTCCCGGGCAGGCGTGATAACCGCCGGAATTGAAGAACTGGATGATACGGAGCAGTTCAGACAGGTTGATGAGCCAATCTTGCGTATTGTAATCGCTGTCGTGCGGGGTGCAGGTTTGATCGCCAGGTCCTGGCGCGTAACCGTCTTCCGTGCCTGCTTGGCAATGCAGTCCGTTGGAGTTGAAGAATTGGATGACGCGGAGCAGTTCGGAGAGGCTGATGATGTTGTTGTTATCTTGATCCGCCGTATGGGGGCCTTCCGCGCTTCCTTCCCCGCCGATGCCGGAGGAAATGACGATGTTCACTGCCGTGCCGCAGGCCACGATAAGGCCGTATACGGGTTGCTGCCGGATGATCTGGTCTTCCGGAATGAACTCGCTGCTTTCTTCCGCTACTGTTCCCAGCGTCAGGTTGGCCGCGGCAAGCGCTGTCTCAGCCTCCGCCTGGGTCATTCCGGTCAGGTTTGGCACGGAGGTATAGCAGGGACCCAATGAGATAACGATAGCAATTGCACTGCCATACGGGACAACCGTGCCGGGCTCGGGGTCTTGTGAGAGGATTTGATCGGCCGGTACGGTTTGGCTGTACTCGTGAGTAATAGTCCCCAGGGTGAGTCCTATCACCGCCAAAGAAGCTGCCGCCTGTTCTTCGGTGTTGCCAGAAAGGTCTGGTACGGTAACTGTAGTGGGCACAAACACCGCGATTAATTCGCGATTCTGGGTCATGGTTCCGGAAATGGTGAGCGAAGCGGGATCTTGTCCTTCAGGGACATCCCCCTGCCAATGCAGGAACAGCGTATCGGCGCCCGCAATGGCAGTGACTTCAAAAGTATCGCCATCCATGAACCAGTATAAGACATCGGGCGGGGGATCCGTAGTGCCGTTGCCAAACGCTTGGACGTATAGATAAAAATCCGCCTCCACGAAGTTGGCGGTGAGGGCGCGATCCTGGTTCATGAGGATGACCGGATCCGGGTCAGTGGAGTCCATTCCTGGCGGGAGGTCGCCCGTCCACTGGTCCCATAGCCCTGACCCGGTTTCAATGGCATGGATTAAGGGTGTGGCGCCCACGGAGTACTTGATGGCGCCTTCGGGTGACGTTGCTCCTTCCGCTCCAGCGGTATTAAGAGTCAATGTATATCCTGTCGTCGTTACATGCGGAGTTATCACTTTATTGCCATCCATGACAAAGTGGTAGATTTTGTCGTAGGTGTTTACATCGCCATGCCATCCGCCCCAGTACATGCCTTCATTCGGGCGTGCTTCCATCCAGGCGGTTTGGCCGGCAAAGTAGGAATACACGCCAGCCGAGGGCTGGTACCAGGCAGATCCGCCGCCTTCGATAGGATTCATGGTCAGCGTAAAGTCGCCGGGCGCAAATACGGCGGTGAGGGTTCGGTCACGGTCCATGGTAAGATGCATATCGAACTGGTGGGGATCCATGCCTTCCTGGAAATCCCCGGTCCATTCATAAAAAGCGTCTCCGCCATCCACAATATTGGCGATGACTTCAAAATGAGCGCCATTGGGGAAGGCGTACGTGCCAGCTTCAGGGAAGATGGAGCCATTGCCGGTATAGTCGATGGTCAAATGCCAGGCAGTAGGCTCGAAAACGGCGACAATCGTGCGGTCTTGGTCCATGGTGAGTTCCAGGAACCACTTGTTCGTGTCGAGATTGCCCGTGTCACCGTACCAATTTTGAAAGGCATAATCGCCATTGCCCAGTTCCGCGGAAAGGAACACATAGGCCCCTACGGAATATTTATGCTCTGTTCCGGGGTAAGCACTTCCTGAAGGGGTGGTTACGCCTTCCCCTTCGATGATGACCGTCAGGGTGCGGTAATCTTCGATGAAATGGGCGGTGATGCTGCGGTCCTGGTCCATGGTAATGATAAGTTCGGGATTACTGGGGTCGATGCCCTCCGGCAGGTCGCCGCTCCATTGGCTGAAAGTCCAGCCTGTTGGCGCGCCGGGCGCTTTGAGCGTGACTTCAACGCCGGCAGCGAACCTGTATTCCCCGGATCCAAAATTAACATAGCCTTGACCATCCATTGCCATGGTCAGGGTATAGCCTGTGCTTTCGTAGTTGGCGGTGATGGATTTGTCGGCATCCATGAGCACTTGGATTTGGGGTTCCGTGCTGGTATAGTCGCCAGACCACCCGGCGAAATAAGCGCTTGTCGTGGTGGATGCGAATATGGTTGCAGCCTGCCCATCCATATACGAAAACACGCCAGTACCAGGGAAAAGAGGAGCGGAAACGGAGCCTGCCGTGGCCAGGGTCAGCGTCCAATCCCCGGGTTCAAACTCCGCCGTGAGCGTGCGGTTTTTATTCATAGTTACGCATTGCCGCAAGCCTTCGGGATCTGATTCTGGTTCGAGGTCTCCGGTCCATTGGGAAAAGGCATCGCCTCCAGCCAGCAGGAGGGATTCAACGCATGTTTCCGTGCCCTCCATGAACCCGTACACTCCTGGTTCCGGGCGGGTCGTACCGTTTCCGTCAGCCACTATGGTTAAGGTCCAGTCGGCCGTGGAAAATACGGCGGTGATGCTGCGATCCTGGTCCATCAACAGATTTATTTGAGTCTGATTGGGATCATTGCTTCCGATATCGCCTTCCCAATGGTCGAAGGCTGCGCCGGGGTCCGGGGTGGCAAAGATGTTCTGATACGACCCTTCCACGAATTCGTGGGCGCCCGGACCGGGATCAGTGGTTCCGGGACCGAGCACGGTGATGGTTAATGTGTGTTTTGGCAATTGAGACATAACCGCCGTGAGGGAGCGGTCCTGGTCCATGGTGATGTCGAGGGACAACTCATTGGGATCCGCGCCTGCTGGTATATCGCCTTCCCAGTGATCAAAAAACCATCCACCCCATGGGGTGGCCATCAAGGTGATTGTGGCATTCGTAGATAAATAATAGTTTCCCGGGTTTAGATTCATCTGACCTTGACCTGAAATTGCAGTGGTTAGTTGAAAACCGGTGGTAGTATAGTGGGCGGTGATGGATTTATCAGCATCCATGGGGATGGAAACGCCGGGCGTGAAGCCTGATGCATCGCCGGACCATCCGGCGAAGTAGGTACTAGGGCAAGTACTGGCATAAACATACTCCGTATCTCCGTCTAAGTAAGCGTAATTGCCAAACCCCGGATAGGCGGATACGCAGGAATCGCCACTGATTCCTTCCAAGGCAATGCTGAGGGTCCAGTCGCCTGGTACGAATTCTGCGGTGAGGGTGCGGTTCTGGTTCATGGTCACATGCTGGTACGTACTGTATTCATCATTACCCGGCGCCAAGTCGCCCGTCCAGCGGTAAAAGGCGTCTCCACCATCAAGCAATTTTGCATAGACACCTTTCTGAGCGCCATTTACAAAGCCATAGTCGCCTGGCACAGGGTCGGTTTCTCCGTTTCCTGTTTTTTGAATCGTCAAGGTCCAAACGGCGGGTACAAAGAAAACGGTGATGGTACGGTCTTGGTTCATGGTGAGGTAGATAGTGTCCTGATAAGGGTTGGCGCTGCCGATACTGCCTTCCCAGTGGTCAAAGGCCGAACCTGAATCGGGTATGGCCAGCGCCCAGACCCCAAATCCGAGATCAAAGCTATTCACCCCCGGGGGAGGGGAGGTGGTTCCGGAGCCGGAGCCGGCAACATTTATGATGAGTGATGCTTGTGGCACCGAAGAAAACACTGCGGTAATGTTTCGGTCTTGGTCCATAGTAATTTGGATGTCCTGACTTTGGGAGTCCGCGTCGCCAATGTCGCCCTCCCAATGATCAAAAGAGCTCCCTGTATTTGGACTGGCATGGAGGTCCAGGACTGCCCCAGTGACAAAAGGATAGACAGCGGAGTCAAAATAACTTATTCCGCCATTGCCAGAGGTATTCAGGGTCAAGTTATACCCGCTGGTTTCAAACACAGCGATTACGGTTTTATCACTGTCCATGGTCAGCAATTGTGCTGGAGTATATCCGGACAAATCACCCTGCCATCCGCCGAAATAATTCCCAGGCGAAGGCCATGCCTGAAGTGTGGTTTGCCGTCCGTCTAAAAAAGAATACGTTCCTGGATTGTGGCTGGTGTCACCAGAACCACCTCCGGTGTGTTGCACCGTTAGCGTGTGGTCGCCGGGAGTTACAAACACAGCTTCAACGGTTTTGTCGCCGTCCATTGTAATAGGAAAATATTCAGACGTTCCGCTGCCATCGCCGGCCCAGTGATCGAAGGCCCAGCCGCTGCCACTGATGGGTCTGGCGGCAAGATATATGGTCTCTCCCAGACCGAATAAATGTGTTCCGTCTTCAGGATATATATAACCTGTTCCTGTAACTGAAATCGTAAGTGTGACCGCGACTGCGCAGGTGGCATTGTGTTCAATCTGGGCGGCGGGTGCTAACGCCGCGAGTTGGTCCAGTTGATTTTCATCGCAGAAGGGGGTGCCGCTCCATAAGGGATTATCTTGGATATTCAAATACTGCAACGCGGCGATGCCCGTATTGTCTATTAACGGTTGAAGGTCGGTAATTTGATTTTCCCGCAAAATAATATTGTTCAGTGCCGTACAGGATTCAAGTGCGCTGATGTCTGATATGTCATTTTGAGCAAGATCCAGCACCTCCAGTGCTAACAGTCCGCTCAGCCCTGAAATATCAGTAAAACCGTTTTCATTCGCCATAATGGTACTCAAACTGGCAAGGGCGGAAAGATCAGGCAATGCGGGGATACCAAGATTCATCAAATACAGGGTCTGGAGGTCGATATAGTTGGATATCACGCTGATATCCGCGACACTAGTGTTCCCAAAGGCTAGAAAGGTGAGGCCGGAACTGATGCCGGTCAGTCCGCTAATATCGGTGACTCCGGATTCCTCCACGATCCCCAGCATGGTGAGGTTGGTGAGGCTGTTTATCGTAGATAGGTCGGTGTCTGTTAACCCGCAATTAGTTACACATATGCCCGAAAGGGTGTCCGCAACATCCAAAAGGGGTGAAAAATCGGCAATAGGGTTTGACCCCAGCCAGAGCATATTCAGACTGTCCAAGGTGCTGAGTGGGGCGATGCTGGTGAGGCTGTGATTGCCCATAAGGCTCAAGTATTCCAGGTTCACCAATCCGGCCAGCGGGGATAAGTCCGTGATGAAATTGCCATCCTCTAGTATAAAGAGTTCTAACGATCCATCTAGTTCAAACAGGTTGATTCCCATACCGATATCTAATTTGGTTAGATTGGTGAGACTGCTCAGTGGCGTGAGATCGGTAATCTGGTTTCTGCCCAGATTGAGGTCTGTAAGAGCAGTGCAGGCCTCCAATCCAGTGAGATCTGCAATGCCCAGTCCCCTGGCGTCCAGAGTCGTGAACAGGGCATTGGCCAGTTCGGAATCCTCCGGGGGATCACTTAACGTTAACCCCGTGGCGGATTCCCATTGGGTTTTGACGGCATTGAGCAATGCCGTGTCATTAAAGGTAACCGGCGCCGCCCAGCCTGCAAGAGCGGCCCCCAACATTACAATCGTTAAAAGAATGGTTTTACGCTGCCTATACATTGTAAATGCTCCTTATTTCACCGTTAACCCTCGGCTTCTAACCCATCCCAATACTTTGATTTAGTATATCCATGCTATCATTTTTCCGTTGAATCAACAAATATTTAACGAGGCATTTGCGAAATAGGCTTTATTCGCCTCTGAGCAGGTGAAGAGGCAACGGTTTGGCTGTGAAATGTGAGTAATCTGTCCTGTTTCCGGTGATCTTTTGAGAAAAAGGCCTATTTCGCAAATGCCTGATTTAACGAACTAACCGCTGATACAAGGGGTGGTTTTCCCAATCCGGGGAGAGTGCGGCAGTGATGAGCAGCGGGAAAGCTTGGGGGTTCGTAATGCGTTGAAGGGCTTTAAGATGGGAGAAATCAGTTTGGGAGAGGAGTAGTCCCTCATAGGTGGTCCAACTGGGGGTGGCACTTTTCCAACGGGCATAGTAGACGGGGAAGATGAGCCGGGTGGCGCCGGAATTAGTTTTAGGCAGGGTCTGCGCCCAAGTTAAGGCCAGATCTTGTGTTGACCCTTCATACAAAGCAATAGATTCGACAGGGTTCTGGCTTGTATCGAATTCCGCCACTAAGTATTCCATATCGAAGAACGGCATGGTGGCGGGTTCGGGCAAGATGGATTTTGGGGCAATTTCCTGCCCTTGTACCAGCCAGCGGCCATCCGGTTGCTGTTGGCTGGTCAACGTGAGCGGTTCTTTTTCTGCCTGGTCAAAGGCATGTAACAATGCCCGGACCTGGAACGTCTGCCAAGCACTAAAAAGGGCAAGGGGAATGGCAAGGATTAGCAGGACGGTTATGCTGACTACTATCGGCCGGGATAGTGTGACAAGCAGGTGCCGGAAGGAAGAGGCATACTGATCCCGAAGCATTCGAAGTTTTTCCCGGTGATAGAGGGTGATGCCGGTTGTTATGGCGATACTTAGGAGAAAACCCACCGCCCATATGGAGAGGAATTGGAGGTGGAAATAGTGGCGGGTGGCGAATTGTATGGCGCCGTAGCCGCCGAAGTACAACAGTAAGAAGGCGGCGGCAAATCCCCAGCGCATATTCCGAAGGCTTACTAGGAGGATGGCGGCCAGAACGGCATAGCGGGCATACCGGAGGCCGTAGTGCATGATCTGAGCATGGAGGGAAAATAGGTTTAGCAGGAGGGGATTGGCAACCCCTCGGGGGGCGGTATTTTCAGGGGAAGCAGGCAGTTCATCCACGATACGCAGGGTTGCGGCGAGGGCGCGGGTCATCAGATCGGCAGGAAAGATTTTCAGGATTGTACGGACATAGCGCCCCCCAATGGCCTCGTATTCCAGGGAGTCGAAGGTATAGAAAACGGGGTGTTGTTCCACCTGTTGGCCAAAGGCGTGGAGGGTGGCCATGGGCTCGTAATCCAAATAGCGGTGATGGATTCGATAGGGAACGCCGCCGACGCCCAGTCGGCTATCATAAAGATCATTGAACCCCAGGAGGAAATCCTGGTATTTCATGCCGCTGCCTACGGCGTTAAATAACGGGTAGGCGGAAACAGAGAAAATCCCAAGGAGCAGCGCCAGTGCAAGACCTTTGACCCAGAGGGTGCGAAAAAACGGGCCTTCAATGAAAAAGAGTATCACGAGTATGCAGGCAGGGAGGCAGATAAGGGTGTCCATGCGGAACCCACAACCGATGCCCGCGAGCAGACCGATGATTGCCGCCCCCAAGCATACTTTCCACCATGCGAATCGTGTTTTAATCAGCCATGCCATGATGAGGATGGCCGCCAGGATAAAGGGGGCCTTGGAATAATCCCGGAGCCGCACAAGGTTATTTAATTGAACCGGAGAGAGGAATAGAAGAATGGTGCAAGCGGTTGCAAAGAGCCGGTTCATGCCTAGCCGGAATATTCCATAGAGTGCCGCCGTGGAAGCGCCGTAAAGGATGCCATAGAGGGGGATCAGAGAGGACCATGCCACGCCGAACACGCTCCATATGCCCGCAACCGCAATCAGGAGGTAGAGTTGCCGTTTTTGAAAGCCATCCAGGGGTTGTGTCGGGGTGTTAGGGAGTATTTCAGAGCATTTCAGGCAATCCTTTTCCGGGGGGTGATTCACATGCATGGCGGGGTGTAGAAAGGCATCCAAGCCGGGTGTTTTTTCGAGCACCGGATTCACAAAGCCGTGTCCACAGGCATACATGGCCGGCGGGCCGAACAATTCTTGGAAAAAGTGGGGGGTGCCGCCCCAAGTGGATACATACACCATTGCGGTAACAGCGGAAAGCAGTGCCAAGGTCACTACGATAATGATATCAAGGTGTTTCTTCATGTATGTGAACTGACCCTTCAATGCAATTCCAGATTACAGGGGCATTATACAAGAAAATCATGTTGAGTGTGGTTTCATGAAAATATGTAAGGACGGGATAAATTTGGAGTGCGGTAGCTTGCTGCCGCTTGTGTGTTGACGATATCTCTCCCAAAAGCGGCAGCAAGCTACCGCACTCCAAATTTATAGTGGCATCCGGGGACAGGCAACAAGTTTGTTTTTTCGTATTCTAGCCTGAAAACACGGGGAGATGACTGCGTCATTGCGATACCTCCGGTGCAATGACACTATTCTCCCACGATGCGCATCCATATGAAAGATACAATTCACCGGACGTTTACAAAATATGCGGAGAAAGTCTCTGTACCGTTTTTACAAGGAAAACTGATATAGTTTATTCCTCTGTGGAATACCAAACTGGGAGAAAGACGGTGGCTAGGTTGACAATGTTGGATTGGAGCATGATTGCCCTGTACTTTCTGGCGACAGCGGCAGTGGCGTGGTGGTCGTCCAGGAAGCAGAACTCTACACAGGATTATTTCCTGGCGGGGCGTAATATTAGTTTTTGGGTGGTGGGGGCGTCGTTGTTTGCCACCAATATTGGTTCCGAGCACATTGTGGGGCTTGCGGGCTCGGGTGCGAAGAGCGGTGTGGCCATGGCCCACTATGAATTGCACGCATGGTGCATTCTGGTGCTGGGCTGGGTATTTGTACCGTTCTATCATCGAACCGGTGTGTTCACGATGCCGGAATTTCTTGAGCGCCGCTATAATCCCGCGTCGCGCTGGATTCTAACCCTGGTTTCACTGACCGCGTATGTGTTCACCAAAGTGAGTGTGACAGTGTATGCCGGAGCGGTGGTGTTTGACGCGCTGCTGGAACCAGGCACCTTCGGCACCCTGGATAATTTTTGGGTGGGCGCGTTCACGGTGGTGATTTTGA
>JAKQOG010000137.1 GCA_029565395.1 Candidatus Hydrogenedentota bacterium | reverse complement strand
CGTTGCTGACGACGCCACGACAAAACGCGCTACCTTAAGCCGCGCCGAAGTTCTGTGCTTTCTAAAACGCCCGGATGACGCACTACCGGCCCTTCAATCATTAAGCGCGGCGGAACAACCCCCGGAAATCCGCGGCCGCGCCCTGTACTACCTGGGAAAAATCCAGCGGGAAAAAGGCCAAATCGATGCCGCCGCCGCCACACTCAACACCCTGACGCAGACCCTGCCGGACAATCCCATGATCCCATACGCCCGGTATCAACTCGCGTATGTGCTGTTGGATAAGCAGGACTTTGAAAAGGCCGCCCTCGAATTCTCTGCCATTGCCAATAGCCCGGTGGATCCCGCGTTGCGGATGGAATCCCGCTACAGGGCGGCGGAAGCCTACGACAAACTGGGATGGTTCAGCGC
Organism: Candidatus Hydrogenedentota bacterium; assembly: GCA_029565395.1. Taxonomy (GTDB): domain Bacteria; phylum Hydrogenedentota; class Hydrogenedentia; order Hydrogenedentales; family CAILVY01; genus CAILVY01. The sequence goes on along the minus strand of JAKQOG010000137.1, from coordinate 9,956 downwards.
AGCCTTGGGGGCCTATGAACAATTAAGAAAAGACTTTCCTGATTCCGAATTCGCGCGCCGCGCGGACTTCGGTTATGCCTGGGCGCTTTACCACGAAGGCAAATATCCCGATGCGGATGCCGCCGCTCAAGCATTCATTGAGAAAAACCCCGAATCCCCTTACCGCGTGGGCATGGAGTATCTCCGGGCCAATTGCCTGCAACAGCAAAAACAATACGATACGGCACTGAACATCTATCAAACCCTCCGCAAAGAACACCCCGAAAGCGAATTCGCCTGGCGATCCCAATACAAAATGGCCTGGGCATTATTTCTGAAAAACGACATTCCAATAGCCAAGCGTGAGATCACCGCTTTTCTCCAGGAACACAAAGACAGCGATCTCGTGGGGGATGCCGGTTTCCTCTTGGGGACCATTTTAATGACAGAAAGCAATTATGAAGACGCGCATCAGGAATTCAGGCTGGTCGCCGAAAAATACCCCAACAGCGAGTTCGGCGTCGAGGCACTATACCGTTCCGCCGAATGCCTCGCCCAACTCGGCCTCACCGATCAAGCCGCCGCCGCCTTTGAGGAATTCATCAAAAAATACCCCGACAATCCCATGACGGAACAGGCCATCATGCGGGCTGGCGACGCGCAATTCAATGCGGCCGCCTTTGAACAGGCCGTAGCAAAATACAAGGCTATTCTGGAAAAACCCGCCGATCCCAACATCGAACAAAACGCCCTATACCGTCTCGCCATCACCTTTCACAATATGAAAAACTACGCCGAAAGCGCCAACACCCTGAAAACACTCCTGGAGAAATTCCCGGAAGGTCCCCACAAGGCTGAGTGTCATTTCCGCATCGCCGAACATTTATTGCGGGACGCCAAGGACGCTATTAATGCATTGCCCGAATATCAAGCGGCTTTCGACACGGATCCCAAAGGAGAATTTGCCGGGCTTTCTCTGCGCGGTATCGCTCTGGCGCGTTACGAACGCAAAGATCTCGATGTGGCCGCCGAGCTTTTTCAGCGGGTTATCAACGAATTCCCCGCCGTACCGCTCAACGAGCAAACCTACGCATGGCTGGGCCAATACTTTTTTGACGCAAAAAAATGGGAACAGGCTGCGCCCGTCTTTCAAGCCATGCATAAAGCCCTCCCTGACTATCCCAATCCGGAACGAATCCTCTTCCTGATTGCCGAGTGCAGTGACAAAGCCGGTAATATGGACGAAGCCCTGACCCGCTATCAGGCCGTTGTGGACGCCGCACCCGCCAGCGGCAAGGCGGCGGAAGCCCAATACCGCATGGCGCAACTCTATGAGACCAAGCAGCAAAACGATAAAGCGGCGGCCCTCTACGAAGCCGCCTCCACTACCACCAACAGCGAAGTGGCCGCCCGAGCACAATTCCGTTTAGCCGAAATCCATGAAGCCGCGGGAGAGCTTGATAAAGCGGCGCGCAGTTACATGCGGGTGGCCATCCTGTTTCTGGACCCCGAATTATCTCCCGAATCCCTGTGGCGCGCGGGGCAATGCTATGAAAAAACAAAAATGCCGGATCAGGCGCGCAAAGCCTATGAAGAACTCGCCGCGGATTATCCCGATCACCCCAACACGGCAAAAGCCAAAGAAGCGCTTGCGAGGATACCTCCAAAATGATTCTGAGCCGCCATATGGTCTTTGCCTTGAGCGTAGTGCTCTCGCTCGCACTCCATGGCGCTTTTCTCGTATTTGCCCCACGCATCGAAATTTTCCAACGAAACGTCAATCAATCCATCCTGGAATACTACAGCGTCCGCTTGACCGAAGACGGCGCCATCATGGCCGCGAACGAGGAAACACGCCGCACGGAATCAGGCAAAGAGGGCGATTCACAGGGCCTGGTTTCTCGTCCTGGAAAAGTGCAAGACCTTATCGCACGGGGAAAGGAAGAAACAAACACGGGAAGCTCCCCGCAGAACACGCCCACTGAAGTATCGCATTTGACGGAACGGGTCGCCTCGGACACCATCCACCGCGAACATGACCTTCAGCCGGACGAACTGGCCATGAAAAGCGTGGATGCCAAAATTCTTGAGATTAGCCAGGAAACCGCCCGAAAAGAGGTTCAGGTGGCCCGCCGTTTGGTGCGTCCAAGCCCCAGCCGCATTCTAGAAGACGGGGAATACCCCACCCTCCGAACCCCTCGAAACAGCGAAGAAGACAAACCGCTGCGCCTTGAAATCCAACCAAGCCCTTTTACCGCGCAAGATCAAATTGTCAAACAGACAGAAACGCCACCCAGCCCGGAAACGTTGGCCCCGCCGCCTCCGGCGCCGGATCAGGTCATGCCGCGAAACGCACTCGCGCAAGAAACCCAACAGGCCCGCACGGAAAATCCTCATTCCCTCCTGGATAATCTTGTGGACATCAAACTCACCGCCTATGTTCCGGAAAAAAACTCGCACGGTTATTTCCAACTCAAGATCGCACCCAAAGAAAATGAAAGTATTGAGATCCTTCCCAAAGACGTCACCTTTATTATCGATGCTTCCGGAAGCATTACCCAAAGCAAATTAAATGTCACCCGGCGCGGAGTACAGGCCGCCGTCACATTGCTCCACCCGGAAGACCGATTCAACATTATCGTTTTTCGCGAAGCCCCCATCCCTTTCAAGCCCGAATTGGCGCCCGCTACGGAAGAAACAAAAACCGCGGCAATCGCCTTCCTCGAAAATCTTCAGGCAAAAGGCGAAACCGATGTCTACAACGCCATTAATCCCGTGATTTCAGGCTCGCCGCGTCCAGGGATTCCCAGCCTGCTGGTCGTCATCAGCGACGGCCGAGCCACCGTCGGCATTCGTGACGCCCGCGCCATCATCAACGGCATAACGGCAGAAAACAATCTGCGCAACAGCATTTTCGCCTATGGCGGCGGCGAAACCGTCAACCGCTATTTGATGGATCTCCTCGCATATCGCAATAAGGGAGAATCCCACGTAACCGCCAAAATCGCCGATATCGAAAAAGATCTCCCCGCCTTCTTCCAAAACATTTCCGATCCGCTTTTGGTCAATATCAAAACAGACTATGCCAGTATCGAAGAAAATAGCGTATTTCCCGAAATCGTACCCGATTTCTACAAGGGGCGCATCGTGACCGTCTATGGCCGCTTCGACCCGGCAAAAGACTCCGAGTTCGTCATGCGGCTCGCAGGCGCCGCGCAAGACCGGTCCAAGGAACTCGTTTTCCGCGCCAATCTGCGCAAAGCAGCCACGGGGAAACAAGCTATTGCAAAACAATGGGCATTTCAAAAAGCATATGCCATCATCGGTCAGATTTCCCGCGACGGAGAACGCCCGGAATTAATGAATCAACTTAAAGAACTGAAACAAAAGTATGGCGTCAGCACCAGCTACGACCAATAATAGCGGCCTTGCACACCCCGCCAGCGCATGGATGAAATGCCTTGCTGCTTCCGGGCATTCCCTCAATGCTCTGCTCTATCCCGTCTATGGCGCCGCGCCAGAGGTCATCTTCGAACGCCTCTCACTGCTTCACTCGGTCCTCGAATCTTTTCTAACGCATTTCGGCGACTTGCCCATCCGGATCTTTCGTTCTCCCGGACGGATCAACGTGCGCGGAATGCATGTTGACACCCACGGCGGTTATCTCAATCTCATGACGCATCAGCGGGAAATCATGATTGTAACCGCTCAAGCCCCAGATGACACCTGCATATTCGCCAACACCGATCCGCGCTTTGGAAAAATTTCCTTTCGCCTGAAAGAAATCGCCCCTGACAGCGCAATCGCAAAACCCTGGTTGGAATTTATCACGGAACAGGCCATCGAACAACACCTGAAAAAGGGCGAATGGACCAACTATGTACAAGGAGCAATGGCACGTGCATGCCGTAGTGCGGGCAAACCGATTCATGGCATCTTCGGCGTCATTGGAAGCGATCTCCCGCAAGGCGCGGCACTCAGTTCCTCCCATGCGCTCTGCGCTGCCACCCTCTGGGCCGCCCTATCATGGAATACCCTCACCCTCTCTCCGGATGATCTCATTCTTGCCATTCGCGACGCGGAGTGGTACACAGGCGCACGCACCGGCACCAGTGACCAAGCCACCATGGTCCTGGGAAAACTGAACACCATGGTCAATGTGACCTTGCTTGCGGAAGAGTTGGATTCTTCCGGCGCGCGTTATTTACCCTTTCCTGATGATCTTGCCTTGCTCGTCATCAATTCCTTCACCCAACGCAGCCTGAGTGGAGCTCAACTCGCCGCTTACACCCGCAACCGCTTCGCCTACAGTATGGCCCTGGAAATTCTCCGCCAGGAACTGTCCGCCTTGGGATATCCCCCGGATCACGTCAAAAAAATGGACCGCTTATCCCAAATTTCACCGGAAGCACTAGGCGGTGCCAAATCGTTTTACCAGATCCTCTTGCGCATTCCACAGGAACTTTCCCTCCTCGAAATGCGTCAGCGGTATGTATTGCCCGGTTTTGATGAAGCCTACGAACAGTACTTTGGAGGAGTTCCCCCGGAACAACGACCCAGCACCATAGGAATACGCGGTCCACTACTCTTCGGCATTGCGGAATCCGAACGTGCACGAGCATTCCTGCCAGCGCTCGAATCCGGCGATTTTTCTCTAGCGGGAAAACTCATGACCGCCGGACACAACGGCGACCGGATTAGAAACGAATTTAATGAACCCTATGTTCGGTCCGTTTCAGATCAGGATCTGCATCAATGGGCGGCCTCAGAAACACCCATCATTTTTTGCCCAGGAGATTACGGCGCAAGCAGCGCCGTACTGGACACACTCGTCGATACTGCTCTTCGGGCCGGCGCACTGGGGGCTTGCCTTACCGGGGCTGGGCTGGCAGGAACTGTGCTTGCCTTGTGCAGAAAAAAGCACACCGCCCAAATTCTAGAATCTATTCAAAACAAGATGGCCTCGGAACACTATACCCGATTGGCGAACCTTCCAGCGCCTCTACGCCCTATACAACTATCCCAGGCCGCAGTCATTAACCACGCCCCCGATGGCGCCGGCGAACTATGCCTTCCTTCCTGAATCACTCACTGTCCTGAACTGGACGCCAGTTATACTTTATCCCTTCATTTCTGCCCAACTATAAATTTGACTCTGTCATGCCTAAAAGAGTCCAATGGTGGCGGTGCCACGGACGTGGGGCGTTAGTGCCTGGGAACATTCCACCGGCGGGTGGTGGTCTGTTTTAACCTCCACCATGTGGCGAGGCAGTAGGTTGCTGCCGGCATACCCGGCAAACCAGTCGAGGAGTACATTGTAATGAATCATGCGGAAACCGAAAGGGATGAATTTTACAAAAACGCGCGCTATGATTTGCCCGGACCCTTGGTAGGCGTTCGGGTGCTTGAAATCACCACCACATGGGCCGGACCCCGGTGCGGATGCATTCTGGCGGATTATGGCGCGGATGTCATCCGAATCGAATTAGCCCAAGTGCCTGACATTTCCCGCATGCTGCCGCCCCATTTGCCCGGAACAAATCCTCCGGACGGGTTTCTGCATGCTTCCGCCAATAAAAACAAACGCAGCATCGCACTGGACATTCGCAAACCCGAAGGACGCAGCGTATTCATGCGCATGCTCCCAAACTTTGATATCGTGCTCGAAAACTTCAAAAAAGGAACCATGGCCTCCTGGGGATGCTCCTACACCGATTGCTGCAAAATCGTCCCCAACATCATCTACATCTCAATAACGGGATTCGGACAATTCGGCCCCTATTCCGAACGTCCCGGCTATGACCCGGCCGCCCAAGCCTATTCAGGATTCATGTGGTTAAACCGCGAAAATGAAAACGACACGCCCATGCGTGCGCCCACCTTTCTGGCCGATGAATTGGCCGGCTTGCATGGCGCATTAAGCGCCGTGGCCGCCATACGGCATCGCGAACGCACCGGCGAAGGCCAGCATATCGATGTCTCCCTCCTGGACGCCACCATGGATTCCAGCACGGGTTTGCTTGTACAAGCGGCCGCCGGCATCGAACCAACCATTATCGGCAATCCCATGCCCTTCGCCGCGCCAACTGGCATCTTCAAATGCAAGGACGGCTATGTGTATGCAGGGGTTTTGTTGGACACCCACTGGAAAGTCATGGCGAAAATGATCGGGCGTCCCGAATTGGCTGACGATCCCCGCTATTCCAATTTTTTAGGCCGCATTATGCAGCGGGAGGAAGTGGATAAAATCCTCGGCGAATGGTGCGAAAAACACACCCGCGAAGAAATTGTGGAGGCCTGCCAGACCCATCAAATCGCCGTGGCCTCGGTCTGTTCCGCCATGGAAGCAGTCAATGACCCCCACGTGCAAGCGCGGGCAGCCTTCTCGCCTGTCAAAACCGTGGACGGGACCGAACTCCGGTTGAACAGCCCCGCCCCTAAAATGTCCCGGACCCCCTTGCGAAACCGCGCCGCCGCCCCCATAGTCGGCCAACACACCGATGAAATTCTGAAGGCAATGGGTTTCAGTGAGGCTGAACGCGCCAAACTGCGGGAAACAGGCGTCATTCAATAGCCGTGTACACATGCTGAACCTGACATAAGGCACAGGGAATGGCCAGCCATTCATCTATAGCAGAAGCGAGCAACCAGCCCTTGAGTATTGCCGTTTTCGGCGCTTCCGGCGATCTGGCCTTGAAAAAAATATACCCGGCGTTGTTTGCATTATTCTGCCAACAACTTCTCCCCGCACATTTCAAAATCATCGGCTATGCCCGAACGGAACTCTCTCATGACGCATTTCGTGATCGGATCATGCGTCATCTTACTTGCCGCTATGTGCCCGGGGAGAAATGCGAGGAGCGCATGCAGGCCTTTCTCGCCGCTTGCGAGTACGTTTCCGGCGGATATGATTCGATTGAAGGCTATCGCAAACTGGACGCCGCCATGAAGTGCTTTGGCCCGGATCAGGCGGAAAACCGTCTCTTCTATATGTCCATCCCGCCGTTCCTCTTCCTCGATGTCGCGAACACCATGCACACCGCCGGTCTGGAATCCCGTCCTCCCAATGCATGGTCTCGCGTGGTCCTGGAGAAACCCTTCGGATCAGACCGGGCTTCTTCCGATTTCCTTACGGAAAACATGGCCAAAGTCTTCACCGAAGACCAAACCTACCGCATCGACCACTACCTCGGCAAAGAAGTCATCCAAAACCTCATGGTCCTGCGCTTCGCCAACCTCATCTTTGATCCCATCTGGAACCGGTCCTGCATCCACCATGTTTGCATCTCCTGGGGCGAAGATATCGGCGTGGAAGGCAGGGCAGGCTACTTTGACCAATACGGCATCCTCCGCGACGTTATGCAGAATCATCTCCTGCAAATCATGGCGCTCGCCGCCATGGAAGAACCTATCCGGCTCGACGCCAAATATATCCGGGACGAGAAAGTGAAGGTGTTGCGCGGCGTGCCTGCCCTCACACTAAACGATGTCGTAATCGGCCAATATACTGCCGGTGAACATAACGGCGCACACCATAAGGGCTATCTGGAAGAAGAAGGAATTCCTCCGCACTCCATCACGCCAACCTACGGCGCTGCCGTGTTGAAAATTCACAACCGCCGCTGGGACGGCGTCCCATTTCTCATCCGTGCGGGAAAAGGACTCCGTGATCGCAGGACGGAAATCCGCATCCGGTTCCGTGAAGTGCCCGCCAATCTCTTTACCCCCAATTCAGCGGACATCGCCCCGAACGAACTCGTTATTCGCGTTCAGCCAGACGCTGAAATCTCCTTCCAAATCACCACCAAAGTCCCCGGATTGAATATCGCGCTGGCCAAAAATGATTTAAACCTGCAATATGCATCCGCCTTCCAGACAATCATCCCCGATGCCTATGAATGCCTTCTCCTGGACGTCCTCGAAGGAGATCGAAGCCTGTTCATCCGCGCGGACGAACTGGAAGCCGCGTGGGATATCTTCACACCGGTATTACACGATCTCGAATCCTGCACTATACAACCTCAAGGGTATCCTTTTGGAAGCACCGGCCCACAGGCGGCCCAAGCGTTGGCTGCCCTGCATGGCGTGGAATGGTAGACTCATCCCCGATGATACAATCGGCCTGAAGGAAAAGACGCAACATGATCTATATGCGGACTTTTGAGTCACTAGAGGCATTCCATCTTCAGGCGTTCAGCATTCTGAGGGAGGCGCTGCAGGTCTCATTGCCGCATCCTCACGCTGTTTTACTTTCTGGCGGGAATACCCCTCTGCCCATATACGGCGCCATCGCCCAACATCCCTTTCCCATCGCACAAACGCTTCACATCGCATACACAGATGAACGTCACGTCAATATGGAATCTCCAGACAGCAACTTCGGCAATTCTTCTCCAATGCTTGCGTCGCTAGGGATTCCTGCAGAACATGTCATGCGCGTCCGGACCGAACTCCCCCTTGAACAGGCTGCAGGCCAATATCACAATACGCTGAATATGTTTCTTCAGAGTGGGGGAGTGCTCCCGCTCGGTCTATTGGGCATCGGATCGGATGGACATACTTGTTCTATTTTTGCTGACCATGATTTACATCTCGATGACACCCTCTTGGCCGCACCCGTATACCGCCATGCCACCCCGCACCGCATCACCGTCACTCCGCATCTGTTGAAACAAGTCAAACGAATCATTTTCCTGGTAACGGGCAACGAAAAAACGGAAATCGTTGATCGGCTGCTGCATGCGCCGGATACCGTTATTGCGGGAAAAGCCGTCGCGCATTGCCCGCATGTTGAACTATGGAGAGCATAAACATGCCTGAAAAATTTTATTACCTTCACAGAATCGGCCTGGCGATTTTGATAGTGCTCGCACTCGGATGCAGTACTGCCCAGAAAACTTCCACCCAGAAATTAGTGGAATTGAATTCGGTAATTCCGGATATACTGCTCGATATTCGATACGCAACTCCCAACAACTTCACCGGGCAAACCGTCTACCCCTGCGCCCGCTGCTTCCTGCTGCATGACGCCGCATATGCCCTGCGCGAGGTACAAAACGAACTCCGGCCCATGGGATATCGCCTTAAAGTCTTTGACGGCTACCGTCCCCTTTCCGTGCAACGGCGCTTCTGGGCTATCCTTCCTGATCCGCGTTATGTAGCCGATCCCGCCGTCGGCTCACGCCATAATCGCGGTTGTGCCGTAGACCTCACCCTCGTAAAGTCAGATGGAAAAGATGTTCCCATGCCCACGGAATTCGATGACTTCACGGAGAAAGCACATCCCGCATACATGAATCTTCCCGAAGACGCTCTGCGTAACAGAGCCCTCCTGAAATCCGTCATGGGACGCCATGGATTCACGCAATTCCCCACCGAATGGTGGCACTTTGACTATTCCGGTTGGGAAACGCACCCGATTCTGGATATGCCCCTGGAATCAATAGGATCGCCAACATTATAGCCCGGGGCAGAAGCTGTCTTCGGTGCCGGGGCAGGGGTGGTAGCCGGCGGAGTTGAAGAATTGGATGAGGCGTAATAATTCGGAGAGGCCGATGGTCCAGTCGTGGGGGTTGTAGTCGCTGGCGTGGGGGGCGCAGGTCTGATCGCCGCCGGAACCGGGAGCATAGCCGTCTTCGGTGCCGGCTTGGCAGTGGAAGCCGCCGGAGTTGAAGAATTGGATCACGCGGAGGAGTTCGCTGAGGCTGATGAGGTAATCGGCGTTTTGGTCGGCGGTATGGTTGGGGGGGATGCAGGAGCCTTCGACAATCACGGTTCGGGAAACGAGGGGGGCCGGGTTGCCGGAGGCATCGGTGACGCTATAGGTCACGGTGTAGGTTCCGGTGGCATTGGGGTCGAGGGCGGAGGTGTCGATGGTGACAGCCGGGAGGGCGGCGTCGCAGGCATCGGCGGCGGTGGCGCCGGGGTCAGTGTAGGTACTGAGGCATTGGATGGTGAGGGGGTTATCGCCGACAAGG
>JAKQOG010000108.1 GCA_029565395.1 Candidatus Hydrogenedentota bacterium | reverse complement strand
CATTCTTCCTGTTTCTCCATATGCTTCTCCTTCTGTTTGGAAAAGCATATGTTCGCCGATTCAGATCTCTAATTAGCTCCGCAGTAAACGATGTCCTGGCACTAAATTCAGTAAACGATGTCTTGGCACTTGTCAAGTAGTCATTAGATCTGAATGGGACGGCGGCTCATTGGCAGCGGCAACGTGCCCCGTGCAATCATCCAGAGCATGCTTGGGATGATTTTCTGAAGTTCCCCGCAGTGGCGGGAGGGGGCGTGGGGATTGCCCGAAAGGGATACGGTTTCTCCGCGGCAGTCTCCGGCGCACCAATGGCGAAAGGCGCATTTCCGGCAGCGTTTGTACAGCGCCACACAATACCGTTTGCGCATGGCACACATCACCGGACTGGAAAGCAGGACGCCTTCAATCGTATCTTCCGGAATATGGCCACAACGATATTCCGGGCCAACATGATTGGGACAGGGATACAGCGCGCCATCCGAATCGATAAACACAACATTACGGCCCACACCGCAGTGAAGACGCCGCTGCGACTGCGAACACACGGTGGCGAGGATGCTGAAAAAATCGCGTCCCAGCAGGCGCGCGATTTCCGGACGCCGCCCGAGAAGGCTCATCAGCGCCTCAAAAATACGATCCTGGCGGGGGAGGTTGTCCGAAAAATCCAGGCCGCGTCCGATTGCCCGCAGCGGAATAAGCCGTGCTTCCTGAACGCCGAGTTCGAGCGCAAGATCGAAAAAGGGCTCCAATTCTGGCTCGCTATCTTTTACATATACCATGCTCAGGATCGTGTAGATCCCTGAAGCGGTCAGCCGCCGGACATTCTCAATCGTCCGGTCAAACGTTTCCGGGCCACGCACGCGCTCATGGGTTTCGCGCCGTCCCCCGTCCACGGAGACTTGAATCTCAATAGGATAGCATGCCAATTTTTGGATCATATCTCCGGATAAGAGCGTGCCGTTCGTCGAAACCAGTGTGGGCGCCGTAAAAATATCCCGGGCGCGTTCCAATGAAGCAACCAGCCGGGGCGGATCAATAAAAGGTTCCCCGCCCAAGAGAATAAACGAGGCATCCGGCGAATACACGGACTTGCCTGCCGCAATGGCATCCATGAGCACTTCTATAGGCAATTCTTCCGTGACCCGGTTGCTGTTGTAACACCACCGGCAACGCAGATTGCACCGGTTGGTGAGATTCATGGTCACATTCGCAATCTTGAGTTCATCCGCGTTTTCCAAGGGCGGCGCGCCCGGAGAATGGAGAATGCCCCGCCGAAGCAACTCCTCCATCATCGGGAAGACATCCTGTTCTACAGCAGCAGGCGGCGCCTGAGTCTCCTGTGCGAACAGGGCGATCACCTCTCCCAAGGTTCTGCGTCCGTCAAAATAGGCAAGAAATTTCGGGACATCCTGATCCACCATAAGCCATTGGGCAAGTTCTCCCCAGACCAGAAGATATTCTCCGCCGTGGACATCCGTGAAGTCCGGAAGACGATACTGAAAAATGTGATTGTATTGCATGGCGTTATGAGTGTACCGAAAGAAGGTTCCAGATGCCATGCAAGACAATTGCCCATGCCACCTGCTGGGTTCGAAGCGTTAGTACACAAAGGCCTATGGAACACACGCCTAGCAATACTCCATGTCCCTGCGGAAAGTGCAGTAGGCCAAATAGAACACTCACTAGGATCACTGCCGCCACTTTATTCACATGGGTCGCGATATGATCCAGAAGCAAACCACGAAAATAAATCTCTTCGGCAAAGGGTACCAGCACCACCAACAACACTAGAGGCCACCGGCGAATCTGGGCTTCCCCCGGAGAAGCAGGAACCAATGCAAATTGAACCAATAAGAGCACACAAAGCACCGCTAGAGAAAAAATGAGCGGGCGGTAATTCTTTATCCTTACCACCTGCATCGGTACGCGCATTACATATACACAGGAGCCAAGGAGAAGCCACGTATTCGTAATAAACATGTGAACCGTTTCACCTATTGCTTGAAAAAGGGGCAATTCAAGCACAATCACATAGATCAACAACACCGCCCCTAGTGCTGCCACCTCGCGGTACGGAGACCGCTCTTCGCCCTTTTTCATGGCTACAGGTACTGACAAAGTATCAGGCAGGCCAATCATGATAAAGAATAATCAGGAACACAGGATCATAAGGCAATCCGTTCCATTGCTTCCGGCAGGTGCGCTCAACATCAATAAAAGGGTCGTGCCTGTTTCCCGGCATGGTGATAATTTTATGAGGCATAACATCGTAAAGGTCAGTCCCGGTAAATTCCCGCGCAGATTCTGGATCTGAAGGGCTAAATAGACTGCCACTCCAACGACGGTAGAAATATTGAATATCGTCTCCGTTTTTATGGGCAAACAAAGCCGGTTTTACTTGATCCCAGGTATATTCGTCCGGCATATTAAGTTTAAGACGAAGATCATCTATAGTTCCAAATACCCCATCCTGTCCCGCACTCGAAATATGATAGATATTTGGCACATTCCTTTTCCGAAAAAATCCGGCGTCTTTACACTCGGATCTAAATTGAAATGCATGTCCCCAACCATCCACTCCGTAAGTCTTTAAAGCATAGGCCTGACCTTCTGTAAGCTGTTTGATGGGAAGCCCAACTTCCGAAGCAAGTTCAGGCAGCGACGCAATATATTTGGGCGTACTCATCAATGCATCAGCGATGATACCATGCAGAAGAACCCGCGTAGCAAGCTCCGGGTCGGCATAGGTGCGCACGGCGATACTATCCCAAGGAGCCGGTCCAGCCACAGACGATGGTGCTGGACTCCAGTAGATGGTGCCCCAAAAGACTACCCCTATTAAGATGATAACAAACACGAAAAAGGAAAACACACCCCTGCGCATCTTATAGAATGCCGCCAAAAGCATGAAAAACAGGATAACCACCCCGAAAAGAACCGTACCTTGGCTTGCATGAACTGCTGCCGCCCCGTTAGGTACAGCCTTCGGGGGCACAGCCAACGATTCCCTCTCCAGACGAAGCGCATAAGTTATATCGATAACCACATCGGTGGAATACAACGATTCGGTAGAATCTTTAGTTTGTATGCCATCAGTTACAACGGTTTGTCCAAGCTCTTTAGGCTCGATGGCCGACGCAGCAGAGGATGCAGGCCAAGCGACAAGCGTTGAACTGTGGCTCAAGGCATTGCCACTCTCATACGCGCGCGGATACGCAGATATATATCCTGCGTGCAGGAACCCCGTCCAGACGCCCATTTCGCTGCCCGCCATGATCCGCATGTGCATTACTCCTCACTAATGCATCCACTAGCCGTATTATTCCACCAATAATCTAAAGAGTCAATACCAATAAAAATTGAGAAGAGCGCAGTTATTCCCTTTTTCGCATCTTTCATTTCGTTCGTGGTAGAGTCCGGCGCGGTATAATAACCAAAACATAGGTACACGCCATGCCAGTAAGTTCTTCCATTCATCTTACGCAGTGTTTGTCGAAAATATGCAGCGTGCAACCGAGTTCCGTATTGGATATCGGGTGCGGGTTTGGCCTGTGGGGTTTCTTGTGCCGGATGCATCTCGACGTATGGAATGGCCGGGTGCAACCGGAACACTGGCAGACGCGCATAGACGGCGTCGAACTTTTCGAGCCGTACATTCAGGCGCATCAACGGGCCTTATATTCCAAGATTATCATTGCCGACATCCGCGATGTGGTGGATTCACTGGAGAACTATGAATTGATTATTGCCGGCGACGTGATCGAGCATCTTGAAAAGGCAGACGGCGAAGCGGTGCTGGAGAAACTATATGCCAAGGCCACACGCGCGCTGATAGTGAATATCCCGATTGGTCCGGGATGGGATCACCCGGAACAGCATGGCAATCCCGGCGAATTGCACCGGAGCCAATGGGAATGTTCGGATTTCATCAAGCATCCCTGTGAAATTTTCCTGGCGCGCATGACCTGCGGGGACTATGGCACCTTTTATTGTTCCCCGGAAATACGCGTGGCCGATCAGGTGGAAAGCTGGCGCATGGCGGGGCAATGTGCGGAGTCCCGCGGGGATCTTCATGAGGCGCTGCGGTGTGTCCGGCATGCCCATCAGCTCGATCCTGGCGAGGCCCAAACAGTATATCTGTTAGCGGATCTTTCCCTTAATCACGCCAGCACCGGCGAAGCCATTAGCGTGCTTCGGACCCTGCTGCAAACCCGTCCGGAATACCATGATGCACGATACTTCCTGGCCAATATGCTGTACCATACGAGGCGTCCGGGGGAGGCGTCTGAGGAGGTTATGAAACTGTTGGGCATACCCGATCTCAATGAGGAATTGCAGGCCAAAGTTCATACCCTTGCGGCGAAATTGAGACTCGGGGGGAATTGACTTGCATTAAGGGGCGTTTGAGGTGTACATAACATTCTTCCACATATCATGGAGTATGTATGCCGGGCCGTGAATCAGCAGTGAATACCTCAAAATCGAAAGGCGCGCCGCGCATGGATGGCGCGCCGGTGTTGCAACGGATGGCGGAAGCCCACCGCTTTGGCAAGCATGACCGAATTTTATGTTATGGCTGCGGATATGGCGCGGACGTGAGCTGGTTTCGCGCCCGGAAATACACGGTCCACGGTTACGATCCGCATCCGCCGTTCGGATATTCGGAATTGCCCAAGGGGAAATTCGAATATGTGTTCATGATTTACCTTATGACCCGCCTGAAGACTCTGGAAAACCGGCGCGCGGCCATCAATCGCGCCGCCCAGTATGTCCGCCCAGGCGGATATCTCGTGATTGTGACCCGGCAGTGGGCGCGTCTAGCCAAGGAGGCAGGAGAAGAGGGCCAGACAGGCGCCATACGATATTTCCAGCAGTTATTGAATGGCTTGCCGATGAGTGAAGGATTCGTTCCTGACTATGAGATGGGGGACCAATCCTTGTGCATCATGTTTCGCCGCGGCGGCGTCTATGCACCCCAAAAGCCGATTGTGTGGGTAGACACGGCGGAACGCCTCAACAAGGCGGTGGAACAATTGGAAAAGGAGCCGCAACTGGCGTTGGACGTTGAAACAACGCTGGGCGAACCCAAAGTGATCTGCACCATACAATTGGGAACACCTAAAAAAACATTTGTTATTGATGCGCTCGCCTTTCCGGACCTGGGGCCAATCAAACGGCTGATGGAAAACACCGGGATTCAAAAACTCATCCACAATGCGCAATTCGAGGAACAGATGTTCGGAAAATACGGCATTCGCATCCGCAACATTTACGACACGCTGCTCGTATCGCGCAAAAAGCACCGGAAAGGCGCTGTAGAAGGGGGTCATAAACTGGATGATGTGTGTGAGCGTGAATTGGGGATTTATCTTGACAAATCGCTGCAAACCTCCGACTGGACCCAGCGTCCGATCACGCCTGAACAATTGGCGTATGCCGCGGTAGACGCAGAAGTGCTCCTAGACCTCTACCGTGTTTTCGACCCCCCCAAACCCCCGGAAACACTGTCGCTGTTTTAAACGCTTACCGTTTCTTCCATTTCAGCGGGGTCATATTCCGACTCGAACCATTCACGCCATGCCGCCGCGTATTTGGTCACCCAATCAATGGCGGCTTGGCGGCCCAAATCGTGGCCCTGCTTCTCGGATTCAAGCCATTTGTAACGCTCAATTTCCTTGCGCTGCAATTGGAGGGCCAAGGTTTGGCGTTCCAGGCGCCATACATCCGCACAATGAAGCAGCCAGTCTTCCAGGGCTTCTTCAATGCCAATTTCACACCCCCGGCTGCGGATCATGGCTTGGCGATGACGTTCTATTTGCCGCAACTCTATCTTACACCGACACATCTCTTCGCTCACGGTATGAAGCCTTTCGGTGGCAGCGCGCCGGATCTCTCCGCAAATCCGTTATACTATATAATTTAATTATGAGCGCTACTACCCTGATTTTTTCAGGCGGAGAACCACTCAAATCAATTATTACACGTAAAACCTGTTACTGATTTGTACCATATCGCATGTGTCCTGTCAAGTCTTTTTATTGACAAAAATTGCTAAATATACACTTTTCGATAGGCGGCCATTGCCCCCCACAAAAGCCTTTTTCAAAAAAAGACCTGAATTTTTCGATTTTTTATGGCGTTCCTGCCTATTTGCTACCAGAAGTTAGGGGGCCAAAATTACGGAATAAGTATAGGCCTTCTTTTCCAGGGGCCAGGACATCTTTCCATCCGTTTTGGTCAATATCGTCCACCCAGAAGTAAATACCCACACCACTGGCTTGCCCGGCAGGTCCATAATCAATAGTAACCCGCTGGAAATCGCCTTTATTGATTTCAAAATAATACACACCGAGGGGGTCTTTGGAACCGGGGTCATGGAAGGCATGGGCACGGTAGCGCTTGCCGGTGATCAATTCCATATCGCCATCATTATCGATATCATGAAGCTGAATATCGTGGTATTGGGATCGGCCCAAGTCGATATCATGCTTGATCCAAGTACGTGCATCACCGTCCTTTTTCTGCTCATACCACCATAGCCCATAATCATGGGCAGCCCCGACTATAATATCGTTGAGACCATCTTTATTAACGTCGAATACGAGGATGGGCACACTGGCGGAACCAAGGTCGAATTCCTTGTGCCACGCCCAGTTTTCCACATCATAGGGGTTGGCGGGGGATTCAAGCCACCCTCCGGAGAAGATAAGGTCAGTGTGGCCGTCGCTGTTTATGTCGCCGCAACCGAACCCGTGTCCGCCCCCGCCTCCTTTGGGATTCACGATGAACTGATCGAAAGCACCCGTGCCTTTGCCGCCGGCATCGCACTTCAGTTTGAAAATGTAGACGGGCGAGGTGACGGGGAATACCTCTGCAACGCCGTCATTATCGATATCACAGAAGGTATTGCGCTCGATATTGCCGGTTTTGGCAACATCATGGACGGTCCATTCGCCGGTTTGTCCCTTGGGATTTTCAAACCAGCGCAAGGTTTGGCCGAACCATCCGCCGGAAACGATATCGACGAATCCATCGCCATTGACATCCATGGGATAGTCGGAGAAGTCGTCGTAATAGTCGTCAGAGGGCATAATGGTGGTGATTTTATGTTTGGCCTTGAACTCAGGCCCCGGAAACCAATATTCACCGGAAACGATATCCTTGATTCCATCATTGTTCACGTCGCATATCGAAGCAGCTTCGTAGGTGACGTGATCAATGGCTTGACGTTCAAAATGCAAGGGGGCCGGGCCGGTCAGTACGGCGGCCAACATCATGCAAGCAGTCAGTGTCATGTCTTTTTCCTCCAATTTTTTGTAACCGTTATTCCACGGGGGTGTACGATAACACGGCGCCATCGGCTTTCGTCAGGCGGAGGCAAAAGTTCCAGCCTCCGGCGTTCTGGGTGCATTCCACAAGGATGCTATTTTCACCGGCGTTTAGTTTTGCCGGGTTCTGTTCGGAGTCCATTTTCGTGGGACGATCCACGTTTTGTTCGGTCACAACCTGTCTGTTGACCCACACTTTGATGCCGTCATCGGAACCTGTGCGCACCTGGATATCGCAGGCTTCCGGCACGGAAATCTTGGCGAAGGCATAGCCACAGACATGGTCGGCCTGCGCGAGGTTTCCAGCCAGATCAATAAGCCCGCCCGGATCGCCGGTGGAGACCTTCTTCCAGGTCAGGGTTTTGCCATCGCTGGTGTAAGAGGCGTTAAGGTCCACATTGGGTTCATTTACATTAATGACGGAAAAGGCTTTGTTCATATCCCACGGGAAGGGCCCCACCATATGCCAAGCCGTAATGACGCCGAGCCGCGGAGCCATGCCGAGAGCATCGGGGCCGAGGTACTTAAAGGCTTCCTGGAGAGCTTCCGCGGAGTCGATGCGGGTCAGGGCGGTTTCCAGAAGCTTTTTGCCGTCTTCGGCGCGGCCTGCATCGTTTAATGTCTTGGCGAGACCGAGCAGGATGGCGGGCGGCAAGTTGGCGCGTTCTTCCTCGTTCATGGTTTGCATGATCACATCGAAGGCTTCCGGGATGGGGAATTGCTTTATGCCGTCCATTGCTTCCTGGCGCAGTTCATCGGTGTCTGCGAAGCGGTAAAGTTCAAGAAAAGCTTTTCCCGCGCCTTGTTTGTCATCCCGGGCGCGGAGCACGGAGGCCATCCGCTTTAAGGTTTCCGTAACGGCTGCCTTATCCTCGGCTGAGCCGCTGTGGCCTATCGCTACGATGCCTTGGACCGCCCCTGGCAGTTGTGAATCGCCCAATGCGGCCAACGCAGCCTTTCGGAACGCGGAGTCATCGCTTTTTGCGGCGCTATTGAGCGTGTCTAGAAATAAGGGATCCTGTTTCCGCCCAAAGATGCCCAACATGCCCAGTTTCATGGAGTCCGGCAGGTTCGGATAAAGAGCGAGAAGCTGTTTCCCCGCTTCCGCTCCCTGGAGGCTGTCAAAGGCCGCCAGTACTGCGGGTTCTAATTCGCGGGCATCGGCTCCTTTGAGAGCATTCATAATGTCATCAAGCACGGATTCATCACCGTAGCGGCCAAGCCCCGCGATGGCGCCGCTTCGGTGAACGAGGCTAAGGTCTTTCTTCAATACCTGCCGGTATAGCGACATGGCCAGTTCCCATTTTCCACCGGAGACAACCATCGCATCGGCAAGACGCAGATACGCATCGCAGGCGTCAAAAGCCGTGGTCTCATCGGAGGATTTCCATACCGACTCCAATGTGGGAAGGTATTCGGGATTGCCGGTCCAGGCGAGGGCATGGGCGGCAGCCGCGCGGACTGTGGCGTCCTTACTGCGGGTGTAGGTAAGCACGGTTTCCAGGCACAAGGTTTTTTCCATGCGCGCAAGGGCAAACAGGATCGCCGCCTGAAAATCGGGCGGGGCAGCGGCAAGAGCATTGCACAACGCTTCCGCCGCATGGAGGGTGCCGGTGACTTCCAGCGCTTCCCGCGCTTTTTCGCGAAGGCCGGGATCGGCATCGGTGAGCAACGCGGCGACAGGTCCGACATCGTATCCTTCGGGAATCACAATGGGGAGGATGCGTAGGACCCGGATTTTTACGTCGTTGGATTGCGCGGGATCGAGCAGCGTCATGAGTTGGGTGGTAACAATGCCCTGAGCTTCGTTATAGCCAGGTTGGGTGACTTTGTTCGCCAGATCAGAGAGGACGGCGAGCGCGGTCCACCACACAGAAGGATTGTCACTCCCCACAAGCGGGAGAAGTTTTGGGACGGCTTCGATGGGATTCTCGCGGGGCAGCAGTTGACGCGCCTCGCATTGGGTTTTGGGGTCCGCGCTGCTGATACCTTGGATGAGGGTGTCGAGGGGAACGGCGCTCGCGAAAGCGCATAAGGAACATACGATAGCGGAAATACAGAGTCCGATGTTCACGGTGTTCATTTTCCATGTTGGTTGAAGAAACATTGGTCCATCCCCCTTGCTTATAGATGCCACGGGGCGCGGTAAGATCGCGTCAGGTAACGGTTGGCATCTTCATCGTTAATGAAGCGTTCGGCATCGCCGTCCCAATACAGCTTGCGTCCGGTTTTCAACGCCAGCCCGGCCAGCAATACCGCCGTGGTGGAGCGGAAGCCCTGCTCAATGTCGGCGATGGGTTTCTTGCGGGTGCGCACGCTCTCGAAGAAATTATTATGGTGGGGCGGATTGGCCCAACTCTTTTCCGGTTCGCCGATATATTCGGGAATGCCGGCGCCGGCGGGTTCCACCACAAAGGCGCCGCGATCCACATACAGGGCGCCTTCAGTCCCGTGGAAGGTGATTCCGTAGTCTTTTCCTGCATGCCGGTTTTGATGACGCTGTTCCCAGGTCACCAGGCAATTCTTATACTCCAGAATGGCTTCGATACATTCGTAATTATCCGAACCCGGCGCCGCACGGAAACTGCCGCCCAACGCTTGCACATTAAGAGGGCGATCCTGGCCAATGCCCCAGTGCACCACATCCATCAAATGAACGCCCCAGTTGGTGAGCTGCCCGCCGCGGGCATAATCCCACCATCCCATGAATCCGCCGTAACGGTCCATCGAAAAAGGCGCCCAAGGCGCAGGACCCAGCCAAAGGTCCCAGTCTAGACCTTTGGGTACCGGTGCGGGCGTTTCACCCACGCCCCAGCCATTGACGCCGACCCATGCGCCCGCCATCGTGATTTGGCCAAGGCGTCCGCTCCGGACCACGTCAATGGCTTTTTGGAATACGGGCATCGACCGTTGTTGTGTGCCCGCCTGAACAATGCGGCCATACCTGCGCGCGGCCTGAACCATCGCGCGGCCTTCCGCCACTGTTGGGCATACCGGTTTTTCCACATAGACATCTTTTCCGGCCTGGCACCCGAGAATAGTGAGCAGGGGATGCCAGTGATCCGGCGTCACCACGAAGATCGCATCGATGTCTTTGCGATCCAAAACATGCCGGAAGTCTTGAACGCCTTCGGGCTCCTTGCCATTGAGTTCCTTGACTTTCCCGCAGGCTTTTACGTAACGGCTCATGGCTACATCGCACAGCGCCACCAGTGTACAGTTGTCGTTCACGGCCAAGGCTTCGATATGGCGCGAACCCATTCCGCCGTTGCCGATTACGGCTAGGCGGACTTTGTCGTTCGCCCCCACGCGGGCCGCACGTGCCTTACGAACCGGCAAGGCCGCCGCCGCCACGCCTCCAACAACCGTCAACATGAACTTGCGCCGATTCACGGCTCCACGGCTCTTCATTCATCAACTCCTTGTGTCTTCTCCATTTTCCGATGGATGTTGTATCAGGCACTTGCTTTATTGGCCAGTTCGCCGAAACGATGGACAACCGCCAATGCGGGGTCCAGCGGTACTTGCGCATGCGGTGTTCCGGGCGGCGTAGAAATTATGGGTGCGGGCTGGATGGATTTGCCCGCAAATTGCGGCAGCCATGTGCGCTCCGCCTCGAGCATTTCCGCCGCCATGTCGCGCGTTTCTTTCAGGGTGAGGCATGCGCATGTGAGGGGATCCAGCGCACAGGCCGCCACCACCAGATCGGGGTCGCCGGTGACCGCGGCTTCGACCGTCAGGCCCTGCGCGTTAACATTGCTCAGGTTCAGCGCGGCGCACTGTACCGGGATCGCGCCGACCACCGTGGGGTGCAAGCCCATTTTGTCCGCAAAAACAGGCACTTCCACACAGCAGCCTTTCGGCAGATTGGTGATATACCCCTCATTACGAACATTCCCCTGGAACTTGAAGGGTTTTCCGGTCTCCAACGCCTCTAAAATATAGGAACAATATTCCACGCTGCGCTTGGTGATTTTGGTGGGTTCGTCTTTTAAAAGGTCTTCGTTTTCCAATTTGTCCGCGATCAGGCGGCACCACTTGTAATAAGCGCCGGATTCCCCGCCGAAGGACGGTTCATCGCAGTAGAGTTCCAATGCGCGCTTGCTGCTGCGGAACCACGGCACGTATTCAGATAAATGCCCGGTGCTCTCAGTCATAAAATAGCCAAAATGACGCATGGTTTCTATACGCACCTTTTCGTTAATGTAATATTCCGGCTTCTCGCACAATTCCTTGAAACGCGGATAGAGATCCTGGCCCTTGTGTTCCAGGCGCAGGAACCAGCCCATATGATTGATGCCCGCAGCCAGGTAATCGATTTCCTCCTTGGGTTTGCTCACATACCCTGCAATCAAATCGAGTGTCGTCTGTACCCCATGGCACAAGCCGACGACTTTCGTGCCGGGCACCAGCCCCAGCGACCAACACACGGACGCCATCGGATTCACATAATTCAATAAATGAGCCTTCGGGCACAGCCGCTGCATGTCGCGGGCGATCTCCATCATCACGGGGATGGTGCGCAATGCGCGGAACACCCCGCCTGGGCCAAGCGTATCGCCGATGCATTGATCCACCCCGTGCTTCAATGGGATTTCATAATCCATGCGGAAGGCATCCACCCCGCCGATTTGCAACATCACGATGACATAGTCCGCATCCTTCAAGGCTTCATCGCGATCCTGGGTAATCATGACGCTGGCCTTCAGGCCATTGTCCTTGATGACCTTGTCGGCAAAGCGTTTCATGCGTTCAAGTTTGGGCCGAACACGATCCATTAACCGGAATTCGCTGTTCGCCAGGGCCGGGGTGGCCACGATATCCATAAACAGGGTCTTGCAGAACACAATGCTGCCCGCGCCAATCATTGCAATTTTAGGCATAATAAAATTCTCCTTGTTCTTAGCTACACCAGGTTTTACGCCCACAGTAAAGAAGGCATTATGGCACGAAAATCCCGCCGCGTCCAGCATGCCTTCCCCTACAGGGAAGGAGATGGGGGGAAATCGTAAACCCTGGGTAGCGAAGCGCGACCCTTGGGCTGAAATTGCTTATCCCCGTTGGGGAATTTGGTTGCGGCGATGCTGCGCTGGGCATATCATGCCTATCCTGTAATCCTATCCATTCGGTTCATAATCACCAAACCCTCTTGAAGTGTCCTTACCCCCCACCTTGAGGGCTTACCCCCTAACCTTGAATCCTTACGCCCCAACCAGGAACGCTTATCCGGTAACCTCGGGATATTATCCGGTAACCGCGATGCCCAAAGGGAAAACGTATCATTGAAAAGTCATGTAGACCTAGGGTTTGGTCTTGGTTCATGAAGACACCTGTATTCACATAGCGTTTTGTCAAACAACTGACGATATCCAAAGTCAGACGAAGATCGTGAGAAAGCCACCGCATTCGAAAACTATCTCAAGACATATTCCGGCGGCGCTTTCTCCTTAAAAAACTTTTTTAGCTACTCGCTACGTCACCATGGGGGTTGGGGTGTTTTGCCTTGTGGTAGACAATCATTTCGCCATTGATAGTCATATTTATCAGTATAAGCAGTTAGTTTTTGGATTTTGGCGAGTTTGATCAAGTTTAGCGAGTTTATTAAAATTTGCTAAACTCACTAAACTTGGTATAATTGGGGCATGGATCCCATTATCAATCCATTTGCTCCCGGCGCGGGTACTCCCCCGCCAGAACTCGCCGGCCGGGAGGAGGTACGGGAAACGGTACGCGTGGCCCTGGAACGGGTGCGCCTCGGCCGCCCCACGAAAAGTATTTTAATGGTGGGGCTTCGGGGGGTAGGCAAGACAGTTTTACTGGATCGCATGATGAAAGACGCACAAGAGGCAGGTATTCAAGCCCTGCGTATGGAAGCGCCTGAAGATCGTTCTCTGCCCGCTATCTTGGCTCCCCAGTTGCGGCAGGCATTATTGAAACTTTCCCGGAATGAGCAGGCGAAGGAACTCGCACAGCGCGCGCTCCGTGCATTGGCGGGATTCGCCAAGTCTCTTAAAGTAAAGTATAACGACATTGAAGTAGGGGTAGATTTTGAGCCCGAACCTGGTCTGGCGGACAACGGGGATCTGGAAAACGATTCCCAGGCGTTGCTGGAATCTGCCGGGGAAGCTGCCCAAAAAGCAGGCACTGCGCTAGCGCTCTTTGCGGATGAGTTGCAGTATGTCAAGGAGGAAGAACTCGCCGCGCTGATAATCGCGCTGCATCGGACCGCACAACGGAGTCTTCCTGTTGTTTTGGTTGGGGCGGGGCTGCCGCAGTTGAGAGGCCGGATGGGCAAAGCCAAATCGTATGCAGAACGGCTGTTCGATTTTCCCGATATCAGCCCGCTCTCTCCCGAAGCGACGAAACTGGCTATCGCCAAACCCGCCAAAGAACAGGGGGTTGACGTGACTTCGGAAGCATTGGAACTCATTGTGCAAAAGACACAGGGCTATCCGTATTTTGTACAGGAGTGGGGCAAGCATTCGTGGGATATTGCGCCGGCGTCACCAATTAGGGGGGTGGATGTTGAAAACGCCTCCTTGACGGCCATCGCCGCCCTCGACGATAGTTTTTTCCGGGTGCGATTTGATCGGCTTACGCCTGTCGAAAAGAAATACCTCCGGACAATGGCCGGATTAGGCCCAGGCCCGCATCGCTCAGGCGATATTGCTGAAAAAATGGGGCGTGAAGTGACTTCCCTCGGTCCGATAAGGAACCAGTTAATAGCCAAAGGTATGATTTGGAGCCCGTATCACGGCGATACTGCATTTACTGTGCCCATGTTTGATGAATTCATGCGCCGGATCATGCCGGGTGATGACTGGAAGTAGAAATTACTTTCGCACTCGATTTGCCGCTGGGATTCCTGCCGCAAGACACTCTGTATGCTCACTTTCCGCTTTTTGCAAACGCTCACAAAGCGTGTGCAAATCGTCGCCGGCTTCGCGAGCCATTTCATCGCCCGCTTCACGGACTTCCCGCACAATTGGTTCATCAAAGGAAGTCTCAATATTTGCGCTTGGCTTTTCCATATATGGTTTAAAGTATACACGATCTGACACAAAATATCAGGGACCAACTCCCCAAACCATTAGGAACATCTCTGCGCGTATCCTGCCCATCCTGTAATCCTGTCCATTAGATTCATAATCACCAAACTCTCTTGCAATGCCCTTATCCCCCGACCTTAAATCCTTACCCCCCAACCAGGATCGCTTATCCGACGGCCTAGGCGTATTATCCGGTTATACGCGCAGCAGCCGATGCGACAACAACAATTGTCAAACGTTTACAGCAGGAGCAAAAAAACACATGCAAGACTGTTTGAGAAGGCTCCAGAATGCTAAGAGGATTGGCCTTTTATATTCTGATACCCTTAACCACCCAGAACGGAAATATCATCATTAGCGAATCGCTATCATCAGCCACCGAAACAGGGAAGATAACCGGATGGCGCTGTTTGGAACAAACCAATAATGAGCGTGGTTGACTTGACGCCTGATATTGAACTACCGGGTAACGAAATCAGGGCCGCGAACTGGTATGGGACTCAGCTTAATGGGATGGTTTTCAGTCGCATTCTTAAGGAGCAATAACTCCATGCTTGTTTTTGCATGAATTGGATCCAACAATGGCCCGAAGTGTATTTTTTTTAATGGAAAATAGATACCGTCCTGCAGATTTTCAAATAAGAAACCCGGCAAGTATGGTTTTAACGTATCCTTATCCACTATGAACTCCACAAATTTATCATCGCCGCCATTCCTCCGCTTGAAATATACAATCCGCCATTCTTTTTCTTCTTTATATGCATGATGCTTGAAGCAGGTAACCAAATCCATCAAAGGATTTAGTACTTCAGTTGGTTTCAAATATGCTTCGAACCGCCCTGTTGGCCGTTTTCTTGAATATGCAGTTCGGACTGCATCAATAACAAGTCTTAAAAACGCATCAATACACTCTTTTTGTTCCGCAGGATCGTAAATTACTTTTCTTAAACGTGGACGAAACTTCATTTTTAGAGAAGTGGGGCGTAATGTCATGTGTGTTGTCTCCGTAAATTCAAAACCCAGTGAGTATCCTCCACCTTTATTTGTATATTCTCTCCATTGGCTCAGGAGATTACCGTCTTCACAAAAACAAGCGACGAATATATGGTAAATATTTTCATGTATTTTTAATTGTTTTGGGATCCCTTTCAAAAAATTACTTATATCGTCATCAATCTCATTCTCTACAGCATTATCTATTGCTGCAGAGATAACCGATATACCGTATTTCTGTTCATAGGGATCGTTGAATGAAGTTATGTCTGAAAGCCTGAGACAACGCTCTTTCAATATGCCCATTACGGGCTCAAGTGATGTGTAATGAAAAAGTGGAACATTCAACTCGTGTTTCTGTTGCCAGAGTGTATTCTCAAATTCTTGCACAGCGCTCTGCAATTCATTTGTATGTGACGCTGATTTGATCAAATCGAACGGCTGATATGGATACATAATTTATAATTCCATTGAACACAAAATGGACCTAGTCACAGTATAGCACTTGTATGTGTTCTTCTACCAACCTGGTGTGAAAATTATATCGCAGTTCAGGCTGTTGCGCGATGTTACGCATGTGGGGAATCTTCCTCGTCGGCCAAACGTTTGATAAATTCGTGAACCCATGTTGTGGCGTAGCGCGATTCACGAAGAGCGCAAGCGCAGTCTTTGCGTGTCAACTTGGCGCGAAGCGCCTCAACGACCTGGTTGTCCGCCCGTTCTTTTCCGAGCGTCTTGAGCGCTTGAACCAATAGAGCCGTTTGCGCCGATAACCCAGTCGTTTCTTTGTTGGCGCGGTGGGTCAGATAGATGCTTCCAGAGTCCCATTCATAACGTTTCGTTGGGCCATCGCTGAAATAGTGCCATTGAGCAGGAACTTGGGAGGAGAGGCCTAATAGATTGAGGGCGGTATCTCCGGCCGGAACCAGGGTCCAACCATGAGCGCGGGCAATGGCGCGAGCAATCGCATCCGGGTTTGGACTTGCCGGACCTTTTCGTGCGGCGCTATAGGCGGGATAATCGTAAACACCTCGCAATATGCGGCGGAGTTTTCCAGAATTTGTCAAGCGGAGCAGGCTTTTCTTCGCAGCCTCATAGCCTGCCAGATCCAAAAAATCCTTGGCCGTAAAAGCACTGCCCTTTTCCGCGCCACGAATTCTCGCCAATACGCGCGTCTCTGTCGTTTCCATGGCCTATATCCTCTTTCTGTCCCGAATTATACCTATTTTTCGGGACAAATGCAAGTCACTCATAGCCTGCTTGCCTTGAGATCCACCTTACTTCACTATATTTCACCACGCCCCAAAATTCATGTCTTGATGCGCATGGAAAATGGCAGATATAACCAAAATCATGCAGGAAAGTTCCTTGACATTCCACGCCAATGCTCCCATGATGTGCGGGATGGTTGGCGTGCTGTGGTAGCGGTGGCTAACCATAAATGGACCAAGGCGTTTGTACGTGCATAAAGGGTGTCGTTGGAGAAGACCATGAAAAATGTTTTGTTCATTGCAGTGCTGATGGGCGCGGCTGTTGCTGCGGGTGCGTTTGAAAATCCGGGCGGCATGTGGACGCCCATGCAGATCGGAGAGCATGCCAAGATCCTGTCGGAGCTTGGGGTAGAACACCCGGAAACGCTGTCGGACACGCTCCATGGGCCATTATCGAGTGTGGTTTGGCTTGGCGGGTGTTCGGCATCGTTTGTTTCGCCGGAGGGTTTGATCGTAACGAATCATCATTGCGTTATTTCGATTTTACAGTTCAATTCAACGCCCGATGCCGACTATGTGCAGAACGGGTATATTGCGCGAACACGCGACCAGGAACTCAAGGCCCCTCCCAGTTCGCGGATATACGTTGACTTCGAGTTTGAGGATGTCACGGCGGCGATACGCGACGGCTTGGAAAAAATCCATGATCCGCTCAAGCGCATGAAAGAAATTGAACGGCGCTCCACCGAGCTTGCCAAGGCATGCGAGGCGAAGAATGCAAATCTTAAATGCGAAGTCGCAAGCTATTTCGACGGACAACGCTATTATCTGGTCAAACGCATCGAGATTAAGGATCTTCGCCTGGTGGAAGCGCCACCCATGTCCGTGGGGTCGTTCGGCGGCGACATCGATAACTGGCATTGGCCGCGGCATGCCGGGGACTTCGCGTTTCTGCGCGCTTACGTCGATAAAGACGGTAATAGCGTTCTATACAGTCCCGACAACGTGCCGTACAAACCCAAGAGTTACTTCAAGATTGCCAGCGAGCCTCTTCATCCCGACGATTTCGTCATGGTGGCGGGATTTCCAGGCCATACCGACCGGTTGAAGACGAGTTTTGAATATAAATATCTGATCGATACACAGAACCCCCTAAAAATAGAGATATTTCAGGATACCGTTGACATCTATAAAGATCTCAGCGCCTCAGATGCCGAGTTGAAGGTTAAATTGGGGGGGCCGATCTTCTACCGCATGAACTCCTTGCTGTTCCTCGAGGCGCTCCAGGAACAGGTCAAGCGCATGAATCTTGTCTCGATAGTGGAAGCCAATGAGAAGGGCCTGTCCGACTGGATCCATGCCGATCCACAGCGAACCGCCCAATGGGGCGACGTGTTGGAGGACATGGAATGTGAGTGCGGACAGTATGCGCGCAAGATGCAGGATCGGATGCTGTTGGATTACGTAACAAGAAGCGCCACGCTCGTTTCGAGCGCATACGCCGTCCTGCGCATGGCCGAAGAACGGCCGAAAAAGGATTGGGATCGCGAACCTGACTATCAGGAAAAGAATTGGGAGAAGTTGATTGCATCGGAAGAGTCCAATCAGAAAAACTATGACCGGCGCATCGATGTCGCGGGGCTGGAGTATTTGATTAAACGAGTGCAGGGGATGCCGGGTTCACGCAGCCGGTCAAAGCTTCTCGCAGCCTTTCCCGGGAGCGCTCATGCCGGCGAGAAGGGCACTGCAGCAATCTTGAACGAGATGTATGCGGGGTCATCATTGGAATCGCTCGAGACCCGGCAGAAACTGTTTCGTGAAGCGACCGTGCGTGATCTACGGCAGAGTCAGGACCCACTCATACAACTGGCACTCCGGTTACGGCCCCTTCTAAAGAAAAAAGAGGATATCGACAAGCGATACGGCGCGAACCTTGCCCTGCTCAAGCCGAAATATATGGACGCGCTGCTTCAATACAAAGGCGGCATGATCGCCCCGGATGCCAATGCGACGCTGCGTATTACCTACGGCACGGTCCGCGGGTACAAACCACAGGCCGGCAGCCCCGAGTACTATCCTTTTTCATGCATGTCGGAACTGTTGAAAAAAGACACCGGTGAACATCCCTTCAATTCACCCCCAGCATTGTTGACTGCGGCGAAAGCAGGCCCATTCGGCCGCTACATAGACGCAGCATTAAACGACCTGCCGCTGGATATTCTTTCAGATCTGGACATTACCGGCGGCAATTCCGGTTCGCCCGTGTTGAACAAGCGTTTCGAACTGACCGGTCTTGTCTTCGACGGCAATTATGAGGGGATATCGAGCAAGTACCTGTTCGATAAGCAAATATCGCGTACGATTGCCGTGGATATGCGGTACGTTTTATGGTATCTGGGCGCCGTGGATAAGGCCGATACTCTTCTTTCCGAACTCGGGATAATAAAGTAGCAATACAGCGGATGGTGTTTTCGAATGGAGACCGCCATCGCTTTTCACGGTCGTGGGAAAACCACCGCATTCGTGCGCTTTTTAAAAACACACTCCGGCCAAGCCTGTGCAATAAATCGTTTCCAGTTTGAAACGCTTGACGTTCGACAGCGCCTCTGATACTCTGAACATGTGGCATAGTTTCGGAAGGGTCCGGTCCTGCAAGGGCCGGAGGCAGCAGTGTACTGATGGTCGGGCCGCCATCCTGCTCTGTTTTGACTGTATGTAAAACAGATTGTTGAGGGAAGGATGGTGGAGAGTGGTTTTCATTGGCTGTTGCACGTGCCTATATCCTGGTTTTCTCCTTCATTTGTCTTTCTTTTCCCCGCTTCCTGTCGCGCACGACCGTCTTTCCAGCCATCAAAGACATCATCAAGCATGTGATGTCCGTTCAAAAATCCTTTCGCCGTACTGGGGATTACTGGGTAAAACAACTTTGGGAGGACCATATCATGAAAAGCCGTATTTGCTGTTATCTCATGGCAGGGATTCTGGTGCTGATCCTGGCCGCTTGTCCCAAACAACCGTTGAGAAAAATAGAAGAGACGCTCGGTCCCAACGGTGGCATTATTTCCATCAATAGCGCTTCGTTGGACGTACCGCCAGGTGCGTTGCCGGAAAATGTGAAGATCTCCCTGGAGCAAGATGCCGCCGGGGAGGAAGTCGATATCGATGAGAACGAAGCGGCCGTCTCAAGCATGTTTACGCTCTCCAATGACCAGGGGGCGTCTGTGCCTTCCATCGGGGAGCCGTTTCACGTCACACTGCCGTTCGATACCGCTGCCGTAGCCGCTGGCGCCGGGAATGTTGAGGTGTTTGTAAAAGCCAAGATAGAAGACGAAACCTACACGCTGATGGGAGACATCATAGGCAACACGATTCGTGTCCCGCTTCTCGGTCTGCCGTTTCTGGCAACGCTGCAAGTTATGTACAACGCTCACCGTATCGAGGTGGAGGAGGAAGAGGATACCGGAAAAATTTTAACTCAACTGCCCGATTGGGAGACTACGCGATGGACCATTCATCTGGACGCGGATGCACAGCTCGTGCGCGAAGCCGTCGGGGAGGTATTGCTCAAAGAGCCGTCAACCGTCACACGAGAGGATATCCGTCTGGTGGTCAGAGAACGGATTCTCAGGACAGCTTGGGAGTCGGCTGAATATCTCCAGGGGCTCGGCTTCCGCCAGCCGAATCTCGAGGTCCGCACCCGGAACGACGGTCAAAAACGCTTGATGCTTCACCTGGTGGAAAAGCGGAATTTCTTCCACTCCCCCAACAATCAGGAAGTGTTTGGGCAGCTCAACATCGCCGTACCTGTTATTGCGTGGGAACCGTCGAACTGGCTGGGCACCTCCAAAAATGCTATTGCCCATGAAATGTTTCACGCCATCGTCAGCGGGTACGACCTCAAGATGGGGATATATCCCGACAAGACCCGCGCCTTTACCGGCTATAACGAAGGGATGGCCACGGTTGTCGGACATACCCTCGACAAGGGCAATACGATCGCCGTGCGGCCCAATACAGAAACAAACGACTATTCGCTGGTTCTCAGTCAGCCCCTGGGTATTTGTCAGCCACGCATGGCGAGTTACACCAACCATGACTTCTTCGCGTATGTGGCCAAACGGCATGGCGGGGGGACCCTGGCGTTTTTGGCGGGTAACGGAAAGGATGCAGATAACGACAAGAACGGCGTCCTTGAACAGACGCGAAAACATCTCAATGCTGAAACAGGTCTGCATCGCTGGAACTCATCCATCGAATCGTACCTGATCGCGTATCGAGTCGGGCTCCACAAGGCCTTGAAACTTCAATTCAACGAGTCCGCGGCGAATGTGTATTGGGACTTCGCCCGCAATCGCGCGTATGAAAACAACGCCGAGAGCCACCTCCGCCCCGGAGATCCCACGGCGCAATGGACACTCAATCGCAATCGCTTCCAGGAAGGGTCTATCCATGAGCATGTTTTTCTTACCGGCGACGAAACCACCACACTGAGTTACACGGACATCACGGCCCTGAGAGAGATTCCACCTTTTGCAACAAACTCCCTTGTTCTGAATGGGGATGGATTTGATTCCGAGCTGACCCTGACCTTTGAAACCATCAACTGGCTCCCGGACCTGCTGGGCAATTCGGTGCGAGTGAAGGTATACGAGAACGGGCACGATGGCTCCGAAGTTACGGAGGAAAGTCCCATCGTTTCCTTTGAGCATTTCGGCACGGACAACAAGCAAGTCATTATCCTCTTAAGCAACGTGAGCGTGGATGGGCCCATTTCGATTGATTTGACGGCCCAGCTTGTGCCAACCGAGCCGGAAGGCCCCTGCGCACCCAATGGGACCGACCAGAACCCCTGGGACCGCTGGCTCATTGAGTATGACTACGACTGCGATGGAAACACCGACAGCGATAATCTGTGGCATTTCAGAGACGATGGAACCATCTCCGATCATTGGCTCGGTGTCATCAGCGGCTATACATGGAGCGTTACGGACAACACCATCTCCATCTCGTTCGGTGAAGGCAAAAACGGCATGGAAGCAGTGTTTTCCGAAGACTGCGATTCCATGGAAAACGGCTTCTTCACGTCGGGCAGCGGCACCTGCTGGCATGCCCGGAAATATTAAAGGAGCCTGCTGGCCCCGGTTCGCATCGGTATGTCCTCAACCATAATCTTGAAGCATATTCAAGGCGGGCGGGCGCTTCCACGCGTTTTCGTCAATTTACAGCAAAACCATGTCACCGTTGGGCGTTTTCCTTGAGGCTGTCCCGAATTTTGCCGTTTACTCAACCTTTCCCTGCCAGGAAATATTCTGTCCTTGATAAATTCCCTTCAAAATGGCGATAATCGTGCACAGTATTTTGATGGAACCCCTAACCATACCTAAACATAATCAGGATGAGCGTATTATGAAATCAGCCCGCAATCAATACCTGTTTCCGTTTCTCATGGTGGCCTCCCTGTTTTTCATCTGGGGATTTTGCCATGCCATGCTGGACGTTCTAAACAAGCACTTCCAGAATATTCTGGAGGTTAGCAAGTTTCAGTCGGGCTTTATTCAGACGTCCGTCTTTGGCGCATATTTTCTGATGGCATTGCCCTCCGCGCTGTTGATCCGCCGGATCGGCTACCAAAAGGGCATTCTGCTGGGACTGGTGGTGCTGGCCATCGGTGCGTTCCTGTTTATCCCTGCCGGGCTGGTTTTCAAGGCGTTTTGGGCGTTCTTGTTCGCATTGTTTGTTCTTTCCAGCGGATTGGCGTGCATCGAAACGGCGGCGAATCCTTATGTTACCGTGTTGGGTCCGAAGGACGGCGCGGCAGGGCGTCTATCCACTGCGCAGGCCTTCAACTCGGTCGCGTACATCATCGCGCCAACCGTGGGAGGCGCGTTCATCTTCCGCCAGAAACAAGCTGCTGGAGAGCCTGTAGATTTCAACACACTCATAATCCCATATGTTGTCCTTGGGTGTGTGGTGCTGGTGGTGTTCGGCATTTTTCGCCTAATTAAATTGCCGGACATAGACAGCGGTAATGCATCAGAGGATGCGGACGATGCCTCGGTCCATAAAGCCCCGCTGATTCGTCAGCCCCATCTTATTTTCGGCATCGTCACGCAATTCCTCTATATCGCCGCCCAGGTAGGCGTTAACGCCTTTGCCGTGAACTATATCCTGGAAAATGCCATTGTCAAAGACGCTTCCGGCGAATCCGTTACTTCAGCGCTTTTTGCATGGTATGGCGTCATCACTAAAGCCGCCACCCCTGAAGCCACGGCCGCCTACGTGATCACCTTCGCTATGGTACTGTACGCCATCGGCCGTTTTTCCGGCGCGCCGATTACGCGTGTCATCAAACCGAACCTTTTGCTCTCCCTGTACGGCATCATTAACTGCGTCATCATCCTGATCGTGATGGCGAACATTAAACATGTTTCCTGGATGGTGCTGCCGTTCTGCTGGCTCTTTATGTCCATCATGTTCCCATTCATTTTCGCGATGAGCCTGCGCAATCTGGGCGAGAAGACCAAGATCGCGGCCTCCTTTCAGATCATGTCCATCGTGGGCGGGGCCATCGCCCCACCGTTCATGGGCTTGCTTGCGGATCTCTACCACAGCATGGCCATTTGCTTCATTTTGCCCTTGATCGGCTTCATCGCCCCTGCGATTTACGGCCTGGCGTATCCACGCCTGCTGGAGAAATCCGCGCGGGCAACGTAATACCGGCGTCATCCGTAATAGATGAAAACAGAAATAAGGGATTACTGCGGAGTTTTCCCAAATGCCGTCAATAAAACCTATCCGAAATGTGATACGTTGCCTTGACAGCAAATATGCCCAAACATATAATGCCGTTCATAATAGGGTAAAAAGTATGTCGTGATTGAAGGCGGCGTATGATCTGTAAACGTATAGTGACTCAGGAAATATACTTTGCTTTCGTTATTCTTTTCATGTCGGCGGCCAGTGGGTGCAATCAAGGTGGAAAGAACAACGAAAAGCATATTTCTCCCTCTGGCACAGCCCATACAATAACCTATCCGACGGATGAACCGCGCTTAAAAAACGGTGCGCTAAAAGCAGCCGGGAATACTGCTCCGCCCGCCCCCGCCATGGAACCCGCTGTGCCCCTGAATATTTCAGTTGCGGTAGAACATCCAGAAGCTCTGTCGCTGGGGAAAACCGGACGTTTGTCTGTACAGGTAAAAACGGAACGGGACGTGGCACGGCTCCTGGTACAGTTTGCCCAGACAGAGGCGCTGGCATACGAGACTACTCCTGAGATAGACTTAGGTCCGTCCTTATCCGGCGAAGCGCATAGCGCTTCCATACAGGCGCGCTTTGTAAAACCAGGCAAGTTTGAAGTGCGCGTTTGGGCAAGGGCCTATGATAACAATCAACACGAATTATTCTCACTCTCACGTGTTCTATACATGGTCGTCAATGAAAAGAGAGTGTGGGCGGGCGATGTTGGTTTTATGGAGTTGGAATTAGCCGAGCTTAAGCGTCAGCTTGACGCCGGAGAGCTCAAAGAGCCGGAATATAGCCGGCAGAAACAACGAATTAAATCAGGAAGGGCGGCCGAAACTATCACCATAACGGCGCCCAATACATCGGCACAACCGTGAAATGCATCAACGCTCAAGCGTTAATGTTGAGGGATAGCTGCCGGATACCGCTTTTTGTGTATAAATGGCGCATTCGGCACAACAATGGGAGGATATGACTATGTTCCATGATGTTACACAAGACAAGATTACGCTGTTGGGGATCGCGATGCTGCTAATGCTGGCGGGCATTCTTTGTTTGGCCACCACTGCCCACGCCATCGAACCTGCTCCCCCTATTGAGGTTTCCATGCAGGCAAATAAGAATACTCTGGGGATTGGGCAAGCGGCGCAAGTAGTGCTTTCGATCACGCCGTTGGTGGATGTCCCAAACGGACAGGCGGAATTTACGGTTCTCCATGGGGATGCGAACATTATGGGACCGAAAACGGTAACCTTGGGTCCACTGACGAAGGACCGGGTATACACCGCCACGACAACGGTTACACTTGCCAGTATGGGAAAGAGTGAAATACGAGGGACGGTTAGCGCCATGGACGATGGCGGCAATGTGATGTTCTGGAATTCGGCCCCTCTGTTTTTGGTTGCCGCCGGCGACAAGGCCCTTGCCGGCGATGCGGGATATTCAGCACTGGAGTTGGAGATTGCCAAACTTCGGCACGCCGAGGGCGGCTTGGCCAAGGCGGACTATGAACGGGAATTGGAGCGCATCCTGACCGGCGGCGCGGCCGAGGAAAAAGCACTGGACAACGCCGGCGCCAAACAAAGTGGTTATATAACGGTTTCCGGCGACATACGCTGGACCGATGGCGCAGGCACCACGCACGTATCCAGATATGTTGATGTTGAAATACGGGATAAAAGCATTGTGGGTTCCGAACTCGTCACAACCGTGTCTACGGGGTATAGTGGCTCCTTTTATGCCTATATCAACAATACGGACACCTATGGACTCAACGGCCGGGACATCTTCATCCGCGTTCTTGCACAAGACAGCACCTATGGACGTGTTCTACTGCCGGACGGTTCGGGAAACGTGCAATCCATGGAATCCTCCGTCACGGAGGATGTAGCCGATGGCTCCACGCTTACCATCAATCTGACCGCCAATAATGTTGATGACAACAATAAAGCCTTTTCTGTCCATGATGCTCTGGTGACCATTGCTTCGTATACGCCTAGCATTGCATATACTCTGCCTAGGATTGATACGCTGTTCCCTATAGGCGGCACGGCATCCTTCTATGATGGATCAAAGCTAAACATCCGGGGAATTGCCTGGGTGGAATGGGACGTGATTCATCATGAATTCGGCCACTACTTCACGGATACGGTAAACATAGAGGACAATCCGGGCGGAACGCATTATATTGATACCAATGCCGCTGAAGACAGGGGCAAGAACGATGGCACGCACCTTGCCTGGGATGAGGGTTTTGCGACATATTTCGGCACCACCGGTCAGATTCAACAAAATGCAAGTTCCCTCAACATTCCCCGTGTAGGTGACACGCGTTACTCGCCCAGTTATTCATCGATTGATTACGATCTGGACACCATAGGATCCCTTGCCAGCCTGGGAGAAGACCACGAACTCGCGGTTCAGCGCATTCTATATGATCTTTACGATTCCACGACGGATGGCAATGACGAGGTTACGCTCGGTGCATACACTGTTTACAGGACAGCGCATGATGCCGGCGCCACCACCTTGTCCGCTTTTTGGAATCAACTGATATCAGGCGCCAGTATGCTGCAAAAAGTCAGTTATGGCGGTATTTTCATGGATCACAAAGTATCCCCGGAGCCCACCAACCCCCTCGACGGCGAGGTCTTTTCCCCTGCCGCCCCGCCCCCTGCCTTCAATTGGAATAAGAACGGCGCCGGCCCCTCTTTTCTGCTGAACAAGTTTACGGTGGAGTTCTGGAATGCGGATTTTACCACGCTGTATTTTACATCACCGGAAGTGGACGGGCCGCCATGGACGCCGACCGGAGAAGAATGGGCCACCATTCTGGGCAGTGGTGACATCATTAAGTGGGTGGTCAAAGGCCGCAACACCTCCGCCCCGGCAACTGGAACCTACATCAGTTGTGCGCGAACCATTGGGGGAGCGGACATCGCTTTTGTTATCGATGATACGGGTAGTATGACGGAGGAAATCGGCGGCGTGCGGAGCGCACTGACCGCATTTGTCGCGGATCTTGTCGCGTCGTCAGCCTCCGTTGTGGTAAATGTGATCACGTTCAAAGATGATGTGACATCCCGCATTGTGTCAAAAGATCTGAGTGCAATACAGTCCGTTGTCAGCAGCCTGTACGCTTCTTGGGGGGACGACTGCCCGGAAGCGTCTGTGGAAGCGCTTAACCTGGCATCAAAGAATACCATTCGCGGCGGGCGGATATTATTCGCCACAGACGCGGACGCCCATGCAGGACTGAATATTTCCTCTACTATCGCCGCTCTGCGCGCCAAGGGCATCCGAGTTGACGTCCTGCTTTCGGCGAGCTGCAGTGAAAGCTGGAAACGGGGAACGTACTTCACGACCTCGACCGGCGTCCCGTATTTCATTCCGCCTCACTGTAACGAGGGCAACTGCCTTGATGAGATTGATCCGATCAAGACGCCACCGGAGTGCGACGGTCCGGACTGTATTTCGCCTGTAATCCCCCCGGAAGTGTATCCCACCGGCGCTATAGCGGTCTTTTCTTCGATTGCCGCGGAGACAGCAGGCATCTTTTCGTTTGTTCCAGAGGTAAACGCGGGATCTCCCACTCGTTTTAACAATGTAGCCTTGAGCATTATGACCGGCGCGGCATTCCCTTCCATTCCCGATGTGAATCCGCCGCAAGGCAACCGTGGTTCGAGCCTGAATATTTTAATCACTGCTTCCAGCACCAATTTCAATGCCACCAGCCAACTCGCTATCAGCGGCGGCGGTGTAACGATAAACTCGGGCGCCACACTATCGGCAACCAAATACCAAGCCAACATCACTATTGCCCCGGACGCGGAATTGGGATTCCGCGATGTAACCATCACCACGGAGCTAGGAGTTGAAAACACGGAAGAGGCCGTCGGCAGGGGCATTTTCCAGGTCGAGGATGTCCTGTATGTGCCGACAATTGTCAGTGTCTCTCCCGCACAAGGCGGCACGGATGAAACGCTGGATGTGATTGTAACCGCTGCCAACACCCATTTCGATGGCACCTCCATGGCAGACTTTGGAACAGGGATAACCGTCAATTCGTTTACGCCCACCAGTCTTACGGAGGGTGTAGCCAATATCACCATTGCCGCGGATGCCGTACTCGGTTATCGCAGCGTGTCGGTTAATACGACGAGTTCCAGTGAATACGCGGATGAAAGTATCGTAGGACCGTTCCTCGTGGTGACGAAGACCCTGGCTGAGACGGTTGCGAAAATCGATACTATTGATCCTGCCACTGGAACGCCCGGCACCTCCCTCAACATCACGGTCACAGGCACAAGCACCCACTTTGTTAATGGTGTGTCCGTGGGGAGCTTTAGCGGCGGCGGGATCACCGTTAACT
Source organism: Candidatus Hydrogenedentota bacterium (assembly GCA_029565395.1). GTDB lineage: Bacteria > Hydrogenedentota > Hydrogenedentia > Hydrogenedentales > CAILVY01 > CAILVY01. The sequence continues at coordinate 112,171 of JAKQOG010000108.1, read as the reverse complement.
CCACCACCATCATAAGCGCCACCGAAGCTGAACTTAATATCACTATCGCAAGCTTGGCCGAGATGGGGTTCCGTGATGTTATGATAACGACCGGCAGTGAAGTGGCAGCCGCCCTCGACGCGTTCGAGGTAAGCAATGTAAACGCCGCCCCTGTGGCGAATGCTGGTGACGACCAGACCCTTACACTGGAAAATGACACAATAAATGTCGTTCTGAATGGAAGCGCCTCCTCTGATTCTGACGGCACTATTGTGGCCTACCATTGGTCGGGAACGCCGGATCCTGACGATGTGGCCGGACCCACCGTCACGCTTGGCCAGGGTGAATATACATTTACACTGATCGTGGAAGACAATAATGGCGCATTAAGTCAGCCCGACACGGTCACAATAACGATTAATGCGGCGCCCAGCCGCACGCGATGCAATGGCGGAGCGGGAACAATAAGCACGGGCTTTCCAAAACCGGATGCTGGTGACGCACTGCTTCTGATTGTCATGGCGGCCGTATTGCTATGCATGCGAAATATACGGTCTTATCAGCCGGCACCGTCAAAACAATAACACCCTGTGATCAGTTGGGCAGGAATCTCCGGCGAACATGCCTGGATTCCTGCCTTTTTTTTGAAACGGGCGCATTAATTAGAATAGAAGCTGAAGAGCAAGGACATTCCCAAAACCACTTTTATAACCCAGCCAACTATTGCTGAATTGCACGGTCGTGGAAGTCTGTTCAGAATCCACCAGCCCTTTGGCTTGGCCGTTATAGGTCTCTTCCCAACCCTCCAGCAGTTACATGGGCTTGGGACAGAAACCGTCCTCCGTATCTTCGCCGGGGCAAGCATGGTACCCGTCCGAATTGAAGAACTGGATCATGCGCAGCAACTCGGACAGATTTATCTGCCAATCCTGCGGATTGTAGTCGCTGGCATGCGGGGCGCAGCTTTGATCGCCCGGTCCGGGCGCATAACCATCTTCCGTGCCAGCCTCGCAATGGAATCCGTTCGAATTGAAGAATTGGATCACCCGCAGCAATTCCGACAGGCTGATGAGGTTGTCAAGGTCTTGATCGGCGGTGTGGAACGGATAGCCTTCGCCTTCGGCTTGGCCCTCCTCCGGCAAGCCTTCGGAGACTATGCCTTCTTCCTCGCCTTCAGGTACGCCTTCCGTGTCCCCTTCGTTCATGATACCTTCGACTTGCCCCTCCTCCGGTGCCCCTTCTTCGGGCAAGCCTTCAGCTTCGCCTTCTATCAGGCCTTCCGGTTGGCCTTCATCAATGCCTTCTTCGACCCCCTCTATTACACCTTCGGTATAACCCTCCGCTCCACCTTCTGTTTGGCCTTCTTGCTGGCCTTCGAGGACACCTTCCAGATCACCTTCAAGCAACCCTTCCAATTCGCCCTCGACAATCCCTTCCTCCTCGCCTTCCACGCCCCCTTCCGGCTGCCCTTCGATACTTCCCTCTAGATCGCCTTCCAGTGCCCCTTCAACAGAACCTTCCGGTTGTCCCTCGATTATTCCTTCAGCTTGACCTTCGGACGGCACACCCTCCTCCTCCCCTTCAGACTGGCCTTCGAGGATGCCTTCTGATGCGCCTTCCAATTCACCTTCCCCAGTGCCTTCCAGCCCGCCTTCTCCTTCGGCCATGCCTTCACCCTCGCCAATCCCTTCGGGCTGGCCTTCGATAACACCTTCAACAACACCTTCCAATTCGCCCTCCGGTCCGCCTTCTCCCTCGGCCATGCCTTCTCCTTCAACAATCCCTTCGGGCTGGCCTTCGACGATGGCTTCATAGGTGCGCGCGAGCGTTGCACTGGCCAGATTGGGATTGCCGACACCATCGTAGAATCTTTCCGCCGGCACGAAACATGAGAACAGACCGTTCGCGATGGGGGTCAATGTGAAACTGTAGTTTGCGCCGCCGCCTGTGAAATTGCTCACGGTTGCATTGCTTGCGGCAATGTCGTCCGCACCAAAATCTGCCGTCGCCGCGCTCAACGTAGCCGATACCCCTATCGCACCACTTACCGGATTCGCGGGATCAGCGGTCAGCGTTACTGTTGGTGCAAAGTTGATGTAGATGGGATTAGAGAGGGACTGAAAAATGCCAAAGGCGCCTCTGAGTTCGGCGCGCACAAAGTCCTTTGTATCAGACGTGACATCAGCTTCGTAATCGATGCGCCAGGGGCTGCCGCTGCCCAAGGTGGTTTTGATGCCGCCGCTCATCGAGTAGACCATGATATTTCCCAAAAATCCGGCGCCATCGTAGACTTCCGCCCGGAAACGCAGCCGTTTCGGCTGGGTCACGACAATGTTCGTGCCCATGGGCGTCTCATACACGCCGTCACCGTCCTGATCACACCACACAAACGTGCGCGCAGCTCCTTTCGATCCGGCGATCGATATCCTGCCGGTTTTCACGGCGGATTGAACATCGGCGGGCTGTTTGCTGGCCGCCAGCACATAGTTGCAGGGCACCAGCGAATTGCTGATCGCGGTGGATAGAATCTTTTCCAGGTGATGGTCACTCTCTCCGATGGCCACCAGGATGCGGCCATTGGTGATATGGCCCGCCCACCAGCCCCGGGCATCCGCGTTCGGAAAGGGCGTAGTCCACGCCCCCACGCCACAAATTCCCGCGCGTGCAAAACCCTCCGGCCAGCCATTTCCATCGTCGAAAGGGTGATTGATAAAAATGGTGCCGCCGCGTGCCAGCATTTGCGGAAGCATGATGTCCAGAGGGTACAAGGTTCCGTCGGGCATTACATCGAGCGGATCATCCCCACTCATGTTTAATACACAGGCATGCCCCCGGCCCATGCCACCCCATTCGTCCCCGCACATCGGAATGCATCCGTCTTGTTCGATGAACCACGGATCATGACATTGCAGCATCGTATTGTGGTCGGTGATCGAGACAATGTCCGCCCCAAAGCTCGCTGCTTCCAAAATGCGGTTCTGAACCGTGTCCCGGCCATCGCTGTAGTCCGTGTGGGTATGATGCGCGAAATAGATCCACTGTAAACCGGCGGGCGGTGCCACGCCTTCGGCTGCACCCTCCGCTGTCTTTTGAAGCGTCATGTTGCTGAAAGCACCGGCGGGCATCGCTACAAATACAGCCATTACCAGACTCAGCCAAGCGCTTTGATGACACGCAAACATTCCAACCTCCCCAGTACGTTGTACAGGCTCATTTCCAGCATGATATGGCAACCCTCACCCCAAATTTTACTGAGAAATCCAAGAAATAGCAAGAACATGTATAAAGAGGCATTTGCGAAATAGGCCTTTTTCTCCTCTGGGTAAATGAAAAAGCAACGATTCGGCTGTGCAATGCCAGTAATTTACCCTGTATCTTTTAATTTTTAGATAGAAAGGCCTATTTCGCAAATGCCTGATAAAGACCCTGTTCGATAAATTCTTGGGAAGGACATGGTTAGCCCGGACGGCGTTGGAATCTGGACTCACGTTCCTGAAAGTCAGATGTTCCAATGGAACCCTGATAAGGAGATATGATTTAATTGCAGTATGGGTATGATCGCGTGTGACAGCAGGTATTTCCGCACCTGCGGTGCGAAGGAGAAAGGCGATCAAACCGGACTAATTTCAATGTCGCCGAGTGCTTCTTGTAGCACGAGGAGATCAACGGTAAAGGAGTTTCCATGAATTCCAGAACTAATCGCCGCCAGTTTCTGAAGCATTCTCTTGTTGTGGGTACAGCGCTGGGTCTGCCATCCATTGTGCCCTGCTCGGTTTTCGGTGCGGAGGGCGCGAGCGCGCCAAGCAACAAGATTACCCTGGGGTGCATCGGCGTGGGCAGCATGGGCACGGATAACATGAACAAGTTCCTCGGCCTTCCCGACTGCCGGGTTGTCGCCGTATGCGACACGTATGAAGACCGCCGTCAAAAAGCCAAGGAGCTTGTCGATGCCCAATACGGAGACACCGGTTGCACCATGTACGGCGATTATCGCGAGTTGCTTGCACGCAAAGATATTGATGCCGTGATGATCGCGGTCCAGGACCACTGGCATGCTCTGATCGCCATCGCGGCGGCAAAGGCGGGCAAGGACATGTATTGTGAGAAGCCCCTGGGCGTATCCGTGGAGGAATCCCGCCGCATCCGCGACGTGGTCCGGGAAACCAAACGTGTGTTTCAGACAGGTACGTGGCAGCGGTCACTGCCTGATTTTCAACTTGCATGCACCCTGGCCAGGAACGGATACCTCGGCAGGATCCATACGGTTGAGGTGGCCACGGAAGGCCCAAAGTACCGCCCCAAATACAAGGGCTCGCTTGATCCCCAGCCTGTGCCCGAAGGATTCGACTGGGCCATGTGGCGCGGACCCGCCCCGGACAAGCCGTACAATCCTGGGCGTGTGGCCTGGCCGGACTGGTACCTGATTTTCGATTACTGCACCGGATTCATCTCCAACTGGGGCGTTCATCATCTCGATATTGCCAATTGGGGCTGCCCAAAAATCGGCGATGACTCCTTCGAACTCGAATGCACGGCAACCTATCGAAACGAGGGCTTCACCGACAACGTCGACATGTGGAACGCGACATTCACGTATGCCGGGGACTTCAAGATGCTGTTCAGCGACAGCGTCCAGCGGAAATCGGGATGCCGCTTTATCGGCGACGCGGGCTGGGTCCACGTGGACCGCTCAGGCATCTGGGCCGAACCCGAATCCTTGTTAAAGGTTGCATTCAAAGACACCGACGTAGCGCTTACCGACTCAACGCATCATGGAAACAACCTGCTTCAGTGCATCCGTTCCCGCAAGGATCCGGTCTCGGACGTGGACGCCGCCCATAAGGCCTCGATCCTTGGGATGCTCGCGGATATTGCAGCCCGCACGCATAAGAAGCTTAAATGGGATCCAAAGACTGAACGTTTCCCTGGACAGGACGAAGCCAACAGCATGCTCAAACGTCCCATGTACAACGGGTGGAGCCTGTGACCATGATTACGCGCCGCCCATGCCCAGTCTGCATACTCTTGGCTGTCGTCTGCCTTGTTTGTTTTGGAGCCGCCGTGGCGGAAACGCCCTTCGGATGGCGCGTTGGGACGGCAGCCTGGTGTTTCAACCAATTCTCCTTCTATGAAGCGATTGACAAGACTGCTTCGATTGGCATGGGAAACATCGAAGCGTTCGAGGGGCAGCGCGTGATGCCCGGCGCGGAAATCAAGCTCGACACGGCCTTGACTGATGAGGTTATTTCGCAGATCCGCGTCAAGCTCGATCAATCCACGGTGAAACTCACCAGCATTTACATTCATGACATTCCCGGTGATGAAGCGGCGTGCCGCCGCATTTTTGAGTTTGCCCGCAAGCTCGGTGTGGCGTTTATCGTCTCTGAGCCTGCGCCCGAAGCCCTCGATGTCATCGAACGATGCTGCAACGAATACAATATCAACCTTGCCATCCATAATCACCCCAAGGGAAGTTCGCGATACTGGAATCCAGAAGAGGTCGCGCGCGTTTGCCAAGGGCGCGGTCCGCGCATTGGCGCGTGTGGCGACACCGGGCATTGGCTGCGTTCCGGCTTGAAACCTGCCGATGCATTCCGGATTCTGGGGAAGCGCCTCCTGGCCGTCCATCTTAAGGATCTCAATGTGGCCGCGATGGACGCGCATGACGTGCCATGGGGCCAAGGATGCGGCGAGCTTGAACTCGCCTTGCGCACGCTCCGCGAACTTCGGATCACTCCGGCCCTGTTTGCGGTCGAATACGAATCTGAAATGGACAACAACCTGCCGCGTGTCGAAGAATGCGGAAAGTGGTTCGCCCAAACGCTTGAAACGCTAGCCGCCGAAGCCAATCACGAAGATCCGCTGTTTGCAGGGTGGGCCTCCATCGATATTACCCCGCCCAAGCCTGCTGCGCTGGTGGGCCAATTCCATAAACGAATTTCCACGGGGGTTCTTGACCCGCTTACCGCCACCGCGCTTGCACTGGAAACCCGAGGCCCCAACGATATCAAAGAGCAAGCGGTGCTGGTTTCGTGCGACCTGGTTTCCATCGAGAAACGTATTACGGACCGCGTGCGTGGGACCATCAAAGCGCAATTGCCCGATCTCGATCCCGGCAAGATTATAATCAATGCCACCCATACGCACGATGGCCCCGGCCTTCGCGACGAAACGTTCAAAGGCCGATATGATGTCAGCCAAGATGCGGGGGTGATGACCGCTTCGGAATACGGCAATTTTTTCGTTCAGCAAGTTACCCAAGCGGTTGTGGAGGCATGGCAGAACCGCTCCCCCGCCGGTATGAGCTGGGCGCTTGGCTCCGCCGCCGTCGGCATTAACCGCCGTGCCCAGTATTTTAACGGCACAGCCCTCATGTATGGCGACACGAGCCGCGAGGACTTCGCAGGATTCGAAGGAAGCGCCGATACGGGTGTTCAACTGCTCTTCTTCTGGAAACCGGACAAAACCCTCACCGGCATGATAGTCAACATTGCATGCCCTTCGCAGGAAACGGAAAGCCTGTCGCAGTTCTCCGCGGATTTCTGGCATGAAACCCGGCAGGAACTCAAACAGCGCCACGGGGAGGGCATATTTATTTTTCCGCAATGCGCGGCCGCGGGCGACATTTCGCCGCACCGCATGTTCCGCAAAGCCGCCGAGGAGGCGATGTTGGCGCGCAAAGGCATATCGCGCCGTCAGGAGATAGCGAACCGGATCACACATGCCGTGGACGATGTCCTTCCAACGGCCTTAAACGACATTAAGTTTGCGCTCGCCTTCAAGCATCTCCTTATCGACGTGGATCTGCCCGAGATCCAGCCCCCAAGAGAACCTTTTTACGAAACCGATTCCGTGCATCCCGTGCGGTTTCATGCGCTCCGGATAGGCGATATCGCCATGGCCACAAATCCGTTCGAATTCTTTCTCGACTATGGATTGCGCATCCAGGCGCGCACGCGCGCCATATTGACGTTCCCGGTCCAGCTCTGCGATGCGGCGTCCGGATATCTGCCTACCGCCGAAGCCATAAAAGGCGGGGGATATAGCGCGGACAAGTTTATCGTGAGCCCTGAAGGAGGTCAGATTCTCGTCAATGAAACCGTAGAGGTCTTGAATTCGCTTTGGCCTTGAACTCCCTCCTTTTTCGTCATAGCACCATTACGAAAGAGAGGGGTGTTGAATATGGGCGGGAAAAAGCGCCAAAAACTTCTTGTGCCGGTATCCGAACGGGGTTCAAGTCACATTGCCCAAGGCACGCTCCAATTCTTTCAGGAACGCCTCTATAACACTCAGCCCCTCCCGGGATACCGTCAGGAAAAGCGCGCCAGAAGCAAACTCTTCTACTTTCCCTGGCATGGGCTTGCACCAGCGCACCGATGCGGTCGTAACCACCGCCGGCCGATCCGGCAGGAAAATCGTCAACCGGAGTTCCTGCCCCACAGAGAAGTTTTGCTTTGTGTGTAGCATGGCCCCCTCGACGCTCAGGTCAAGAAGACGCCCCTTTACTTCGACGGTGTTCGTGGTCCGGTCGCCGGTATACCCACTTTCACATCGCACGAGCATCTCAATGTGAACCCGGCACTGATGGCGGATGACGCGCCGCCGTTCGCGTTTGATTTCTTTATCATCGGGCCCCTTCTGCCCGGCCTCAGCCATGGGATGGCTATTGTGCATTTGTTGTTGCATAAGTCCAATATGTCACTCCTGTTATGAAAAATAAGCACTCGCCGCAACCGTTCTCTTCACAGAACGGCTCTGCCTTTACTATTTTGCTCCGCCTTTCTTAGAAAAGCAACCCTCTTCCCATATAAATTCCGTATATTGCAGTTGATGGATTATCCGAAATTACATACGCTGACAATAAGTACGCAAGGTATATGCCCCGGTGGCATGCCTCCCGGTTTCTCCCAGCTTTGGGGGCATGCGTATGTTGAATCAGACGAAGTGTCCCGTCCAGAACCCTTATATACTAACAGCCCTGCTGCTGTTGTTTGCACTGCCTGCCATGAATAATCCTCTGTTTCCATGCGGGTTCGGGACAGAAACCGTCGTCCGTGCCTTCGTGGCTATCTTTGGCAGTGCCATCATCCTTTGCGTTACTTGCGCTTTTTATAGGTCACAATGGCCGCGCCAGGCTTTTCGTTAAGAGTGATTGAGATTCCCTGTTCCATTAGGGATTGGCCAAGAATCCGCGCGGGATTTTTCTCATCCACATTCTCGACCGTATACGGGACGGCTGCATCGAGGCCGTGAAGTGCAAAAGTCTGCTGCGCCGCATCACAGTTGCTTCTGCGGAAAGCCTGCACCAGCCCTTCGCCGAGATCGGGACGGTCGAATTGCCACACCAGCCAGTCCGTGTTCTCTGTGCTGTACGGTGTCAGCGGATAAAAGTCTCCGAAGAGATAGGGGCGCAGGATTATGTATTCGTTGAGCAGTCGACGCAGGAGATCCAGATCCACATTGGCCCAGCGATCTTGAAGATTCGGGACTGGTTTCATTGCCCACGCCATTTGGAGAGCGGGGCAATAGGCGCTGCGGAATCCATACACGGTCAATTTGTCAGTGAGGACGGTGCCTCCGCAGAGCGGTGTCCATGGAAGGAGCCCATACGTGAATCCCTGAACAAAGGTGGGATCAAATTCCGAGGAGCATTGCCAATCGCTTCGCCAGAGCACGATGCTTCGTTTAATCGTTTCCAGGTCGATCTTGCGCCCGCCTTCCGCGCAGTTGTCAATCAGAAGATTGGGATGATTCTTCAATAATCCATCCCAAAAATCATAGGAGCCCTGAATATAATGCATTGAACTGGCGCCGATGCGGTCCGGATTTTTATCTTCAGGCCATAGATTGCCGCCGTCCTGCCGGAAAACATCCACACTGAAATCCCTAATCACCTTGGAGAAGTGATCAATCATATGTTGGATAACTTCCGGTTTTCCCATATCCAGGCCGTGAAAAATCATGTCGCCATACTCGGGGCCGCCAAAAGGCTCGCCGAGCCATTCCGGATGCACTTTTCCAATGCCCACTTCGGGATGAACGCTCTGAGGGACCATCCAGAGCAGAAATTTCATGCCGCGTGCATGAGCGGCATCCGATAGCGGTTTCATCCCATCGGGGAAGAGATCTTTGTTGGGCACTTGCTGTGATTGGTGAGCGGGCCAGCCCAAACTCATGTCGGTCCAGCCGGCATCCACCCAGTAGCATTCCATGGGGAGATCATGGTCTCTCCACCAGTTCATTTCTTCAATGTGGCGGTTTGCGGGCATCCAGTTGCCCCAACTGCTATCTGTAATTAAGCCATTGAATGGTTTTCCACCGGGCATGGGCGAGTAATGTGCAAAGATGAATCGCCGCCACAGATTGTGCGCGCGAAAGGTATCGCCTTTCCACGAAAGCATCGCTACACGCATCCCGCGAACTTCCTCACCGGGATGCAGGCGCAGATGCACTGTCTCCAAGCCTGCAATCACCCGCATGGCGCCGCCAGCATTCCGGACAACCCTGGCCTTCCAAGGTCCGGTCCACCCTAAGCCAAATATTGTTCCTTGGCTTGCGGTTTCAATTTCAAAGAAAGGAAGCGACTCGACAGACGGACTTCCCCCCCGTTTTCCTCCGCCGCCATGCGAAGCAAAAACAATCTCTGCACCGGGCACAATCTCCTCCCGCAAATCGGCAAAATCGGAAGATTTGGCTTGACTGCCCCTTCCATGGTGAAGGGTCGCAGCAGTATTCCCATCAAAGGGCAGTAAGAGATCCACACCTTGAATATTTTCGAAGACTCCGCTGTCCTGCTCACTGTTATTTTTAATCAATACAAGCCACTCAACAACAGGATAATCGGAATATTGAATCGACTGACAGCGTATCTCCACTTCCTGCGAGGGGCTGGTCCATACAAGGGTGTGTTCTGTGCGGACAGAATCCAGCGGTGTCACAGATTCCTTTACCCTCCAACTTGGAGCCAGTTCTGCAAATGGGCGCCCATCATACGAGAACGAGAACGGGAAGGAGGATGCCGCCGCACTCAGATGCGTTTCAGCCCAATGTTGCATTTCTGTGCGTTCATCCGCCGAGGGCGAGACACCCCACACCGCTTCTCCCAAAGCAAGCACTACTGCAATCAACACCATTAATACGTCCTTTTAGGGTGCTTCTGTTTTTTTCACACCTCCCGGACGCTTACCATACACCCAGAATATTGTGGAAGCAAATGGTGGAATCCACATTAATGGGAAGACTGGACCATTGGGAAACCTTCCACTCCAAAAAAGATTGAACGCATAAAATGCGCCAACTCCGAATAGTCCCAGCAAAGCGCCTGTGGCAGGCCACATAACGGCGGCAAAAACGCCAACACACCAAACCAGCAGACACCACGTAAGCAAGCTTTCCACACTGAGTGTCATTAATGGCGGATGCGAACCCTCGCCAATCATAATCACCAAAAACACCAGCACAATGAGCGCCCCAAGCACCAGGCCTGCCCAGCGCAGCACCTGAAAGGTTATTCCAAGCCCGTTTCGCATATCCCATTCCTTTAATGTTGTTTCACCTATAAAACAGGACACATTCACCATGCATAATGTATCATGTCTAACAGTTAGATGTCAAGCATTAATAACGGGCAGAACTACGTTATGCATGCGGATTCGACACGTTTCGTGTTCAAGGAATTTAATTGTCGTTGCTCTTGAATAGACCGGGGCAATACCCGTCTTCGCTGCCTTCACAGGCATGATACCCGCCGGAATTGAAGAACTGAATAATGCGAAGGAGTTCGGAGAGGTTGATCAACCAATCCTGAGCGTTGTAGTCGCTGGCATGCGGGGTACAGGCCGTATCGCCGGGACCGGGCGCATACCCGTCTTCTGTCCCTTCTGCGCAATGTAACCCGCCCGAATTGAAAAATTGGATCACGCGCAGCAATTCAGACAGGTTCACGAGGCCGTTGCAATCCTGGTCAGCAGTATGGCAAGTAATCTCGCCTTCGCCCTCGCCTTGGCCTTCGAGTGGACCCTCTTCACCGCCTTCACCCTCCTCCAGCGAGCCTTCGGAGGGCACGCCCTCGACTTCACCTTCGATCTGTCCTTCTTCACCGCCTTCTCCTTCGACTTCACCCTCGATGGGACCTTCTTCACCGCCTTCGCCTTCGACAGCGCCTTCTCCCTCGACTTCGCCTTCAACCGGCCCTTCTTCACCGCCTTCACCTTCAACGGGGGTGATATCGTAGACCGCAACATCATCCACGGCGAATCCGTCGAAATCGTTATTCGCCGCATCAACGGAATTGAATCCGAACCGGACACGAATCACGGAACCTGTATAGGCGGAAAGATCCAGCGCGGCCTGTTTCCACGCCCCACTAGGATCGCATAGGTGCGGCGGGGTTTCCTGCACAAGGCTATTGTCGGTCAGTACTTCAAATGCCCCGCCATCCGCGGAAATTTCCACAGTGGCGTAATCATACCCGGGCGCGCTGAGTTCGGTTTCGAGGAAATACGCGAAGCGCAGTTCAGGCGTAATGGCCGTAGTCAGGTCAATTTCAGGGGAAGTGATCACCCCTTGTTCGGCATCCCCGTAGTCGTAGGAACAGAGGGAGGTTTCGCCGAAATACATCACGAATGACGACGAATGTCCTGGATCGGCGGCAATACAGGTATCTGTTCTGCGCCAAAGGCCCAGGGCTATGCCGAAACTGTTATCGATTTCGAATCCATCCAATCCGTCTTCGAAATCCGCGGAGAACAGGAGAGAGCCAGATGGGGAAGCGGTACTTTCCAGACACACGTCCACTTCTCCCTCTCCTTCGATTTCACCTTCGCCTCCGCCTTCCCCTTCTACCGCGCCTTCGCCAGGCATGGGCAGGATGCATGCGCTCCAACTGGTGATTTCCGCGGAATGTGTATCGGCATTCAGCACATGAAGCGTCCACGTGCCAGCGGCGGATTCACCGTCCAAAGCGGACAACAACGAGGCCGGGCGGAAAGAGCCGGTATAGGGCACGGTTCCATCGTAAATGCTTATCGCGGCCTCATCGTCGAAAGTGGTGCCCGTAAAATTGGCGCCGGCGGAGGCCGCGGTTTCCACCAGCTTCACTTCATTCCCGCCGGGCGATTCGAGGAAGAGCGAGATATCGGTCGCGTCACCGCAGGCAAGGGTAAGGGTTATGTTGATATCCGCGATAGAGATGGTATCGGCCACCTCAATGGAAGAAGCGCCGCCGCCTTCTGCAGGGACGGTCACCGGGGTATCCGCGGCGGTGTATGCCGTGCAGCCTTCTTCACCTTCCCCTTCCCCAGTGGCCTCGGATTGAATGCACAAATGCCAAGCGTTCAACGTTCCTTCACTATTGCTCATACCGGTGATCGTGAGTTGCCAAACACCAGCCATGGATTCGCCGTCAAAAGCGGAGAAGGCTTGTTGCGGAATGTACGATGCATTATAGGGCGGATAGCCATCGTAAATGCTCATGGCGGCTTCATCATCCAACTCCGTCATTTCAAAATTCTCACCGTTATGGTCCAGCTCACTAAAAAGAAGGACCTCGGTTCCTTGCGGGGAGGTAAGACGCAGTTCAAACGCAGAGGTAGATTCACAAGGCATGTCGAAAACCATATTGAGATCCTGGATCACGCCTGTATCAAAGATTTCGATAGAGGAGGTTGTTACGCCGCCACTATCGATCGTGACAGGCGTGTCCACCGCCGGGTATTGGGTACAACCGGATTCGCCCTCGCCTTCACCCCCCTCTGTGGACAGACATAAGGACCAACTGTTCAGCGTCAGATCGTAATCCTCACCGGACAACGCGCTGTCGGCCACATGCAGTTTCCAGGGGCCGTTTGCCGGTTCTCCTATGAATACGGACAACGGCTGAACCGGACGGAAAGTGCCCGCATAAGGTGCGGTTCCATCGTTAATCGATACTGACGCCTCGTCATCAAAGACCGTGTTAATCATGTTATACCCGGTGCAGTTTTGATCAATGAGATAGACGATTGTGCCAGACGGCGATTCCAGACTGAGCGTCGTTTCATTGTTGGCGTATTGGGTAATGTTGACGGTGATATTCACGTCCATCACCGTGCCGCCTTCGGAAACGCTCACACCGGCCACCATCGAAGTGCCGCCGATTTCCGGCGCGGTTTGCGCCCAGGTGTATTCGGTGCAAGGTTCTTCGCCTTCGCCTTCCCCGGAAGTCTCAGACACATAGGTGATCACAAGCCGGGGTTGTTTGTCGGCGTCGGGATGTTCACGGGAGGCAAGGCGTTTAACTCCGGTGATGGTGCTTTCGTCCGATTTCAGCATCCAGCCATTATTGCTATCCGGCTGGTCTAGCCAAGATTGAACATCGGCGATAATCTGGGCGCGCGATCCGCCGGGCAGCGACGCAATCGTCCACGAACCTTCGCCGCCAATCGCTGCTTGGGCCGTAGTTGTACCCTGAACATCGCCGCCGATCATGCTCCACCATTCGCCGCCGCTGAAGCGATGCCGCCAGGTTACGTCATCAGTGAGGGCCGTCGTGCCTGCAGCTTCATCGCCTTCCGCGTCCGAAGCGCCTTCTCCCCAACTCCGCGCTATTTTGGTAATGGTCAGAGAAGCATTGGATTCGCTGTTGAGGTATTCGTGATACAGTTTTAGCTGGGCATCCACAATGTGCGCGTCGGCAGGAAGGATGGACGCCACGTCAAACTGAAGCGCGGCGCGGCGTTTCAGCGGGGATGCGTCGTCCGAAAGCCCGGCAAAAAGATACTGGCCGCTTCCGTTGGCAATAGTGCCATACAGATCAAAATAAAGGGTTGCGTCTTTTACGGCCCCGATGGCGGCCATTTGTTTTGGCAAAAACGAGCCGGGGATGGAATAATCCTGATCCATGGTGAGGAACAACGGATTATCCACCGACGTGATATCGCCAGACCATTCCCCCAAGGCATATCCAGCCGCGGGAAAGGCCACCACAGCCACTGAATCCCCATCATTGAACGAGCCGGTATAGGGCAGGGGACGCGTCACACCATTTACGCGAATGGTCCCGGGCCCTTCGGCATCGATGGAAAGCGTGCGTACTTCACATTCGCGGAAGGCGGCGGATATGGTTTTGTTTTCAGCAAGTGACACCGTAATGGGGTTTTGCGACGAGTCTACATCTCCGGACCAAGAAAGAAATTTCCACCCAAGAATGGTGGGAACCGCTTTTAGTTGCACGGATTCACAGCGGTCAAAGGCAGCACTGTAAGGAAGCGTCACGCCAGCGCCATCCACTTCGATGCCACCCTGCCCGGCCGAGACGTCCAGATCGAGCGAAGCCGTACCAGTAGCCAATTCCCAAACGAGATAAAAATCGGTTTGTTCCACCGTAGCTGCTGCAATGTGGTAGACGGTTCCAGCTTCCACACAACACGTGACTCGCTGGCGCCCATCTAGCAATTGCCGTCCGGGCGCCGTCTCCAATTCGGCCAAAGCCTCCCCCGTGTAAATATCCACAAACACTCTGAACGCGCCATAGGCGGTAGTAACCGAGAACAAGCCGTTGGCGGGCGCCATCCAGGTGTACCATACGCTATGGTTGGCCGAACCAAAATCCGCATGCGTGGGTTCGTCTGTCTCCTTGGTTGCGCCAAGAGTGCTCCCCGGCTTGTCCCCCGAACTTGCAGAACCTAGGTTAAGACTATCCGCAAAATTATCATTCACATTCCACGTCAGAACAATATTTCCCGATGCGGCGTTATAGCCGTCGACCGCGATGGCATAATAAGTGCCCTGCATGGGAAAGGAAACCGTGCTGTATATCACGCCGCTGGCCGCATTGTTATTAGACGCCACCAGGGTGAGGTTGTTTACGCTGGACCCGGTATACACCGCCAACGTCGTGTTAAATGACGAGCCCTTTGTAGTAAAGGTGACGGTGTTTCCGTCACCACCCAGTTCCACTACAGGCGGGTCGAAACGCCACCAGACAGATTTTCCACCCGCGTTCCCGGCATGGTTGGGTTCGCCCGTCTCTTTGCTCGCGCCCACATTACTCGCCTGTGCCACGCCGCCCATGCCGCGGATAGTCTCACGATCCGCGAACATATCCGTGGCGGGCATGGATTCAATCTGCCAATTCAGAAAAATGTTTCCGGTCTCCGTATGGGCCCCGTCCGCAGCCCCATCCACGAGAATATGGAAGGACTGTCCTGCTTCGGCGAGAAACAACACTTCGCTCTGTTCGCCGTCTGTATCGTCATTGAAGGCGATTTCAGTAAGCGCATCAGGGCTGGTTCCCGTGTAAGCGCCGAGAACGGTGTTGAAATCGCTGCCAACGGTATCAAAATATACGCGGCATTTCTTCGGGGCATTCCACACCCACCACACCGAGCGGATTTCCGGACCGTGGGCGGTTTCGCCGGTCTCGCCGGTCGCGGAGAAATTATGCCCCGTCGTGCTGCCCCTTTCGCCGCCGATGGCAACGGCATCGGCAAAATTATCGTTCAATGGCACGGAGAACAATGCGCAATTCATCGTGATATAGCCATTTGCGATTGCGGAGCCATCCACTGCAATGCGATACGTGGTTCCAGCGGCGGCGGTAAAGGTTACCTGGCTGGACGCCTCTTTGTCACCCCCATCGGCGGCCACCAAGGTAAGCGTACCCACCGAGCCGCCGGTATACACGGCCAATTGCGTATTGAAACTGCTGCCGAACGTGTCGAGAAAACACAACCCGCTTTCTGAAGGGGTGTAATGCCACCACAGGGATTTCGCGCACGGTAATCCTGCGTGATTTGGCTCACCCGACTGCACCGTGGCGCAACGGTTGTCACCATACTCGGCGGCCCGGTATGCGCCGGAGGGGTCTTGGTTCATCATGATTTCGCGGGCATCGATGAAATCATCGTTATACGCCGTCTTCGGGGTGAGAGTGGCATCGCCGATCAGCACCATGCCATAGCGCCAATGGGGATCATTCGGCAGGGCGTTGTACCAGCTCACAAAGGCCCTGCCAAAACATGCGCTTAATTGAAGCGAGGTGTAGAAATGAACATCGTCCAGCATGCCGCCGGATTTTGTGCTGCCCACGGCAAGCAAACCGCCGCCTTCGGGATTCAACACGGTTGTGCCGCCCAGGAAATCCGCGGCGGTGTAATCGCATCCCGAACAGACAAACAGTGAGTAAAACCGTGCCTGCGGATCGATGTCCCGGTACGTTGCACAGGTCACATTGCCCCAATCCTCTCCGTCCGCTTCACTGAACCCATGCCCGCCCGGATATCCATGCGACCGGATATGAAGCATTTGCACCGGATTCGCCAGACGCTCCATGTAATCCGTGGCAGTGGTTTCGTTTCGATCATATATAGCGGTTACCAGGCAGGGATCGTAAACCCGCTCGGCATTTGTCTGGTCGCCCGGACCAAACGCTGACCAGTCGTCATCGGGGTACACCAGCATGCCGGTGTACGACTGCCGTTGAAGGCGGTAGCGGTGATTGCGCGTGAAATAGCTGTTCATCAAGTCGACTTCATCGCCCAACTTCGGCATGTTGTGCGTCGGCAGGCGGCACACCCAGATTTCCAGTTCGCGGACATCATCCGTCTCGGTCCAGGTGTCGTAAAAGCCATTACCCGCCACCACTTCGCGATCATTGAGTGTGTCAGACCAAACACCGTCCAGGTCCATGTAATGCAAATCACAGGGGAATGCCTCACGCTCCCAGTTGCCGGCGTTGTTTTTCTGCATCACTTCATATTCAATATAGGAGATGTCCCCCATGAGAACCGCGCCCTCAATCGATTCGGGCTCAGCATAGGCGTCCTGAAGCGTTTCGCGCACAAACCCCGGCGTGCCGCCCCAGACATCAACCACAAAGGTCGAATACCCGGTATCCGCAAGGTCCGCCTGGTATTGGGCGAGGGCATCCCCTATCTCCAAACGGAGATTATGTTCGACCAACAATGCGATGCGCGGCACATACTTGCCCGTTGGGGCCTTGGCCTTGACTTCGGAGCCGGGAACGCGCTCGATCCGGTTCTCGCCCTTCCAGACCGGCGCCACGCGCTCTGGACGAGGCGCGCCCGTCTCATCCCGCCACTCGGTCATTTTCACCTGCCGTTGCGGAGTCCCATTCGACATCTGCGCGACCGCTACGGAACTGCAAAATAAAAAAGCTATTACTGTTACGGTTTTGAAGAGATCCCCGGATGTCCACATAACTACGTACTCCTTACTGTGGCAATTCCCCAGGCGGATTCGTCTCCGGCATCCATTGCGCGCAGGAATCCTCTGCAGCACCTGCCTCTCCGCCCAAGATGACTCTGTCTGGGTTCTAGTATCGCATTTCCAATAACAGAACTTCCATATTTCCACATGCTTGGCAGGATAGCCCCAGCCCTGCCATCGAAATGTCCTGGCGTTGTTTTGATGTTCGTGGAAAAATGAAAACAGACGAGCAAGCAAGTTCAGAATCTTACAGCACCGGTAACGGCTTTTTAGTGTGTTTATGCCGTTCCGGGACAGAAGCCGTCTTCGGTACCCTCGCCGGGGCAGGCGTGATACCCGCCCGAGTTGAAGAACTGAATGATGCGAAGAAGTTCCGACAGACTTATTTGCCAATCCTGGGGATTGTAATCGCTGGCGTGCGGGGCGCAGGCCTGATCGCCGGGGCCAGGCGCAAAACCATCTTCCGTACCCGTTTCGCAATGGAAACCGTTCGAATTGAAGAATTGGATTACACGGAGGAGTTCCGAAAGGCTGATCTGGTGGTCGCCATTTTGGTCTGCTGTGTAAATTACTGTTTCCCCTTCGGTTAATCCTTCACCTTCCTCCGGCGATCCTTCGGAGGGCATACCTTCCCCCTCTCCCTCCGTCTGCCCTTCCGCGATCCCTTCGATTTGTCCCTCGGCATTCCCTTCGCCTTCACCCTCGGTTTGTCCTTCAATGACTCCTTCCTCTTCTCCTTCCGAACCAGGATAACGGCTTGGATTCAATGCCGCCTCGATGTACTGCATTTTACCGGTTTCGTAGTCGTCGCTGGTGACGAAGTACTGATATTCTTCACCATTGGTAAATCCGTCCGCATCGGCATCCCCCGAATACCCGATATGCTCGCCAAGCTGAATGTAATCCGCGGGATTTGGGGTGGTAAGGCCGGGGATAAACTCGCCAAGCTGCTGGTTCAACATGGAAATCAGCAGAATCGGCAGGATGGAGGAAATGGGGTCGCCCAAGGTGATATATCCCGCCAGGATGGTATCGGCGCCCGGAAGGAATCGTATGGGAAGGCCCTCGGTTCCACCCAGGTTTTCCACCATATGTTGATAGTTGTTTTCCCAGGCTTCCGCCACAATGGCATGCGTTACGCCGCCCGTTGCGGAAAGATCCAGTGCAGGGTCGTTCACACACGCCGTGATCAACGCAAATTCATACGCTTCGAGATATCCATTGCCAAGAATGACCACGGGATCTTCACCGAAGTCCACGCCGCCGTTCATATCGCATTCTTCCGGGACAAAGGACAGCCCCGTCACGGACCCTTCGGCATAGCGGTGGTAGGGATAATAGGACTCCTGCAACGCACACATCGCAGCCTCAAAATCCCCCGGCGCGGGGGACAGAAGATCTTGAAAGGGGAACACACCATTGGCGGAAAAATCGCCGTTGCCCGCTCCTGGACCACCCAGGGGATTAAGATCCGCATCGATAATCGTGTCGTCATCCTGCAGCAGCAATACGGGCGAACCGGGTTCCGCGTTCATATTTACCGTCACCGTATAGAGCGCATCTGCTCCCGTCACGGATTCGATAGCCGCCCCGGGTACTGGGCCGTATTCCACGGTGGCGGGCGCGAAATCGGTTGCATCTACACCCGTGACCGCCTCGCTGAATCTGACCTGATACGTATACAGCGGCGCCGCCGCATCGGTCTGGCGGATCTCCAGGGCTTTGGGCCACGAGAGCCAGGTTTGGAAAAACTCACTCACGCAACGGCGCGCGATTTCCATATACCCCTGTTCCGTTAAATGCCCAAAATCATCGATCAACAGGTCCAATGGGCAATTGAGCGCCGGATCGCCGCCAGGATATGGGGTATAGCCGGGATATCCTCCCGGCATGGGCAGCACCCCCGGTGCAATAGGCGGGTCGGCCTCCGGCACGCCATAGAGATGCTGGAGCAACCCGAAATTATGCACAAAGAACACCCGGTCTCGAGTATCCATAATGGATTTAATGGCGCTGTACATGTTCACCCAAGCAGTCTGAAAACGAAGCAGATCAATGCCCATTTCCGCCGCCATGTCCTCGGGAAGATTGCCATACGCCGTGCCGCACAGCGTGATGCGTATGTCTGGGCGCATCGCCAGAATGGCATCCACCAACTCCGTGATATGACCGGCAATTGCGTCGAACAGCCATTGTTCATCCCATTCGGGGTGGTCGAGAAAATCCTCCCAATCCACTTCCCGCCCAAGATCCTCGGGCAGCACATTCACCGTGCCACTCAGGAAATCATTTGGGCCCAATGTGATATTCACAATATCGATGGTGGGATACCGGTCGAGTTCAGCTCTTACATCTGCAATAAAGTCCGCTTGTTTGTATTCACAACTCTTGACCCCCATGATCGCCGTGCGCGAACCCACCTCAAGGAAACGCTCCAGCCCCGGAAACTCAGGCAAGACGGTTTTGAAAGAACGGAATCCCCACAAGAACGCATCATAGCTGTCGCCAACCAGCAAAATCCGCGGCACGGGATCTTCCGTGGCCTGTCCGTTCATTGCCAGACAGAGGAACAACACGCCTCCAAGAACACTGCGTCCTATGATTCCCATCGTTTTTGCACCCATACTTTTTTCCTTTACACCAACCACGCACGGTGGGCCCATCTATGTACTGCACCTTGGCGCGTGAATCCTGCCCCGCGCCCCGGGTTTCCACCCACTTTCCACTGCGTTTGAATAATAATGCAGCGAATTAAATTATACTGCGCCAATACTTTATGATTCGATTAGAACCTAGCACAAAAATTGTGAAGAAACAAGCCGCTTCTCCATTTGGAAAAAGGCATGCTTCTCCATTACATTTGTTTTCTGGTATGTATCTGAAAACGCAAATATTCATAAGGTGATAGCATGCGGAAACGTGGTTTCCTAGTGATTGGATGGATGGTTTGGTCCGCCTTTAACGCTATCGGGGAGAACGCACTCGAACTGCGGGACGTCCAATTCACCGCGGCGGTGGACGAAACCACGCAAGCCTATGTGCTGGGATTGCCGCAAGACTTCGATCCCGCACAGGAGCATGACACCTTGATCGCGCTGCATGGGCATGGCTCCGACCGCTGGCAATTCGCCAAAGACCCAAGGGATGAATGCCGCGCCACGCGGGATTTTGCGATTCAACATGGCATGTTGTTCGTATCGCCGGATTACCGCGCGAAAACCTCCTGGATGGGGCCCAAAGCGGAAGCCGACCTCGTACAGATCATCGGCGATCTCAAGAAGCAGTACCGCATCCGCCACGTATTTCTCTGTGGCGGGTCGATGGGCGGCAGTTCCGCGCTCACTTTCACCGCTTTGCACCCGGATCTTATCCATGGCGTGGCCGCAATGAACGGCACTGCGAACCATCTCGAATATGATCAGTTTCAGGACGCCATCCGGGAATCCTTCGGGAAGACCAAGCAGGAAGCTCCACTCGAATACAAAAATCGCAGCGCCGAATACTGGCCGGAACGGTTCACCATGCCGGTGGCATTCACGGCCGGTGGCAAAGATACCCTGGTGCCGCCGCACAGCGTCTTGCGATTGGCGGCGATCCTTACAAAACTGGGACGTCCCCCCTTGATGCTGTACCGCGCAGAAGGCGGTCATTCCACGACGTACGAGGACGCCAAAGCAGCCCTGGAATTCATTCTCACTCCATCCCCGGCCACCCCTCCGTCTACAACAGCGCCATGATCCGCCCTGTTTAATATGATCCTATTTAATTCCACCAATTGCAGCCGGGCGCATGTTCGGGTAAAATATAAGCATGAATCCTGAACATACCTATGGGTTTCTCCGCCGGATGCAGAATATGCTCCGTTTGACGGTGGCGATGTGCGTCGCCGCACTGATTGTGCTTCCGTTTCATGTGGTTTCTTCAGACAAGACCCTCGATGAAACAGAGAGGGGCGCACAGTTGCACGACACCGCGTGCGAAACCGCCGAGGTGGTCCAGTGGGGAAATGGCTCCCGCGATACGGGATTCCGCTTCACCTTCACCTCATCGGTGAGCAGCCCAGCCTGGGCCAGGATCTGGAATGATTCCTATGCCCGGCTATTGCCGATCGATAGCGCCGCCGCTTCGGCGCCATCACGGCCTTTGCGTCTTCTCCAACACGCTCTCCTTCTATGAGCCGATTCTTTTTTCTGCACGAAACCGGTTAAACTTCCCGCCCAACCAGGGCGTGGCAGCTTCTTCCGTATTCAACCCTCCCCACAAATAACGCTGGAAAAGAATGTTTCGCCGCGCCTCATCCGCAACTTCGGTCAGGCACGGCATCACGAAAGGAAAGATTATGGAGACCCCTCAGAACACCTGTTATTGCACCATTTGCAAGAAAAACGTCCCATTTCACATAAAAAATGTCGATCACAAAAAAGAATTCTTGCGCACCATCTGCACTCTGGGGCTCTGGCTCCCCATGTGGCTCAGCATAGCTTTGGTAAAAATCAAGATTTGTGATTTTTGCGGACAAACCGTGTCCGAAACATGATTCCCGGATATTGTTGGTTGCCGGGCCGCGGGAATCCTCCTGTAGTCCGGCAACCAAAATTTCACAGGGCTCAGTCATTGCCCAAGTGGCGCGCCAAAAAGGCGGAAACATCCACCGGTTGACGCGTGTGCGCGGATTCAATCGCTGCAAAAAGCAGCGCGGCACACTGGAGGTTATCCTCCAGGATGTTGGGCGGCGCATCACCGCCATTCAACCAGTGAACGAACAGTTCCGCAAGCCAGGCATTCTTCCAAACGGGTTGCTCCAGCAAAGACAATTCTTCTGAAGCGGGCGCCTCCCACGCCGGGCCGTGTAACACGTGGAGACGCCGCTGATCCAACTCGAGAGTACCGTCGCGGCATTCGGCGCGGATGTAATCATTTTCCCATCCGTTTAATGTACTGGCGTTGGCTTTGGCGCCTTCGTAAAAACACTTCACCCCATTCTCCATCATAATTGTCACCAAAGCCGTAGAATCCCCGGCGTACTCGCCCCACGGAGGATTCCACGCCACGGCATACACGACCTTGGCATTAGCGTTTGAAATGGCGCGCAAACAATCGAAATGGTGTACGGCACCCTCAATCAACAGCGGATCGGGAATCTGGTGGCGGAAGGCGACCCCCCAGCTTCCAAATTCCCGGCAATTGTGTGTAAACCGGTGCACAATGTAGTTCAACGGCCCGTATTTCCCGCTCTTAACGGACTGTTCAAGAGACTGCTTATCCTGATCAAAACGATGGCTCATGGTCACGGCCATTTTCAGGCCGGCGGCTGTTACCTTCTTATGGATACGAACACAGGCAGCCATGGTGTCGGCAATCGGCTTCTCACTCAAAATATGGCATTTGTGTTCGACAGCGATATCCACCATCGCTTCGTGTTTGGCGGGAGGCACGACGATAATAACGAAATCAGGCCGTGTGGCGGCCACCGCTTCGGCGGCATCCGTATACAATTGATCATCCCACAGACTCAGGTTCTCCTTCGCCGCCCGCAAAACCTCCGGATTGATATCAACCGCGGCAACCGCCTCCGCCAGCCCAAGCGCACGCAAGCGGGGCAACACCTCCGTGTACCAATGCTGACCCCACCCCCCAATGCCAATCTGAACGTAACGAAGCGGTTTGTTTCCCACCTCCAGCGCCTGTTCACTTGTTCGTATAACCGGCATGCCGTGAATCTCCTTTCCATTTCCCAATGTGAAGACATGTTTAGCGTTTTTAAAAATCTGGCTGTCAACTGCCCGGCAACCCGTCTTCCGTACACTTGCGAAGCATAGCAGGCGTAACGCCGAAGTATACCATGCTGCACCGGCAAAAATTGTACGCAGGCGGATTCAGCACACCCCCTTCATACTCGAAGTTTATTGCCTGGACGATCAAACGCACATTGGCTTTGTTTTCATAGAATGTCGCGCTCCCCTGACGCGCGATTCTTTGATCGAGCGTTTGATAGAACGCAATTCTCCTCTTCTGTTGGAAATCCCCTGGGAAAATATATGGGAGAAGCATTAAAGTCCCGGGCAAAAGCCGTCTTCGCTTCCCTCACAGGGGTGATATCCACTGGAATTGAAGAACTGGATCATACGCAGCACCTCCGAAAGATTTATTCGCCAATCCTGCGGATTGTAATCGCTGTGATGGGGGATACAGCTTTGATCACCGGCTCCTGGTGCGTAACCGTCTTCTGTTCCGTCTTGGCAATGGATTCCGTTTGAATTATAAAACTGGATTACACGCAGCAACTCAGACAGACTGATAATACCATCACCATCCGGATCGGCACTGTGGGTGCCTAGAACCACGAGTACGGTGCGCGTGATTTCCTCGGCGGCGTTGCCGCTGGAATCCGCCACGTTGTAGTAGAGGGTGTATTCTCCCGGAAGAGCGGTGTCTATAGGCAATCCTGTAACCACGATTTGATCTGAGATATCGCCATCGTAATTATCTTGTGCCATGGCGCCGGGATCAACGTAAGCCTCCCCGGTATTAACCGTTAAGGGATTATCCCCCAGCAGGGTGAGCACTGGCGGTGTAAGATCCACCACCTGTACCGTTCGCGTTGGAGGTATGGCGTCATTGCCCGCTTCGTCCCGTGCCGTATAGGTCAGTGTATACTCCCCTACCACCAAGGTATTCACCGTGCCCAAGGTGACAACGGTCACGGAAGGATCCAGGTTGTCCGTTACGGAAGCGCCCGGATCACTGAAGGTGTCGAACACCGAAATCGTCATTTCAGCATCGCCGTTCATTGTTACCACGGGGGGTGTGATGTCAATGATTAGTGCGCCGATTCCCGCATACGTTCCTACGTTGCCCGCAATATCCACCGCCTGCACCGGGATATCGTGCACGCCTTGGCCTAATGGATCGAGCAAATCATCCGCCAGCGTCCAGGTTCCATCGCCATTGTTCACAATCGGCGGATCTTGTCCAGCCAGAATCAGATGAATTTCCGACGTAGGCTCGTTGATAGTTCCAGACAATGCCGGGGAGGTGTCGTTCGTAACAAGGCTGCTGATCGTAACCAAGGGCGGTGTGCGGTCTATGTCCAGGGCGGTAACGTTGGTGCTCTCTCCGCTGTTGCCCACCGTATCGGCGCCGGATACCACAATAGTGGCATCGCCTTCGGGATCTGAAGCAACGACGGTGTAAATAAAGGTATAGAGAAGATCGGCGTTGCTGGCGAATTCAGCCAGATGCCCATTTACCATGACCATAGGCGGCTCGCTCAGCAGTTCTGATGCGGTGAAGGAGATATGCACGACACCCCAATCTTTGGCTGAGGGGGGATCAGACACAAATTCGCTGAACACCGGCGGTGTCCGGTCTACGTAAAGTGTATCGTTGTTGATGGTAGTCCCGGTGTTCCCCGCCACATCCGAGGCCATGACACTGATAACGGCCATCCCTTCTTCATCCGAAGATAGTATCGTGTAGTTATAGCGATAGTTGAGGCCGCTATTGTCAATATACGTAGCCGGTTCATCGTTGACCGTCACTACAGGCGTATCGGCCAGGATTTCTGAAGCGGTAAAATAGATTTCGGTAACATCGCCGGTATTGACACGATTGGGATTGGCTGAAAAATCCAGGAAGCTCGGGGGTGTCTTGTCCACGGTGAGCACATCGGAATTGCTTCCGGACCCAAGATTCTCAGCGATATCCGTTCCCGAAACGGTTATTAACGCGTTGCCATCAGCATCCGCGGATGTTACGAGATAATTGTAAGTGAATTGATGTGCATCCGAACTGACAAATGAGGCTGTGTGGCCATTTATATTGACATCAGGATTCTGAAGCAGCGTTTCGGAAGCCGTGAAGGTGATGGTTACGGGGGTATTTTCTTTGGCAAGAGATGGATTAGCCGCAAAAGAGATGAATGTGGGTGGTGTATTGTCAATGGTTAATGCGGTCACATCCGCGTAGGTGCCGGTATTTCCGGCCGAATCCACGCCGATAAAGCTGATGGCTGCCGCCCCTTCAGGGTCGCTGGGCTGAACAAGATAGGAATACCAACAATCCAATCCTGACATGTTTACAAATGTAGCGGGGTGTGCGTTCACCTTCACATCGGGATTCTGGGGAAGCGTTTCAGAAATCTTAAATGACAGAACAACCAAAACACCCTGTTTGGCGCGCGGGGGGATTGCCGCCACCGTGTTGAACGACGGAGGGGTATTGTCCACCGTCAATGTGTCCGTGCTGTCGTACGTTCCTGTATTGCCGGACAAGTCATTGAGGACCACGTGAATCGCCGCCGGGCCGTCCGGGTCGGAACCCGTCACCGTGTAATTATATGTATAGTCTAAGTTACGGCTTTCCGCGATACTCGCCAGGTGGCCGTTCACCGTTACAATGGGGTTTTCAGAAAGTGTTTCAGAAACGATGAACATTATGTTCACGCTGGTCCCGGTCTTCGCCATGGACGGGGCGACGTCAAAACTGGTGATAGCGGGCAGGTCTTTATCGATGTACAAAGCTGAGTCGCTACTTTGTTCCCCAGGGTGCCCGATAAGATCCGTAGCGGCAACCGCGATCAGCGCATAGCCGTTTGGGTCGGTCTCCAATACCGTATAGGTGTAGGTATAGACCATGGCGTTTTCACCAACGAAGAGGGCGGGATTCCCATTAACCGTCACCGCCGCCCCATCCATCAGGAGTTCTGAGGCTGTGAATCTAATCGTTGTGATCCCCCCGGATCCGACCGTGTCCGGGGTCGCAGTAATGGAGGAAATGACCGGAGGTGTGTTGTCCACGTTTAATGCATCATTGTTTTCTGAGGCGCCGTTGTTTCCGAACAAATCAACGCCACTTATGGCAATAAGCGCATACCCTTCTCCATCAGAGGACAGCACAGTATAGGAATAGGTGTAGTTTAGCCCATCGTTGGATTCAAAGACGGCAGGATTTCCATTGACGGTAACCGATGGATTGCCGGTCAAGGATTCTGACGCGGCAAAGGTTATCAGCACGTTGTTGCCTTCTTCAGCAATCGAGGGTACGCATGAAACGGTGATAAATTCCGGAGGCGTAGCATCAATATAGAATGCAGTGTCGTTGTACTGGGGACCAACCATGCCATTTTCCCATTCCCCCAGTAGTTGAATAACCGCTGCACCATCAGGATCTGACTCCTGCACGGTGTAGGAATATGTGTACGTGCTTCCGGAGAGCGATGCATACGTGGCAGCATGGTTATTTACTGTTATGACAGGAACCTCAGTCAATTCCACAGACGTATCAAACGAAATCGATACCGTCGTGCCCGGACCGGCGGCGGACGGGGTAGCGGAGATATTGGTAAATGGATATCCAAGATACCAGACATCGTTCAAAAGACCGGAACCGGTCTCGCCGCCCATGAGCCATAACTGTCCCTCAAACGACATCAGCAGGTGGTTCTTGCGTGGACTCCAGGGCGCCTCCGCGGTGTCTTGCGCCCAGGTAATTCCATCGTTGGAGCGCCAGACATCATTCAAGAGGGCTGCCTCCACCATGCCGCCTGTTAGCCAGAGGCGGTGTCCAAATGATGTGACACGATGATCAAGACGCCCCTGAAGAGCGTTTTCTTTTACTGGGAACAGACCGTCTGTTTGACTCCACACGGCGCCATCCTCTGAGTAGCAGATTGGATCGTCTGTGTTTCCTTCATCGTCTGTGCCACCCAGAACAAAAAGCCGCCCGGCATGACCGGTTGCGGCATGACCCTGCTTGCCAAGCCCAAACGAAGCGCCTGTATTTGTCCAGGAGGTCCCATTGGCGGTATACCATGGCGTATCCATTACGGTGAGAGAATAACCAGACCGGTATCCCCCGCCAAAATCCCAGATCTTATCCATAAAAACAGTATACGTTCGGTCGAACCATTCCCAATTGGACGAGGGCAGGTAGGGTCCGCCCGAGGCGAAAAGCAGTGTAGTTGCAACCTGATTCCAGTTTTCACCGTCCGGCGTGTTCCAGATATCGGAGGCAATGTCTGTTTCATCAGGACCATCCAAACCTCCCACTATCCATAAAAGACTGTTGTGCACGATTGCGGCTGCACTGCGCCGGGGAGTAAACGGCGCGTTCGCCAACACCTGTGTCCAGTGCGCGCCGTCCGTGGAACTCCACACATCGTTTTTTAACGATCCATCATCCCCGCCGACAACCCACATCTTCCCATCATATACAGCGCCACTGGCCCCCGTCCGGGCTGACCATGGGGCGGCAGGCGCAGCTTGCATCCATTGCAGATTCGCAGATTCCGGCGTGCCGAAATGAGCCGTGAGATTCATGTCCTGAGTCATCTCTACTTTAATAGGATCGGATTCGCTTTCCACGCTGCCCGTCCAGTTCAGAAAAGCCTCTCCGGACTCCGGAATGGCACTGAGGTAAAGAGAAGTTCCGTCTGCATACGTATTGGGATGCACTTCAATATTGTCAAAGAAACCATTCACATTCTGGCCCAAGGCCATGGAGAAATACTGTGTCTGTTGAAGATGAATGGCATCGGAGCTCAATACCAATTCCAACGGCTGACCGTGTTCAGCACGCCACACCTCGATATGCGTTCCGAGACATTTGATATAAATATCGTACCACACATTGGGCACGTGAGAAACGCTCATATTGGTTGCCAAGAAGTGCTCTGCGCCATCATAATCTTCTCTTATTCTTATACGGTCTGCATACGCTTGAATCCAGATACGTTGGGCCGGCGAAGCGTCAATATCACGGATTCTACATGTAAGTTCAATATACGAGGCATCGGGAGATTCCGTATACATAAAAGAATAGCGCACTTCAATGTCACCGACTAATTGTGAGCGTCCAAGAGCACCCCCAGAAGATGTTCGTGTTACGGCGCCATTGACGACCGTCCATGTGGATCCTGACCAACAGCTCCAGCCATTAATGTCACCATCAGCAAAATCATCATACAGCCATCCGGCCGAGGTAACCCGACCTGGACCATCCACGGTAGTGGTCAAGGTGTAGTCAGCAAAGACATCACCAGACCACAAGGAAAGTAAGAACCCCATGGTTACCAATGCAACTCGAATGAAAGGCCCCTTGTTGTTCAAAGATCTGCCACACCTTAGAGTCTTCATAGTCCCCTCTCCTTCTTTATGCGGCACACACCTTGGCGGGTGCCAAAAGCCACCATTTATATGAAAACACGTCTTTCTACCACACTGACGTGCTTATACACCCTTATACACTCTCTTCCCTATCATAATTCTTCATACCCCTTTTGTCAATAGCACACGTTCGAATGTTTCAATACCATGTCTATGATATACTTCACCAATCTTGAATCTTAGCAGGCAACGTGTATGTCGTCATCGGGCGTATCGGGTAAAAAGCGGCGTATCGTGCTCCTTGTGGCGGGCGTGTTGGGATTCGTGTTGCTTGTGATGGGACTTCGCGAGTGCGCGCCAGCCCATACCACACACTATATCCGTGACACAGAAGGGCGGATTGTCATTTATCACGGGGTCAATGTGGCCAGTAATGCCAAGCATGCGGAAAATCATCTCCCGTGGCAGACGCGCGATGACTTTGCCCGCTTGAACGCCTGGGGGTTCAATTTGGTCCGCTATCTGGTCTTTTGGGAGGCCATGGAGCCGGAGGATGGCGGCTTCAACGAGGAATACATAGCCCAAACACTGGAACGTATCCGCTGGCTGGATGAACTCGGCATCGACGTCATTCTCGATGTGCATCAGGATCTCTACGCCAAGCGTTTTACGGGCAATGGCTTCCCCGATTGGATGGTGCATGACGGCGGACGAAAATTTACGCCCCGGGAACCCTGGAATCTCAATTATCTGGAACCGGCAGTGATGCATTCGTTTGACACTTTCTGGCGGACCAGTTCCATGAAAGCACGGTATGTGGACATGCTTGAATATCTCCTCCGGCAGGTCGATAAGCAGCGCAACATTGTTGGAATTGAAGTCATGAATGAACCGTGGCCCTGGCTTGGGCTGCGGTTCGAGAAGAAGGCGCTGTCTACATTTTATGAAGATATCCAGGCGATGCACAGGCAAAACGGATTCCGCATTCCGCTCGTATTCGAACCGGCAAACTATACGGCCATCGGGCTGCGGTCCGGTCTTTCATTCGCGCCGTCCTCCGGAAGCATCCTGGCCGTTCACGACTACGATATCTTCCTGCATGTGCGGAAAGTGTATGGCCGTCTGACCCGATGGCTCATGCCGCGCAACATGCGCGTTAAGGTAAACATAGCGGAATCCCTGCATATGCCGCTGCTGATCACGGAATTCGGCGTGGCGCCCGATATGACCGGATTCGATGACTACCTCAACGATACAGTGTATTGGATGAACCGTTATCACATCGGCTGGACCTATTACTCCTACGACAAAAGCTCGGACGTCCGCTTCGGCATTGTGGACGATAATGGGCAGGCCACCCCCATACTCGAACATCTCATCCAAGTATATCCGCAGCGCATCGCCGGTAAAAATCCTGAATATACCGTTGGTGAAAAATGCTTCGATCTCGCCTATGATCCGCTGGATATCGATGCCCCCACTATCATTTTTATTCCCCGCAGCCTCTCCGTGACCCAACTGTTAATCAACGGAAAAGAGCAACCCTTCGACCCCAATTCCCTGTATGTGACACACGCCAACAGCAGCGCCAAAGACCGTCAAACCATCCACATAGAATGGAAGTAGCTCTGGCCGCTACAAGGCTTTCGCATTTGCTGGTATCATTCGCCTTCGCTTTCGACCTCGCCTTCCAGTTCCCCTTCGCTTTCCACCACGCCTTCCGCCGCGCCTTCATCTTGATCACAATTTATCTGGCCCCGGATTTCCCCATTTGGATGGGCCATACTGCTAATTTGGATATAATAAGGATGGCTTGTCAGAAAAATGTACTCCAGAGAAGTGAAGACACAAGTAATTGGGGATAAGGGTGTGCCCAGATTCACTATGGCCGTTCCATTAGTTTCAGCCTCACCGGAATATAGCAAAGCAAGTAATGGCCGGCTGACATTGTGCTGGATGGTTAGCAACATATTGCCCGCTTCATCCATTACCCGGAATTCAGCCGTGCCGGTAGCGGTACTTTGTATCGGAGGGACCATCTGTATACTGTCTAAGGTGAACGTACATAGTGGCGATGTTTCCCCCTCCCCTTCGCCGGACCCTTCTTCTTCACCTTCCCACACGCCCTCCCCTTCGCCGGACCCTTCTTCTTCACCTTCCCACACGCCCTCCCCTTCACCCTCGCCTTCTTCGCCGCCTTCCCACACGCCTTCCCCTTCACCCTCGCCTTCTTCGCCGCCTTCCCACACGCCTTCCTCTTCCCCCTCGCCTTCCCCCTGTCCCTCCAGGGTCAGCATTACGTCATCCACAAAAATCGCCATTAGATCTCCAGGACTCGCTTCATTGTAGTAGTCGAAGCGCAGCAGATACTCCCCGCCATTTGCCCATCCTGAAACATCGAGTTCAACCATCCGATATTCTTGATATAGAGAGGCATCCAATTCCGTAACTTCGAATACTACGCGGTCCTCAAGAGACACGCGAAGACTGCATGGGCCTTCTGCTTTCGGGATTGCCAGGTAAAAATTGAGAAATGCCGCGTCAGACCTCGGCATGGCAACGGTTTGTTCGATGGATGCCGATTCCTGGCCGCCGGAAGGGGTGCTGCTGAAGTACGCCCAATACTGCCCCGAATGCGGCCCAACCCCCTCCAGCATCCCGCACCGGGCCTCATCACACACTACCGTTGCAAAATTCCGGGAGGTTTGACGCCATGCCGTGGTGTTCATACCTTCTTCAAATCCAGGATCTTTGATGAATCCCGGGAATTCGCCTTCGCCTTCGGCCTCGCCTTCTTCCGTTCCCTCCGCTTCCCCTTCAAGGTTGGGAAGGAATATGGCGGTAATAGTCTCATCCTGATAGATGCGCAGCTTCGTGGGCGAACTGCTTGTGTTGAATCCCGTGCCTTGCCAAATGGAAAAATTCCAGCCTTCGATGGGAATGGCTTCGAGCATCACTTCAGTTCCAGCAAGGTAGGCGGACCGGTCTGGTGATACCTGTATCTCTCCGGCGCCTGGAGGAGAGACGTTTAGCGTCAATGTGTGGTAGGCGTTGGGCGGACAGCCCGCCAGCGCCATGCCCAAGCACAAGATAACACTCCAAAGCGTGACATGCTGGATTAATGTTTTCACGAGGGTATCCTCCATGGTTGCCGGGTAATCGCCGGAGTTATTCAATAGCGGCGAGTTATTCCCCGCTCAGATAGTCACCCAAATTGCGCATGAAATCCAGAAAGGCATTTATCAAATCAATCACCCAAAAAAACAGGTCCATGATGTCAAATGCGATGTCAATGTCATTTTTGAAACTTGACGCCTTTGCCGGAATCCGGCCGGCCAATCCGTGTATTCTCATGTTGCTCATCTTGGTCTCCTTGTAAGCCATTCAGGCTTTCTATAACAACGCTGCTGTTTATGCCTGGACCATTTTTTCATGGTGTTCTGTCTGGAAATGCCTCCAATGTCTCGGCCGTGGATGTCCGAAGTTCATGCCATGCCTTGATCAGGTTTACCCGGGCGAACGCGAGGCGCGCCTGGGCTTCGACAAGATCGCGCTGGCCCTGGTTTAGCCTGACCAAGGGGGCTTTCCCGGCTTGATACTCCTTCTCCACAAGATCACGGTTTCTCCGGACATTTTCAGAGGCGGTCCGCTGAAGGATGATTTGTTGTTGGGCGATTCTCAGGCCAAGCAATGCTTTCCGTACATCCGAAATAACCTTTTGTTCGGTTTCGGCGCGCCGGAACTCGGCTTGACGTTTGGCATGCCTGGCCTCCAGGATGCGCGAGACTTTGCGCCCGCCTGTAAATACATCATAAGCGACATCAACACCGACGGTCGTGGAGTCCGTCTTGCGTTCATATTCTCCGCTTTCCATGCGCTGATCGTTCCAGGAGGCAAACAGTGACACGCGCGGTGATAGAGCGCCATAACGTTCCTTGACAGATGCTTGGGCGCGTTTGATGCCGTGCCCTTTCTGCTGGAGATCTGGCCGGTGTTCGAGGGCATACCGGATTGCGGCGGCCTCATCGGGCGGACGCATGGTTTCATCACTTTCTTCTGGCAGAGGAGCCAGATCAAGGCCATCCGGCAGCCGGACATCTGGTTCGCCCATGACAAGGGCCAAGGCGATCCGCGCGGTTTCGTATTCCTTTTCTGTGGCTAGTAAAGCGGCTTCCGCCGCCTGTTGCCGGACTTCAAAGTTGAGCACGTCACTCAGGGAGGCTTTTCCCAGATTGTGCCGGATCGTCACTTCCTTCACGAGACGCGCATTAAATTCTTTGTCGCTCCGGGCGACTTGTATGTTTTCACGCGCAAGCTGGACGCCATAGAAACTTAGCGCCACGGCATCAAGCAGCAGGCGGCGCGCCTCTTGAAGCGCCGCCTTGGTCTCCTCCCTGCCAAAGCGCGCCATCGCCGAAGTCATCCGGCGCGAAAAGCCGTCAAAAAGCAGCAGACCCGCGGTTACGCCGAACGTGTAGTTCTGGGTGTCCTCCTCTGATGAGTAACCTCCCAGCCCGCCGGCCCCTAACAGGTTGTCCAGCGCGCCATCGCTGCCGAATAAAGCACGCAGGGCTTCGGAAATGTCTTCGGTATCAAATCCATCCTGTTCGGAGTCGTCCGGGCCTACATCCCGCGGAACGCGCGTCTCATGGACGCGGTGGGTGCGATGGGTGCGGCGGCCTTCTTCCTCGAAATTAAAAATATCCTCCGTGGAGTCTCCGTCAAATCGGGTCCGCATGGCCCGGTAGGATAAGGAGAGTTGTGGAAAATACAGGGATCGTGCCTGACGGACGTACTCCCGGGCCTGGGCGACTTGTTCCGCTACGGCATGGAGGGAGGGATTCGCCATCAACGCGCGCCGCTGGGCCGTGGCAAGATCCAATGCATCTGCCGCGCCCGCATTCCTGTCTTCCTGCACAAGTGTGATATCAGCATCCGGTCCTGATTGTTGGGAAGAAGCGGCTTGGGGCACAACGTGACTTTCGCCGGTGTCCGGCGCCTTCGGGCAATCCGCTTTCGCCATTTCCCCAAAGGCTTCTGCCTCGATAAAGAACAACACGATACAGCAAACAAGGTAGAGTGGCGGGCGGACCGCCAATCGGTAATATCCAGTGCGTCCGGTCATGTAACCCCCACAGGTTCAACGAACTGGGGCGAAGACTCCTCATCCACTTCCTTGCTCTCTATCCAGGCGGGCTCAACCTCTTCCGGCGTTGGCCAGCGTCCCGTGGCCAGATAGTGCGCCGCACGGCGCATGTCATTAAGAATGCCCAACAGGCAAGGGATGAAGAGCAAAGTGAGCAGGGTGGCGAATATGAGTCCTGCCGAGACCGTTATGGCCATGGGGATGAGGAATTGCGCCTGAATATCTCGTCCGAATATCAGCGTTGACATGCCTCCCACGGTCGTGATGGTGGTCAGGAAGACCGCCATGAAACGGCGCGCACCCGCTTTCCAGAGCGCATCAAAAAATGGTTCCCCGCCGCCTATGAGGGAATTGAGATGATTAATGAGCACTATGGCATCATTTACAACGATTCCCGCCAGCGCCACCATGCCAAAGTAACTCATAATGGAGAGATCGTAACCCATGGCAAGATGACCCAAAAGCGCCCCAATGGTTCCGAACGGAATGATTACCATAATAACGAGCGGTTGGAGGTAGGATCGGAAGGTGGACGCGATAAGGATGAATATGCCCAGAAGGGCCAAGGGATAGCTTACATACAGGCTGTCGAACGATTCCCGCATGTTGCGTTGCTCTCCTTCAAAGGAAACCGAAGTCCCCGGATATTTTTTCTGAAGCGCGGGTATGAACGCCTCTCCCAGATCAGCGATGACCTCGCTACTGTTGGCAACCGTCACATTGACATCCGCCGTCACCTTGACCCGCCGTTCCCCGTCGGTCCGCTTGATAAAAGTCGGGCCAGGGCCGTAGCTTATGTCGGCAACAGATAGCAGAGGGGCCTCGAACCCTAATGGCGTTCGGATGCGGATGCGTTCAAGTTCGCTTACCCGCGTCCGATCTTCGGCGGGATACCGGACGCGGACACGGATGTCGTCCCGGCCGCGTTGAAGGCGCACTGCTTCCTCGCCGAAGTAGCCCCCATAAATCTGGCGGGCAAGATCGGCCTCCGTCAGCCCCAGGGCCCGGGCGTCGGGGCGCAGCCGAAGCTTAATCTCGTTCTTGCTCGGGGAAAAATCATCCTCGATTTGATAGACCCCCGCATACGTTCTCAACTTGTCAATGGTTTCATGAGCGGCTTTCTGGATGGCATCGAGATCTGGTCCATGCAGCCAAATCTCGATGGGGGCGCCGGGCGGCCCCTCTATGCCCCCGCGAAATACCAGCGACTTAATGCCGGGAATGAGACCCACCTCTTTCTCCCACGCCGCCTTTAAATCCTCTGTATGAATTCCCCGTTCCAATGAGGGGAGCATTTCCACGCGAACCGCGCCGCGATGGCTTCCGCGAGCGGACCCTTCCACACTCATGGTGCTCCCCGCCAGAGAGAAGGTGTTCACGATGAGCGGCTTTCCTGACACGGTAGTTGTTTTTTCCTCAACGCGCCGAATGGCTTCTTCAACCTTGGCCACCGCTTCTTTCGTTACGGGCAGGGGGGTGCCTGTGGGAAACTCGATGCGGGCAACCATTTCATTGCCGTCAATCTTCGGGAAAAACTGAAATTTTAGTACTCCGCTCGCCAGGATCCCCCCCGCGCTCAAAAGGACCGCAATCCCCACGGCCAGGCTGACATAGCGCCACCGTATGGCCAAGCGCGCAAAGGGCGCGTAGGCATGATAGATGAACCAGTACACCCCATCATCCACGGCCTTGTGAAACCGGCGGCCAAACCGGGCCATTACATTGCGGCCCAAATCCGGCCGGTTCAAATCAGGAAGGTGGTTCAAATGGGCGGGAATGCACAGAAGGCACTCGATCAGGGAAATGGACAACGCTGAAATAACCACTATTGGAAGTATCACGATCAACCGGCCCATGACCCCGCTGACGAAACATAAGGGGATGAAGGCCACGATAGTGGTCGTAACTGCTGCTAGAACAGGCAGCGCGACCTCCATGACACCATTGATCGCCGCTTGCAAGGGAGGCTCCCCATTCCGCCTGTGTTGATAGATGGCCTCACCCACGACGATGGCGTCATCCACGAGCATTCCGAGCGCCATGATCATTGCGAACAAGGAGATCATGTTCAAGGTGGATCCCATAAACCAGATAAGCGCCATCCCTCCAAACAAGCAGAACGGCATGCCCTGCGCCACCCAGAAACTCAGCCGTATATCAAGGAACAGCCAAAGCATGAGAAACACAAGGCTCAGGCCGAAAAGGCCATTCCGCACAAGCAGGTTAATCCGTGCCTGCAGTTCATCCGCCATTGCCCCCCAGATCTCCGCATGAACGCCTTCCGGCAATTTTTTCTGGGCCACATATGCGCTTACAGCTTCATCAATCGCCAGGGTATCCTCTTCTTCCGTTTTCATGACCATCAGCGTAAGGCATGGTTTGCCGTTATAGCGGGAAATCACATAATCTTCGGTGAAATCATCTTTGATTGTGGCGATGCGGTCGAGCGTAATGACATCGCCGTTCGGGCGCGCATACACAATAATCCTTGCGAATTCATCGGTGGAATACTTCCGGCCAAGCGTCCGCAGGCGGATTTCCTCTCCTTCCGTCCGCATCAGCCCGCCGGAAAGATTCAGGTTGCTGGCGCGGACCGCCAGCGCCACCTGTTCAAAAGTCAATCCATACTCGCGAAGCCGCTCCTCTGAAAGCTCAATGGCAATTTCGTACTCGCGCGCCCCGAGCACTTCCACTTGCGACACCGGCGGCAGCGCCCGGATCTCCTCCATCATCCGCTCCGCCCATTCTTTCAGTTCCCGCTCGCGCAGGCTTTCTCCGAACAAAGCAACAAAGAGGACGTGCGCCTTGAATGTGGGCGCCTCCGTGATGGGGCGTTCAGCATCCTTGGGAAAGGTTGAAATCGCTTCCACGGCATTTCGGACATGGTCCTTTACGGTTGCGAGGTCGTACCGTTCGTTTACTTCAATGTACGCATACCCAAGGTTTTCCTGGGCCACGGTGCTATATTGCTTGATCCCCTGGATGCTCTCTATTGCTTCCTCGATCTTGCGGCAAATCCCCTCCTCAACCTCTTCCGGATCCGCTCCCGGCCATGCCACGCCCACTGTAATAAGATCAACCTCCATCTCGGGCAGGGTCTCCCGGACCATCTTCATCATCGCGAAAAAGCCGGCCAAGTAAATAATCGCAATAAACATGTTGGCGAAGACGCGGTTGCGCGCAAATGCTGCGAGGAGACCCCTCATGAGTTGCCTGCCGCCTCCTTCGTTATCGTGTATTCCAGCAAGGAGTTCGGCAATGGACTGACCACGCGGGTCACAATAACCAGATCTCCCTCCGTCAGTCCTGAAGAGATATACACCTCGTCCTCTTCTGAACGAATGATCCCTACCTTGCGCCGTTCCAGCCGCGACTCCGCATTGGCCACATAGACCTCGGATTCGAAGGTCACCGCCCATCGCGGCAGACGGAATACCTGGCGCAATGTCTTGCCAGGAATCTCAACCGTGCAAAACATGCCGTCCACCAAAGGCATTCCCCCGTCCTTGGACAAGGCATCCTCTCCCGTCACACGAACCGCTACCGTGACCATGCGCGTCATCGGATCAAACCGTTCAACACGCACAAGTGTGCCCTGCCACTGATTGTTCTCCGGATCCTCGGTCCACTTTACCTGGCAACGCACCGGGTCCACATTCCTAAACCATGCTTCGCCATTAGGGGATTGCGGTTCTTCATACTCAAGCCATGTCCCAACATCACGGCTGTCCAGCGGCACGGAGATTTCCAGCGTGGTGTCATTGGCCAGCGTAACGGCGGGCACCCCAGGAGCCACGCATTGGCCCACTTCGATTTGCGCCATTTTTACCCGCCCGGTAAACGGGGCTCGCACTTCGGTTCTTTCCAGCGCGGTTAACGCCTGATCCAATAAGGACTGTGCCGCTCTAAGCCCTGTCTCGGCTTCCTGTATGCGAAGCGGGTACAGGTCAATGGCATTCGTTACCATGGTGAATGTATCATTGGCCTGATTAAAGTTCACTTCCGACATATGCACCATGGCTTCCGTGCCCACTTGGTGCTTATCGAATAATTCCTTGTCCCGGTTGAATTCAATTTCAGCCAAGTCACGCGTCCGCTTGAGTGTGTCAATCCGGGATTGGTCATTTTCATATTGCTTTTTCAGGAGGGCAATTGTGCTCCTCATTTGAGCAATTTTCGCATCTGCTTGGGCCTTGGCAATTTCGTAGTCGCGCGCTTCAATGCGGAAAAGCACCTCCTCCCGCTGGATTACCCCCCCTAGGTCAAGGTTCGGATGCACATCCACCACTTTTCCTGCCACCTGAGGCGTGACAACCACCATATCTAGGGATCGCACCGTCCCATAGCCAGTAATGCTAACAGAAATCTCTTCGGGGTGGATGCGCCACACTTCCACGCTCAACTTTGCTTCCGGAGTCTCCGTTTGCGGCGGGCGCTCCCGCATCCCCGCCAAGACAAGGTACGACCCCACACCCGCCATGAGCACAATGACCGCAAGGGCCGCTTGCATGGCAACGCTACGCTTCCTGTTAGGAACCGTCATGTCCATTTACCATCCCAAGAACCCGAATACCCCCATTTCCTATCCCTCAATATCGGGTTCTACTCTCTCGACACCATTCCATATTTAAGACTCTGCGGAAATGAGAGTGGTTTCCCACCTCAAAAAAAGGGTGCTATGGGCTGTCCATGACGAAGAAGCGTTATCCTCCCGCCGCCAAGGCCTTTTCCGCGAGCTGCGCGCCGGCGGCACGGCATTCCTCCAGAATTTGTGGCGTGGGACGGTATTGCGCTTTGATGGGCGGGCTGATCATGTCCCATTTCATGGCTTCGAGAGCTTCATGCACCACCTCCGGGCCGCCCTTGCTCCAGCCGTACGAACCAAATGCAAGTGCCGCCTTCTTGGACGGTTTTAATCCCTGGAGATATGCCAGCACCGCCCCGGCCATCGGCATCATCCACATGTTCAAGGTAGCGGACCCGAAGGCTACCGCCGCCGCGTCGAAGATCTCCGTGGCGATGCGGGTAAGATTGGTCCGGCGGATATGAATCAAGCGGACATCCACGCCCTCGTGGATCGCGCCTTCATAAACGGCGTTGGCCATCTGCGCCGTGCTCTCCCACATGGAATCATAGAGCACGACCACCTTGCGCTTGGGTGCGCCGGAGGTCCACTCCCGATAGGCATCCAGAATCTTCGGCAAATGCGTGCGCCAGATGATGCCGTGCGACGGCGCGATCATTTCAATTTCCAGTTTCCCCGCCGCCGTCAGGGCTTTCGCCGTCGGAACGCCATAGGGCATAAGAATGTTTGCAAAATAGGTCTTGGCTTCGATCATTGCGGCGTCCAAGCAGGCATCGTCATCGAACCGCTGGGCCGATGCATAGTGTTGTCCGAATGCGTCCATCGAAAAGAGGATTTTTTCCTGCGGAAGATACGTGAACATAGACTCAGGCCAGTGTGCGAGCGGCGTGTTGATAAATTCGAGGGTCCGTTCGCCCAAGGGCAGCGTTTCACCGGGGCTAATGACTTTAATCTTCCATGAAGCAGTATCAAAATACTGCGAAAGCGCCTGCCGGCACTTCTCGTTGCAGACCAATGTTGCGTTGGGCAGCGCGGATAGAATTTTTGGCAATGCTCCGGCGTGATCCGGCTCCGCATGGTTGCATACAACCCACCGAATCGATGCAGGATCCGCCACCTCTGCGATATTCCGCAGCAGATCCTCCCCATGGGGCGCTTTGACGGTATCGATCAATGCATTCTGCTGGTCCAACACCAGATAGGCGTTGTATGTTGTCCCTTGTTCGGTGGTGTAGCTGTGAAAATCACGGATGGTCCAATCCACATACCCTATCCATTCGATCCCATTGCGCAACGGACAATGCATAATAGTCTCCTCGCGTAACCGCCATTAAAATCCGATGTGCCTGAAAATTGTGCGGTATTGTTGCACATTCCCCCCCTTTTTCGGTATTAAGCACTTCTATGCCCCCAATAACAACGGCACCGTGGTGGTGTGCGGCCCAACACGGCGCCGAGGGAATAACCACGTTGCTTGTTTATCCGAGAATGGAATCCACCTCTTGCTGGTCCACGTCCATGATATAGCGTATGCCGGAGATATCAGCCGCTTCATGGGTCAGAGCCGCGATATCATCGCGCGACACGTGCTCCATGGAGAACTTCCGGTTTCCCGCCAAGAGCTGGCGTAGTCCCTGGGCCAGGCGTTCGTAGTACGTATACAGGCCCAAAGCGCCCGTGGGAACCTTCTCGAATTCAATGTCGTTCAGTTTCCTGCGCAATTCCACCGCCGTTACAAAAATCTCATCCTTGGAATTGCCGAAGCGCGAGATGTAGACCGGGACGTTGTTGGTGTCAATGGTGCGACCGATGGTTTTGCCGACCATGGCTGCGGCGATGGGGGCGCGGGCCATGCCGACGAGTTTGACGAAGGGCGCGCCCAGGGCAAGGCCCTTGTAAATGTGATCTTCAAAGGAGAATCCGCCGGCCACGGCCAACGCGGGCAGGTATTCACCACGATCCGCCAGGCGCTTGGCATATTGGTAGAGCAGCGAGTGCAGATGCACCGGCGGCATACCCCATTCATTCATCATGTGCCAGGGGCTCATGCCGGTGCCGCCGCCCGCTCCGTCCACCGTCAACAGGTCCAATTTGTACTTTGATACATAGCGGATCGCGCGGGCTAAATCCGCCGGGCGGTACGCGCCCGTTTTAAGGAAGATGTACTTGGCTCCGGCGCGCCGCAGGCCTTCCACGCGTTCTGCAAACGATTCTTCCTCCACCATGCCCACCCGGGAGTGCCGTTCAAAGGCATTGAAAGCACCGTGCTCAAATGCCCTGATAACATCGGGATCCATGGGATTGGGAAGCACGATATAGCCGCGTTCATACAGCAGTTGGGCTTTCTTGAGGTTGTCTATCTTGACTTCGCCCCCGATGTCTTTGGCGCCTTGTCCCCACTTGAGTTCCACGCACTGAATATTGAGCTTCTCGATGGCGTATTCGAGGGCGCCCAGCCGGCTGTCTTCAACGTTTGCCTGAACAATAATGGCGCCATAACCGTCCCGCTGGTGGTCCTGGTAGAGTTTCACGCGGCGCTTGAGGTCCACCGTGTCCACCACGCGTCCTTTCTTGATGACGGTCTCTTCGTCCATCCCGACGACGTTCTCGCCGATGGTGAGTCCGGTTCCCGCGATGGCGGAGCCAATGGCCAGTCCTTCCCAGTTATTCTTTGCGACATTAGTCGAACCAATGCCCGGGATATGCCACGGGTAGCGATACTTGATGCCGTTGTCGTGCCCGAAGCGGACCTCCAGGTTCACCGCCGGGAATATCGCCTTGTCACTGTCCGCCTCGATTCCGTGCGCGCCCACGGCCGTGCCCATGATATTAAAATGGGAATAGTCCACGGGATAAGTCTTTTCGCCCGCCGTGGTAATCACCCCAAAGGGCTGGGGATAAATGACCTCGTGGCCGCGATAGGCCGACTTGCCGACCTCGCACATGCCAATGCAGCCGTCCACACAGGTCACACACAGGCCTGATGCAGGCACCACGGAACCCACGGTGCGGTTCTTGGTCAGCGTGGCCGCCGAAGCGTTTACTTTTGAAAATGAACTCTCCATCGTCTTCGCATCCTTTCCATCTGTCAATTCTTGGGCTGTTCACAGGCAACACACGGGGTCATGTAACACATCATGTCATCAAAAGGATCTTTTTCAATACACGGCGGCGTGAGATTTTCGCACCCGCCGCAAATGGCTTTCTCAGGCTCGTTGTAGGTGCAGCGGAGCTGGCAGGCCGGGCACACATACATGCACCCGCCGCACAGCCGGCACGTTTCCGAGTGAACGTCAAACGGCGTGCCGATGCTTCGTTTCTCTCCGCGGTTGCGGAAGCCGATCGCCTTCGCCATCATCTGTTCCTCACACATCCGCACGCATAATCCGCACAGGATGCAGTCTTCGTGCTCCTGGCGAAACCGCTGCTGCCGCACCCCATGGGCCGCGGCAAGGTCCTGGATGATTTTGGATTGCGGACAGGAAGCCAGCAGCAGTTCCAGGATCATCTTCCGCGCCCGCAACACCCGGGTGGACGCCGTGCGCACCTTTAGGCCTTCTTCCACGGGATAGGTGCAGGATGTTACCAGCTTCGCGCGCGCCCCTTCGCCAATCTCAACAACACACAGCCGGCACGCGCCATACGGGGACAAGCCCTCCATGTGGCACAACGTCGGAATGGGAAATCCAAGGAACTGGGCGGCCTCGAGGATCGTCATGCCTTTTTCAACCTCCACAATGAGCCCATTAATGGTGACAGTAACTTTTCCCTTCATATTCCTAGGCAGCCTCCACAGCGTCATACTTGCATACACTTCGGCATGTTCCACACTTGATGCATTTGGATGCATCAATAAAGTGCCGTTGCTTCCGCTCTCCATGAATGGCATTTACGGAACAGGCTTTGCCACAGGCCTGGCAGCCTATGCAATTGTTATTGATCGAGTATGAAAGCAGCGGTTTGCACACTTGGGCGGGACAGCGGCTGTTCTGGATATGCGCCAGGTACTCATCGCGAAAATAACGCAAGGTGGAAAGCACCGGATTAGCCGAGGTCTGACCCAGCCCGCACATCGTCGTGTCTTTCACCACATGGGCCAGTTCTTCAAGAAGATCAAGGTGTTCAAGGGTGCCCTTGCCTGTCGTAATGTCGTCCAGAATTTCATACATCCGCTGTGTGCCTTTCCGGCACGTAAAACACTTGCCACAGGATTCCTCTTTGAGGAAGCGCATAAAATATTTGGCAAGATCCACCATGCAGGTGTTCTCATCCATGACGATCATGCCGCCGGAGCCCATAATGGACCCTGCACGCGACAGGCTGTCATAATCA
Source organism: Candidatus Hydrogenedentota bacterium (assembly GCA_029565395.1). Lineage (GTDB taxonomy): Bacteria > Hydrogenedentota > Hydrogenedentia > Hydrogenedentales > CAILVY01 > CAILVY01. The sequence goes on along the minus strand of JAKQOG010000108.1, from coordinate 69,816 downwards.
ATCTGAAGATCGAACATGCTGGCCGGGATGCACCCGCCTGACGGCCCGCCGGTCTGAACGGCCTTGATCTGCGCCTTGCCCACGGGACCGCCCCCGATGTTATACACAATTTCCTTGATGGTCATTCCCATGGGCACTTCGACCAGGCCTGTGTTCCGGATTTTCCCCACCAGGCTGAATATCTTTGTCCCGGAATTGTTCTTGGTTCCGATTTTCGCGTATTCGTCCGCGCCCCGCACAATAATCACCGGGATGTTGGCCCAGGTTTCCACGTTGTTGATGGCGGTGGGCTTTCCGTTAATTCCCCGCTGTATCGGAAACGGCGGACGCTGCCGCGGCTCTCCCATTTTTCCTTCGATGGATCGGATAAGCGCTGTTTCCTCGCCGCACACAAACGCCCCTGCACCTCGCACGATTTCAATATCGAAGGAAAATCCGCCACCCAGAATATTTCCGCCGAGGAGACCTAGAGTGCGCGCCTGCTGGAGCGCGGCGGTCAAGTGTTTGATGGCGATTGGGTATTCATTGCGCACATACACCACCCCGCTGGTGGCGCCGGTTCCATACGCACCGATAATCATTCCCTCGATAATACTGTGCGGGTTGCCTTCCAGAATGCTGCGATCCATGTACGCGCCTGGGTCGCCTTCGTCGGCATTGCAGACAAGGAATTTGCCCCCATTGCTCCGCTGCTTCGCCAACATCTCCCATTTCAGGCCCGTGGGGAATCCCGCGCCGCCCCGGCCGCGCAGACCCGCTTTCTTCACCTCTTCCACAACCCAGACAGGATCCTGGACAGACAACACCTTTTCTAAACCGCGGTAGCCGCCTTCCGCAATGTAGTCGTGAATCCGGATCGGGTCAATTTTCTGGTTCGCCTCGAGAATCGTCCGTTGCTGGTTTTTGAAAAACGGGATATCCCCGCGGTGGTAGTACTTCTGCCCCGTCGAAGGATCCTTATACAACAACTCTTCAACATATTCGCCCGCAAGCGCCGCATCGATGATCCGGGGCACATCCTCCGCCTTCACCTGGGTATAGAATGCCTGCTGCGGCTCGGTCAAAACAAAGGGCCCCATTTCACAAAACCCGTGGCAGCCCGTGATCCGAAGCGAGAGCCTATCCAGCAGACGGCGTTCGATCAAAGCCCGTTTCGTGGCTCGGATAATCTCATTCGAGCCACTGGCTTGACAGGCTGTGCCCGCGCAGATACAGAGACAGGATTTCCCAGAGGCGTTTTTCTTCGCGAGTACACTTCGCCATTCCGTCAGCTTTTCAATCGACGATAACTTCACTGCGGTGTCTCCTTCACCCTTCATCACCCACCCGTTTGCCTATTTCCTTTTGTTATTGGAGGTCAAGCAGATGTCCCGGGCAGCCCCGCCGCAAACAGACATGCATGGTTCCACCTCCAACAATAGCCATTGGGGCCATCGGGGCTTGACATATAGAACAATCATCTGCCCCGGTAAGTTCCGCCAGACAGTGCGGACACCGGAATATGGCCACTTCACCGGGTGGAATCTCGCACTCGGAAGCAAGGCTGCCGCTGCCATACAGAGAGGAAAGCCTTAGGCAACCCTCCTGGTGATCGATGGAAACCTTCACATGGATGGAAGGATGGTCATCCAAAGGGAAACCCGCATCCATCAGACTGTGGCTGCAAACGGGACAACTCACCGCAATAGCAAAAGCCTCTTTGTCTTCCCCGTTTCCACTCTGTGCATAACCCTTCCGGGCCTTGTCCAAGAGGCCGCGAACCTGGGAGGTTTTTACCTTTGAGACATACTTGCCGTCTACCACCGTGACAGGGCCCAGCGCACATGCGCCCAGGCAATTCACGGTTTCCAGGCTGAACTCGCCGTCTTCCGAAGTCTCCCCTGACTGTATCCCAAGGCGCTGTTCAAACTCCTCCGTGACACTCTGAGCACCCCGAACGTGACAAGCCGTTCCCAAGCAGACACAAACCCGATGCTTGCCCCGCGGCTGCATGCTGAATGACCGATAGAAGGTCGAAACGCCATAAATGTCCACTAATGAGCGGTCCGTAGCCTGCGCTACCTGCCGTAACGCCTGTTCAGGAAGATAACCATATATTGCCTGGATCTCCTCCAGGATAGCGATCAATCCGCCGCAACCCGCTTCATGCTTGGCGACAACCGCCAAAACCTCCCGTTCATCTACCTGCGCTACCACATAACTCCTTCCATCCCGTTTCATCGGTTCCCTATCCGTCTAAACGGTATTCTTCACAATGCCATGTTCCGCCTTCCCGCTGCCGAAAAACACACGTCTCTCGATTCCCGCAATCCCCGCAAAGCCCATTAATCCGGCTCGGATTGATCGATGCGAGTGATGCCGTTCTCTTGCGCGTCAAGCCTTGAAGGCGTTCGAAGGACTCGCACGAGAGGATGGGTTCACCCGACTCGCTCGGGAACGTGCAACCCGCCGCCCACTTGCATTTGGTGCATAGCGTTTCACCGATTGGGGAGTTCATTCGTATCTTTCCCTTTTTTAGTTATATGTTCAGACATGTGAAAGCAATTGGTGTGCCAATGGAACGATGCCCCCTGGAAAGTGTTGCTGGATAAAGAAAAAGAGGTTGTTCTATGGAGATCTGCCACAAACAGCCCGATACAGGTTTCTCTCTACACCGGAGAGTTTTCGGCCACTGGGGAAAATCTCCCCAGTCTCATTCCCCGGAGAAGCCAACCCCTGACAAATGCAAGTGCCCCGCGCTCAATCGCCCAACGAATGCTCCGGAACCATCAGCGATCCGCGAAGTTTCTCCCGCAAAGTCTTGCGGTCAATGCCCAGGATCTCCGCGGCACGGGTCTTGTTGCCGCGTACATTCGCGAGGACATTATTGATATACTCTGCTTCCACTTCTGCCAAGGTGCGATCCAGTCCTGCGTGTTTTAAGGCCGAGAACCGCATAAGCCGGGGCAGATCGGGGGCGTCAATGCGGTCTCCATCCGTCATGAGAACAAGCCGTTGGACCACATTCTCGAGTTCGCGCACATTGCCGGGCCAGTCGTACTTTCTCAGCACGGCCATGGCGCGTTCCGAAAAATGGGGCTGCGGACGGCCCAACTCCGCCGCGAACCGTTGGGCAAAATGGGTAGTTAAGAGCAGGATGTCATTACCCCGTTCCCGCAACGGCGGGAGAGCAATAGTGATGACGTTCAACCGATAAAACAAATCTTTGCGGAAACTGCCCTTCCTTACAAGCCCTAACAGGTCTTTGTTGGTGGCGGCCAGGATCCGCACATCCACTTTCCGGGCCCGATTGGAGCCTACCATGCAAATCTCCTTGCACTCCAAGACCCGCAGCAGCTTAACTTGCATGGAAGTGCTGGTTTCCCCCACTTCGTCGAGAAAAATCGTGCCCCCGTCCGCTGCATGAAACAGCCCCGCACGCGATTCCGTAGCCCCCGTGAACGCCCCTTTGACATGACCGAACAACTCGCTTTCGAGCAACCCGTCGGGGATTCCGCCGCAATTGACCGGTACAAACGGCGCGGAGGATCGCTCACTGCCATAGTGCACGGCGCGCGCAACAAGCTCTTTCCCCGTGCCGCTCTCGCCCGTGATCAGCACGGTTGCAGAAGTCGTGGCCGCCTTCATAATCGCCTGAATTATCTTCCGCATCGCCTCCGATTCTCCCAACAAGCCATGGGGTATCACCGGCAATTGCGTCCCGGATACGCCGCCGCATCGCTGAACATACAGCTTGTCAAGCGCCCGCCGGACCGCGGACGACAGTTCCTCGTCCGTAAACGGTTTCGAGAGATACTCTTCCGCTCCAGTCTTAATCGCTTTGACCGCCCCTTCGATCGAAGGATATCCGGTAATCATCATGACCTCCGTATCCCGGAAATTCTCCCGCACGTGCCGCACCAGGTCCATGCCGCTCACTTTGGGCATCTTGAAGTCCGTAATCACCAAATCCACCTTATTCGCCTCAAGCAATTCAATAGCCATGGCCACGCTGGAAGCGGTCAACACCTGATACCCTTCCGCCGTCAGATTCCGCTGCAAAACCTCAAGTGTTGGCGCGGAATCATCCACCACCAGAATCCGTTCCTTTTCAGACTTCTTGGACATGGTGCGGGTTCTCCTCGACCGTCTCTGTTGACGGCGCCACCGGCAAGCGAATCTCAAACCGGGTTCCTTTCCCTACCTCGCTCCGGATCAGAATAGTTCCCTCGTGCGATGTGACGATGCCATGCACCACCGGCAGGCCAAGCCCTGTGCCTTGCCCCACATCCTTGGTGGTGAAGAACGGCACAAAAACCCGTTGAAGAACGTCCGGACTCATCCCCGGGCCGGTGTCTTCAACATTCAGGCAAATATGATCCTTGCCAGTCTCCGTCTGGATCAATAGCTTCCCGCCTTCCGGCATCGCCTGCAATGCGTTGACCACAAGGTTCACCAGCACTTGATTGATCTGAGAAGCATCGGCGAAAATCAAGGGTAATGCGGAGTCCAGAGCGTATTCGACCTCAATGCCCGCCTTGGCGCAACGCGCTTCGATAAAGTACAGCCCTTCATGTACCACCTGATTGATATCCACCAGAGTTTTCTCCGGTGGCATCTGCCGGGCAAACATCAGCAGCTTCCTGATGACCTCCCGCGCATGCAACGACGCCGTTTCGATTTTCTTCAGATCCTGGTTGGCGGCTTCAGGCAACGCCGGACATTTCCTGGCCAACTGTGCGAACCCCAGGATGTTGCCCAGCGGCTCGTTCAATTCATGGGCCACCCCCGCCGCGAGGAACCCGATTGTGGCAAGCCGATCGGCATGACGAAGCTGGCTCTGCAGTAGCGCACGTTCTTGTTCCGCCTGCTTGCGCTCGGCAATCAACCCCACTTGCTGCGCCACGGCGTTGATCAGGTTTCGCTCCTCCCGCAAAAAAGGACCCTCATCAAGTTCCGGCTTTTTTTTAAGATAGACCACCTCGGCAAACCCCCGCTTCACTCTATGAACCACTATATCCGCCCGCTGAATATACCGCGTCTCCCGGAAACCTGCCGCCGCATAATTCTGGCCGTCCAGAACAATCCGCGCCGTCGTAATCTCAGGATACTGCCACGCAGAGATGAGCAGCGAAACGGTCTGCTGAAGGATGTCCTCCAGGGAAATACCGGGTGTTCCTGCAATCTCCGCCATATGCAAGAGACAACTCAACTCTTTGATGCGCTCCTGCAACGCGGTCGTTTTGGGCATCTGGATTCTTTTCTTTATCATGTCCCAACGCAGGGCGGCAAAAACTGCACACGGGGTGTAGTGCAGCCACGCCCCTTTCCACTAAGTCTCGCATAATCTTTGCCCATACGCAACCTGTTAGGGGAAAACAAGTGCGCCCTTCTTTATCGGCCACACACTTCCTTGAACTACAACCCCATGGTCAGGGTATCATAAAGGTCCGGACAGAAGGTCTATTCCGGTTATTCGGGTGTTTTCACAAGACGCTTTCGTTTCAGAGAGGAAGTCATAATGCTCAAGAAAATCTTGAAAATTGCTGCCGGTGTTGTGTTGATATTGGTGGTCCTGCTTTGGGGATTCAAAGCCTACCGGGACGCACACTATTTCGACAACTACGAACCGAAAGCCCCGCTGAACATTACCGTGTTGGAAAAAACCGAGGTGAACAAGGAAACGCCCGAAGAAGGCTACGTCCTCACCAAGTTTACTTTTGATGCCTACCAGGGAGAAAAAGTGCCCACCCTAATGTCCATACCACTCAAGCGCACGGGCAAAAAACTGCCGGTGGTTTTGTTCCTGCATGGCATCGGCCAGAATAAAAATTTTCTGAAAGAGATTACGCTGCCGTTCAATCAGACCGGTTTTGCTTTTGTGAGCGCCGACCAGTTCATGCAGGGTGAACGCAAGCTTCAATCCAAAGCCTCATTCCTGGAAGAAGCCCGGGCTTTTATGCAGCGTCCGGCTAAAACCATCAATGAGGCGCGCCGCCTGATCGATTATCTGTCGGAGAATCCCGATATTGATCCCCAGCGCATCTACCTCGTCGGCGCAAGCTACGGCGCCATCACCGGCACCACCGTCATGGCCAAGGACAAACGCATCCGCGCCGGCGTGCTTGTGTACGGCGGCGCCGACTTGGGCAAGCTGCTGAACTCCACCGCGGCGCATCTCGGCATCGCCTCCGGGCTTGGCTGGGTTCATGGAAAAATCAACCCTGAGGAACCGCCCCTGCCCAAACTGACCCCCAGACAAGACCGCATCGCAAGCATGATCGTCTCGTGTGTGGTCCCCATTGCCCGGTACTTTCTCGGCGCGGCGGATCCCATCCACTACGCGGACAAGATTGCCCCCACGCCCGTGTATTTTCAGAATGGCAAGTTTGACGTGCTCGTGCCCGCCACCGCCGGCGAAGCCCTGCAACAGGCCGCCAAAGACCCCAAAAAGATCACCTGGTACAACTCGGACCACGTCGGCATCGATTTGCAGAACACCATCCAGGTCCTGAAGGACGGCCTCGGCTGGCTGCTCGAACAGGACAATCCCCTCCGGCCACCGGAAGAACAAGTAAAAGAAGTTCCCGATTTCAACGTTGAGAGAACCTGAACAATACCGCCGCCCGATCCGCAGGGCACGGTGAAAGGGACCCGGCGTGAATGTGGAAGAGGCCTTGGAACAGTCGCGTGAGAACGTGCAGAAGGTAATCGAGATCTGCCGGCGGCCGGGGCGTATGCTGATTCTCATGCAGGACAATCCCGACCCGGACGCGCTGGCATGCGCGGCGGCTCTGCGTGAGTTCGCGTTTCATCATGCTAAAAAACGTGCGGACATTGGTTATGGCGGCGTTTGCGGGCGCGCGGAAAACCGGGCCATGATGGATGTGCTGCATATCCATGCGAAACGCCTCTCTGCCGCGCAGATTTCCCCGTACCGCATTATTGCCTTAGTGGATGCCCAACCCAACACCGGAAACAACCTTCTACTGAAAAAACGCGTACCCAATATTGTCATTGATCACCATTTGATGCCGAAACGCGCGAAATGGACCACGGAGTTCGCTGACGTGCGTCCGGAATACGGCGCGGCGTGCACCATTCTGTATGAATATCTCACGGTCTCTGGCGTAAAGATTAACCGGAATCTTGCGACGGCCTTGTTTTATGGGATGCAGTCGGACACACAGGATCTCGGACGCGAAGCGAGCATTCCCGGCATGCACGCCTATCAGGAATTATTCATCCGAGCCGACAAGAAAAAGCTGGCGCGCATCCGCCGAGCCCCGGTGCCCGCGGCCTATTTCAACATGCTCGCGGTGAGTCTGTCGGAATGCGTGATCGCAGGCAAGACCGTGATCAGCCATATCCCGGAATGCGATAACGCGGAAATGATTGCCGAGGTGGCGGATTTGCTGCTGAGGCTTGAGGGAGTGCGCTCGACGGTGTGCTACGGGCTGTGTGATGGCAAAATTTATATTTCGGCGCGCGCCGTGGATCTGCGGGATAACATGGCGCGGCGTATGAAACAGGCGGTGCGCATGATCGGTACGGGCGGGGGACACCGCGCAATGGCGGGCGGGCAGGTGCTGGTGAATGGCGATGCTGAAAAACGCATGGCGCTTGTGCGCGAACGTCTTCTAAAAGCGTTCGCGCGCGGAAAGGAGGCGCGGCCCCTGCTGCCTCAACCACAACCGGAAGAAGCGGTGCAATAGCCATCCGCCACTTTTTTTATTTCGCGTTGTCCAACACTTCGAGTGCGGTTTTGCACCGTTGCACGTGTTCGTCCTGCGCGGCGGATATGGCGATGAAGTCGCATGCGGGATCTTTAGAGGTTATTTGCGAAGCGCCCTCATTGAATGCCGCGCGGGCTTCCCCGGGGCGGTTAAGCGCCAGCAATGTTTTCCCGATCCAATAGCGCGTTTCCGCATCTACCAATTTGTATTTTGCGCCGACTGCAAGATTCTCCGGATAAGTAATCGATGCCTGGAAATCTTCGAGCGCGCCTTCGTACTGCTTCGCTTCAAAACGCTGCTTGCCCCGCACCGTCAGTGCCTGCACATACACATCATGAGGCAATGTGCCGCCTTCACGGTTTGAGAACCGCACGCGCCGCAAGAGATCGATGCAGTCGTCCAAACGCTTTTCATCCAGATAGGCCTGAGCAAGCCAGGCAGTTGTATCGGCGCGCGGGGTGACTCCCGAAGGGATGGTTTCCACGAGTTTAATGGCATCCGGACGGCGTTCAAGTTTGGTGAGGATCACGGCCAAGTCGCCATACAGCGATTGGTCGGCGGGCTGCGCGGCAATGGCCTTTCGATAATAGGCTTCGGCTTTGACAAGATCGTTCGCGCGTTTCCAGGCATTCATCCCGAGTAAGCGCCATGCAGTATGCAGCGAAGCATCCAATTCTGCCGCTTTTTCCCACAGCGGCAGCGCATCGTCCAGGTGATTTAACCCCGCCGTCACATAGCCGAGGAGCAAGTGCGCGCGCGCATTCTTCGGCTGGGTTTCCACGGCGTATTGAAGCATCGCCTTCTCCTCCACACGCGCAGGAAACACACCGTCCACGGACATCCCCGCCGCTTGATCCAAATAGCGCCCGGCATCTGGATCCGCGCCCGCCAAATGGCTGTAGTACGCGAGATAATAGAACGGCATCGGGCCGCAGTCCAGCAGATTGCCTTGATCCACGCACGCGGCGCTGAGCAACTTCACCACATCTGTGTATAACCCAAGATCCGCCAGAAAACAGGCCGTTTCCAGCAAGGTGAATTCCTTTTCACCGCTATTCTTCTTGAGGTCGTTGATGAATTCCGGCAGGGCCTGTTTGCGCAATGCATTCAACGCTTTAGCCGTGAAGTTCAGAGGATCGGGATCCATCGCCGCATCGAATATATCGGATTGTTGATTTGCATAGAGTGCCGCCAGGTAGTGATTGCGGCACTGTGCGTCTTTCTTCGGACTAATGTAAGCATTTTTGCCGAAGGCTTCCACGGCCCCGGCGATGTCGCCCATGCGCATGCTGGCACGCCCTACAAGGTCATAGCCCAAGAGCGGGTTATCCAGCGTGCGCCCCGTTGCGTATGCATGCTTCAATGCAGAGGTTGCATCGCCCTGCTGCAAGCGCGCCACGCCCAGCAGATACCACGACGCACCGGAGTCGGGATTCCGTTTCACCGCAAGCTGAAGGCGATCCTCCGCCGCGGTATAATCGCCGCACTCGATGTCGAGCGTGGCCAGCGCACACAGCGCATCCACGTGCATGGGATCGATTGCGAGGACGTCTTCATACGCCTTTCGCGCCCCGTTGCGGTTGGATTGACTGTCCAGCAGCCATGCCCCCTTGAATTTTTCTTCAGCGGTGGGCTGACCATCGCTCCGCGCCGGTTTTTCCGCCAAGTCGGGCGCTTCCACCTTCGGAATGTCGAGCGGTGTCTCGTACTCCAGCAATGTTTCATTGTCCGAGGTCCGCAACGTGATCTTTACCTTCTCCTTCGCAGCGGCCGGCAGGGTCACGACAGCGGGTTGCAGTGGCGAGAGGTCCAACGTTTTTTCCAACACCGTCTTTCCCCCTAACGACAACACACACGCCGTATTTGGATACGCCCCTGTAGCGATAATACGGAATTCAAGCATGCCCGCATCGTCCCGGTGCGTTTGCACGGCGGCGTCGCACGTTGCAAACTCGAATCCGTCGCCGAGGCTATGCACCGGATACCAGAATTCTTTCCAAGCCACCTGCTTGTGCGGATGCAGCATCCCGTATTCCGCCTGCGTGCGCAACGGGCCGCTCTGCACCTCGATGTACGGCGCGCCCTCCCGCCCCGCATCGCTCAGTTCCATCTGGCTCACCACTCCAAAGTCATCCGTTCCCCAGGTCCAAGCCTTCTTGCCCGGCAGCACGTAGTGGTTCGCGTACGAGATCAGGCCCTGGTCCAGGTCGACGTCATACGCGCCAAAGAAATCGAACTCGCATTTATATCCGAAAATGGAGGACATCGTGGGATAATTTTTCAGCCATGAAAGGTCGCGGTCCTTGTTGATGGGCCAGGAATAGAAGGTGGATCCGGCATGATCCGTGCCGAGGGTCATCGGGTAGATGAAGCGGGTGCCGGGCCGGTTTGGAAAGGCGGTGCAATTCCAGAAGTAATAGGGATGCGTGCCATCTGTCGGATTAAAAATGCGGATTGATTCATCCAAAAACGCCTTGCCCGGATGCAGGGTTAAGCGAACGGACCACTGCGTCCGGAACATCTTTTCCGTGTTGGACACCAGCAGTGACTGCGAACCATCCGGATTGCTCTCCAGCGTTGCGTCCACCGGAGACACCACCGTCACCGTATGCCCCTGCGGGCCCGGGTTCCATTCAATCCCCCCGCTGATCCAGGCACCGCGCATGGCGATCAACGCGGGCTTGACCTCATCGTTCTTATGGAACATTTCCCGGTTTGTGGTTTTATCCAACACCGAGAAAATGCGCCCGCCCAACTCGGGCAAACAGACCACCTTGAGGTATTCATTCTCCAGGAACAGCGTGCGATAGACACGATCCGTTTTCGTCTTCGCGATCACGTCCTGCTTGGAATACGGGTAATAAATCGCCGATTCCAGCGGCTCGAATACGGGGTTTGGATCGTCATGCCAGGCATACGTGGGCACGGTCATCGTACCTTCCCACGCCTTCACCACATCTTGCGCCCAAACGCCTCCCGCCAATAGCACCAGTACCAGCATCAGACTCTTTCGCATGGCTTGTTCCTTTCGTGACAGAACCCGAACCCAAATCATAGCAGTCTGACTTTACCAAGGGGAAATGTCAATCTTTTGTCTTGTTATGTATTCCCCGGTTGTTTTGGGAGGGCTAGCATTGAAAAACCGGACAACCTCGTCATTTTCTAGGTACGTGATTCCCCCTATCTGATTCCCGTTTGCCAGTTCTGTTCCCTGCGGTTTTATGCTACACTCATCCTTCGCGAGGGAGAAACCATGGAGCCGGAACCGCGGAAAAGGAGTTGGGCCGTTGACGGGGGGCTTGCGATCACCTTGTTTTTAATCGGCGCGTTCGCGGGCGGTCTTTACAACGCCACGTGGGGCGGCGTGCCACAGTTCTGGCAAAACACCACCTTTATGCAGGCCATCATGTATGTCTGCGGGCATGGCTTCGAAAATCCGATGGTTCCGGACGTTCCCGGTCTCGATTCCTTTCTCGAATATAAAACCGACTGTTTTGACTGCGCGGCGATTCCCCCGAATGTCCGGGTGTTGCCGCACGACACCTCAAGCATGTCCTTCGAGGAAATTGACGCGTATCATCCGCAAGAGCAATTCCCCGGATTTCTCGCCTGGCAACGTTACCACCTGTATCTGGTGTGGGCGGTTTTGGGATGCTGGTGGCTCTTCGGCGTGTGCTGGTCCGCGCTCACGCCATTATGCGGGCTGCTCTATGGCACGACCGTCGCCGCGGTGTATGGCTTGTTCCGGCTCGGGATGCGCCGCGGGCTGGCGGTGCTGGGCGCATTATTGATCGCCCTCTCGCCGCTGCACCTCCAAATGATCCCGCACCTCCGCGACTATGCCAAAGCGCCGTTTCTCTTGCTCGTTCTGTTGATTATGGGTTATCTCGTCAAACATTCCCCGCGCTGGTGGAAAGTGCTGGGGATGTCTATCCTTTGCGGCGCGATACTGGGCCTCGGCGTGGGTTTCCGCACCGATCTCGGCATTGCCTTCCCCGCTTTCTTCGTGATCTTGCTGCTCATGCGCGCCCGCTGGATCACCCGCTTCTTCGCGGCGGCCTTTTTCACCCTCGCGTTCATCGGCGCGGGATATCCCATTCTTTTAGAAGTTTTTAAAGAAGCCGGCCACTTCTGCCATGTCGCCCTGCTGGGCTTCCTCGCCTATTGCGATGATCGCCTTGGCGTCGGTTCGGCCCTCTACACGCTCGGGGGACCCTACAGCGATTTCTACATTGCGAACGTGGTTCAGAGTTATATGCAGCGCATACACGGTTCCATGCCGCCTACGCACGTCATGATGCCGGAATACCACGAAGCCACGCAGCTCTATTTTATGGAATATCTGAAGACATTTCCCGGCGATCTGGTCGTGCGCGGTTACACCTCCGTATTGCGCGTGCTCGATGAAATGCATCCCGATCCCAGCCGGCCGTGGCCCATGAATATCACCAATCAATTTCTGTGCCGATTGTATGAATGGCGTTCCATAGCGCTCGATCACATTCCCGGCGGCGGGCGCTATTTTGCACTTGCCGCCCTGATCCTGATCGCGTGCGCCGATTTGCGCTGGGCGTTCGCCGCGCTGTTCCTTTTGCTGTACTTCGCGGGATATCCCGCCATCCAGTTCAACCTCCGCCACGCCTTCCAATTCGAATTCATCAGCCTGTGGACCATCGGTTTTCTCTTGCAACGGGCATGGTCTCTCGTCTCTTCCGTTTCCCCGCACCAATCCGGAGACGATCTGTCAAACTTCTCGATTCCCGCCGCCATGCTGCGCGCGGCGGCATTTGTCGTGATCGCCGCGCTGGGTCTTTCGGGGCTTCTCGCCGCCACTTGCGCGTATCAGCATTTCACCGTGGGCAATCTCATTTCCAAGGTCGAAACGCGGATTGTCCAGCGGCTAGCCTATGAACCTCAACTAGAAACCACGGACACCGTGTTATTGCGCCTGCCCGGCATTCCCGCCCCTGACCCTGCAAAACCTGTTCAATATGAATACCTCATGGTGGAATTGAAGGGCGCGTTCGTCAACATTCCCGTAACTTTCGCATATGAAGCCGAAGATCGCGAACACTTCGACTATACCCGCACCGTGAATGTGCGTCTCGGCCAACACGGCGGCCCGACCCGGCTCTATTTCCCCCTGTACTTCAGCCCGCAGTCACGCTTTACCGGCATTCGCATGCCTCAACGTGATCTCGATCGCCTCGCCGGGATTTTCCGGGTAACCAACGCCGATCCCATTCCCCTATGGCTCACGTTGACTTTGCCCTCCGACTGGAAAGACCAACCCCGACACCAAAGACTCACCCGTTAAAGTCTATAACTAAAAATTGGACATGGAAGAGAAAATTATGTTGATCCATGCACTCTGTCTGACAATCGTTTTGATGACTGTGGACAATCTGGCCGATGCGGATATCCTCCGGGGAAAGGAAATCACGCTTTATAACGTGACTCCGCCGTTGCTTCCGTTGGCGCCGCCGCGTACACTGCCTGTTCCTGTCGAACCTTTCATCGAACACGTGCGCAACTTCGCCATCCTCCCCGCGCCGGAAAATGCCACCGCGATCCATGTTGACAGCGAAGGAAAACTTATTTTTGCCACCGCGCCCAGGCCTTTCCTCAAAAAAGACCTCGTCGTGAACGCCCAGGCACGACAAGGAGATTGCACGTGGTTCGCCACGGATGAAGGGCTCTATGTACAGCGTCCGGGCGATAAAAAACCGGTCCGTCATGAACACTACGGCGTGGACGGTCCATTGGCCACGCGCATTACCGCACTCGCCGTCGATTCAAAAAGTATTCTCTGGGTGGGAACTCCTCTTGGACTGAGCCAGCGCACTTCACAAGGCGCATGGTCGCATCTCCAGGGCCGGGATGGCCTCCCGGTGGAAAACATCACCGCGCTCGCGGTGGACCGAAAGGATCAACTCTGGATCGGCACGGATCATGGAGCGATTCTGTACAACCCCGCCGCACCGGATCGGAAATGGTTCTACCGGGCGGGAAAACGCTATCTCCCGGACGATCACGTGCGATCCATTGCCATTTCTCCCACAGGGGATGCGGTATATTTTCTGACGGATGCCGGGGTGGGGCGCATCGATTTCGTGCAGCGCACCTTGCTTGAAAAGGCGCGCATCATTGAAAACCGCGTCAATGAACGGCACCGCCGCCTCGGTCTGGTGGCGGATTGCGTGCTTGATGATGCGATAGATCCCGCCGCGCATAGTATCCCTGATCAAGACAACGACGGGCTGTGGACCGCGTATCATGTCGCGGCCATGTCGCTGTGTTACGGCGTCACAAAAGACGAAGCGGCCCGCGCTTCCGCGCGAGAGAGCATGCACGCGCTGTACATGCTGCAAAACGCCTCCGGTATTCCCGGCCTTGTGGCGCGCAGCGTGCTTCCCGCCGGGGAGGGCAGTAAAAAAGGCCCGCAATGGCGGCCCACGCCCGACGGCACGATGTATTGGAAGAGCGACACTTCTTCCGACGAAATCGACGGCCATTACCTTGCTTTTTACACCTATTACGAGCACATTGCGCGGTATGATGAGGCGGAGAAAGCATTGTTGATCAAGCAACTTCGCGCGCTGACGGATTACCTTGTTAAAAACAATTACCAGTTGATCGACTGGGACGGGAAACGCACCCGCTGGGGATTCTGGAATCCGGAGGCTCTGAACGAGAATCCCGCAAACTATGTGGAATGCGGGTTGAACAGCCTTCAAATGCTATCGTTTCTCAAAGTGTCCCATTACATTACCGGTGATAAAAAGTACCTGAAACACTACCGAAAATTAATCCTGGACCACGGCTATCTCAACAATGTGTTGCTCACCAAGAAATTATTCCCGGACGAAGTGAATCATTCCGACGATCAATTGGGTTTTGTGGCATGGTATCCCATTTTACAACTGGAAAAAGATCCGCAGATTAGAAAAGCGTTGTGCCAGGGCGTGCGGCGGCATTACGAAGCGGTGCGCCCGGAACATTCCAGTTTCTATACGTTTGTGTACGCCACGGTGGATCCGCATTACGCCGATATCGAGGGCGCGGTTGAAAACCTGCGGCAAATTCTCACCGACCGCCGGCAATGGGGCATGATGAACAGTCATCGGGCGGATGTTGTGTTCTCCGGGAATCCTAATCGCTTCGGCGTCCACCTGCTCACCCGCGTGCTGCCTGTTGATGAGCGCAAATTCGCCAAATGGAACGCCGACCCCTACGTTCCTGACGATCAAGGACAGCCCCGCGTCGAGGATGACGGTGCGGCCTACCTCCTGCCCTATTGGATGGGCCGGTTCCACAGCTTTATCGCAGAAGAAAAATAGATAGGCCGGGAGGGCGAAGCGTTGGGAGGGCGAGGCTCCCGCCGAGCCGTAAAACTAAATTTACCGTATAGAATTCGTGATCCGGCAACTCACCCGATCTTGTTTTTACGGCTCGGCGGGAGCCTCGCCCTCCCGGCACGGGGCGCTTTTTGTGTGCAGGGCTTTTACTCGGCGCAGGCGGTGCTGAAGTGATTGTAGATTCCGCCGAAGGCGCCGTTGCTGAGGATGAGCACAATGTCGCCTTCCCTTGCGGTGCGCACGACTTCTTTCGCAATGTCCTCCGGGCTGTCGCTGAACTGTGCGGAAATCCCACGCTTTGACAGGGCCGCCGTCAATACGGCACGATCCAGCCGAATGTCCTCCGGAATGCGTTCCGCGCGATGAATGGGGCCCAGCCACACTTCATCCGCTTCAACAAAGGCTTCTTCAAGATCCTGCTGAAATTGCTTTGTGACGGTGGTATTGGACCGCGGCTCGAACAACACCCGCAGGCGTTGTCCCGGCCAGCGCATCCGCGCCGCCACGATGGTTTCCCGGATGGCCGTGGGATGATGTGCAAAATCATCTATGAACGTGATGCCGCGCGCCTCCAAGAACACTTCCATACGCCGCCGCACCCCTTTGAAGGTGCGCACGGCCCCGGCGACTTGTTCCGGAGCCGCGCCGTGCCATGCCGCAACGGCAATGGCTGACAGCGCATTTTGCAGATTGTGTTTTCCCGCCATCGGCGATTCGATCACTGCCCACGGCGTGTCGTTATGGAATACCCGCATGCGTTGGAAACCCTTTGCGACACCAAGGATCTCTCCACGCCATTCCACCCCCTCCGCGAATCCATACGTGACCACCGGGGAGAAGGCATGGCCCTTCAAATGCAGCGCGTGGTTATCGGCGCAAAGGATGAGCGCGCCATTCCGGGGAATCTGCCGGAGCATGCGCTGAAAGGCGAGTTCAATTTCCGCGAGGTCTTTATAAATGTCGCCGTGATCGAATTCGATCGACGTGACGATGGCGATATGGGGGATGTAGTGGAAGAATTTCGCCCGCTTGTCGAAAAAGGCCGTGTCATATTCATCGCCCTCGATCACAAACGGCGCACCCTCCGGGCCCAGCCTTGCGGAATGCGTGAAGTTCAGGGGCTGGCCGCCGATCAGGAAACCGGGATTCAATCCACACTGATCGAGCACATGGGCGGTCAATGCCGTCGTGGTGGTTTTGCCATGGGTGCCGCACACCGCCACCGGACGGCGCTTTCGGAGAACATGTTCTTTTAACCATTCCGGAAGGCTTACATATCGCAGCCCGCGCTCTAATACCGCTTCCACCTCAGCATTTCCCCGGCTCAAGGCATTGCCGATCATTACAAGATCCGGATTCCAATCCAGATTCTCCGGCGCATACCCTTGCGCCACAGGAACGCCCAGCGCCTCCACCATCTCCGATGTTGGGGGATACAGGGGATTATCACTCCCACGCACCTCCCAACCTGCTTCAATCGCCAGCCGCGCCCCCGCCACCATCGCTGTCCCCCCAATCCCCGAAACATGTACTTTGGGTCTTGCCTCCCGCATCAACATTCCACTCCTTCCAATTGGTTGATGAGGAGTATAGCAGATGTTTAAATCATCATATGCATTTTATCAATTACGATTGGATCCACTATTTCAGGATATTCTGCACGAAATGCTGGATAGCGCCTGCATCGGATTCTGCAATCAGGGAGAATTTTTCTCCTTTTCTAAGGGCGGATTGGTACATCTCTTCGGCGTCTTTTTTCGGAAGAGGTTTTTTGGCGGCGTCGAGGGGTTGGGCGATAAGCGCGGGCATGGTGAGGGCCGCAGCGAGTTCCGGGAGGTCGTAATGCTTTAAAACGCCCGGCAAAAAATCTTCCGGGGACCAGGAATAGTTCTCTGAGGCAGCCAAGGACTCGAAGGTGGCTAATGGGGACTCCGCGAATACGCCTGCGAGGGTGGAATCGAGGGCGGCGAGGTGCAGCGCAATCACGCCGCCCATGCCGTGTCCGCCCGCAATGATTTTGGCGGGATCGATGTGGGGTTGTGCGCGGAGCCATGCCAGCGCGGATAATCCATCACGGACGCGCATCGCCAGCACGGGATCGCCCATCGCTGCGGACACGTATTCGATCCAGCGCCCGCGTCCGCCCCAGCCCGCGATATCATAGCGGAGATCCGCGGGATGGGAATCGCCCCAACCCCGCACATCCACAGTGAGAATCGCCGGGCCGTTTGTGTTGGCGTCAATGAATCCTGTAAGCCCTGCCAGCGGGCCGCTGGTGCGCAGATCGGTCCAGCGTCCACGATCATCAAAATACAAAACGGCCGCGCCGCGCCACTCCGCTTTCGCCGGATACAATAATGTAGCGGGGAGTTCGATACCGGGTTCCGGTGTGAGCATCAACTCCTGGAGGTAATGAAACCACACGAGGGAGGGCGCCCCCGCGCGGCACTCGGGCGCCGGTTGCATTTCCTTCACGTTGATCACGGCGCGCACGGCTTCCTGAATCGAGGCAAAGCTCCGATGTTCCCGCAGATCCTGCGCCATGGCCTTGTTGATGGTGTACATATTGCAATCCGTTCGGGGATGACACGCGAGGAGATCGTCCGGAACCATTTCCAGGCTGTCTTCGGCAATGGCGGGAAGTTTTCGCTCAGGAATTCCCTGCACCCAGTGGTCCATCCATTTGGTGAACTCGACCGCCATGGCGAGGCTGTAATTATGCCCGCCAGGATCAAGGAAGAAGGAAAACTGGTCTTCGTGTTTTGCTTGCGTAAAGGATTCCTTCAATTCGTTGGCGAGGCTTCGGCTCATGTCCGCCGTAAACACTTCATCTTTTGCCCCGGCCATCAACAGCACCGGAGTAGGAATCGCGGCGGTGAAGAGGTCGGCGTCATCAAATGCGGAGAAGCGCCCGAAGGCAAGCACTTCCGGACATTCCGCGTAATTGTCGAGGATGGGATGCAGCGCGCGCGGCACGGCGCAGCAGGAAGGCCCCGCCGCCGTGATGCGGTTGTCCAGCACCATGGCCCACATGGTGGTCATGCCGCCGCCGCTCACCCCGGTCATGCCCACGCCGTTTTTCATATCCACATCCGGGCGGGTTTCGAGATAATCGATGCAGCGCAGGGCGTCGATGATGAAATAGCGGTTGGAGGAATGACCGGTGAGATAACAGCGCACCCCGTCAGAGAAATGATCGTTACCGGGGCGCTTCTCGCCGCCTTGTCCCGGCGGATCGAACGTGAGGGCGAGATACCCCATGCGCGTAAAGGCCTGCGCGGGTTTCTGGTAACTTTCACGGGTCTTGGCGCTGTGCCCGACGGGAATCACGATGCCCGGCCACGGCGGCGGGAATGCATCGGCGCGCGGGAGATACACGGACGCATTGACCTCATATCCCGGCAGGGATTCAAAGAGCACATTCTCAATGGTGTAGTATTCGCGTTCGTGCCGGGATACCACGCGGACATTCAGCGGGCACCCCTCCTTGCCGAACGGCATCGGCCCCAGCGCATTAAGCACCGCTTCTCGGACGGAAGCGCGCCACGCATTGAACTGTCCCGCGGCCAGTGCATCGCGGCGGCGTTGCGCGGTGGCGTCCAGCAACGCGCAGCTTTTCTTCACGAGGTGTTGCGTGAGCATGTTGCGCAGGTCTACCATGGCGGGAACCGGCCCCAGCGCGAACGATTCCGCCTGGGAAGACCAGATGGCATCCGCGGAAAGAATAGGCAGGAGAACAAACAATGTGAATCCCATGAGCACGCTCCTTTTCCCACAGCATAGAATATCGGGTGGCGTGTCCGCCATTTTCAAAGATGCATTATTCGCCGTCAGTCCGGCTAATCGGTGTCTTTAATTTCTTTTGGATTGCGCATGGTGGAGATGGCGTCTTCGTAGGAGATTTTTCCGGCGTTGTAGAGTTTTTTGACGGCGCGATCCATGGTGGTCATGCCTTCGCGGGTGCCGGTTTCGACAACGCTGTAGACTTGGTGGGTTTTCCCGTCGCGAATGAGATTGGCGATGGCGGTGTTGTTCCGGAGGATTTCACAGGCGAGGATCCGCCCCGTTTTATCGGTGCGGGGCAGGAGCCGTTGCGAAAGGATGGCAAGCAACACCATGGAGAGTTGAAACCGGATTTGCTGCTGTTGTTCGGCAGGGAAGACGTCTATGATGCGGTCGACCGTCTGGATGGCGTCATTGGTGTGCAGAGTGGCGAGGACGAGGTGGCCGGTTTCCGCGGCGGTGAGGGCGGCGCTGATGGTTTCGAGGTCGCGCATTTCGCCGATGAGGATGACGTCGGGGTCCTGCCGCAACACGAATTTCAATGCGCGGGCGAAACTGGTGGTGTCTTCGCCCACTTCACGCTGGTCGACGATGCTGCGCTTGTGGGTGAACATATTCGATGGGGTCTTCGACGGTGATGATGTGACAGGCGCGCTCGTTGTTAATCGTGTCGATCAGGGAGGCCTGGGTGGTGGTTTTTCCACTGCCGGTGGGCCCTGTTACGAGGATGAGGCCTTGCCGGGCTTTGGCGAGATCTTTAACGTTTGCGGGGAGCCCCAGTTCTTCTATTCCTGGGATTTTTTCGGGAATGGGGCGCAACGCGGCGGTGACGGCCTGTTTTTGGAAATAGACATTGACCCGGAACCGGTGGCGGCGGCCAACGGCCAGCGAAAAATCCAATTCCTTGTGCTCTTCAAAATATTTGCGTTGCTCATCGGTCAGGAAATCGTAGATAAGGGCCTGGGTTTGTTCAGGCGTGAGGGATTCGGTACGGGTTCGGAACAATTGCCCATTGATGCGCAGGATGGGAGGCGCGCCCGCGCTGATTAACAGGTCCGATGCTTTTTCCTTGGCAACGAGATCAAAAAGATCCTGGATGTTCATGCGGTATTCTCACTCCGAAATATTCTCACAATTCCGGCCTTCATGATATCCCACCGCACGGCATGATGCAACGCTTCGGGGGTTGGAGGGTGTTTGCGGTATAATATGGGGGTTTTTAGTGCAATGGAGACAAGCGGCAGTATGAGTAAAGAATCCCATAAGACGGTGCCGGTATTGGTGGGCGGGGTGCAGGTGGGCGGGGACGCCCCGGTGGTGGTGCAGTCCATGACCAATACCGACACGGAAGACGCGGCAAGTACAGCACGGCAGATTATCGATTTGGCGGAGGCGGGTTCGGAACTGGTACGGATCACGGTAAACACGCCACGCGCGGCGGAGTCGGTTCCGGAGATTGCGTGGCGGGTTCGGGATGCGGGATGCGGAGTTCCCGTCATTGGGGATTTCCATTTTAACGGACACCGGCTGCTTCGCAGTCACCCTGAATGTGCGAAAACCCTGGACAAATACCGGATCAATCCGGGGAATGTGGGCAGGGGCGCGCAGCGCGATGTGCAGTTCTCTACTATTTGTGAGATTGCGCGGGAGTATGGGAAGCCGGTGCGGATCGGGGTGAATATGGGGTCGCTGGATCCGGAACTGGTGGTGGAGCAGATGCAGGAGAACACAAAGCGGGGATTGGGCAAGACGTCCGAAGACGTGATGAATGAGTGCATGGTGATCTCAGCATTGCACTCCACCGAGCGTGCGCTGGAGTGTGGTCTCACGCGGAATCAAATCATTGTTTCATGCAAGACGAGCGTGCCGGAACATTTAATTCAGTTGTACCGTGATCTTTCGCGGAAAACGGAGCAGCCGCTGCATCTCGGACTCACGGAGGCGGGCATGGGCATGAAAGGGCTGGTGTGGTCGGCGGCGGCGATGGGGGTGCTTCTGGAAGAGGGCATCGGCGACACAATCCGGGTTTCGCTGACCCCGTCGCCGGGCGGGGATCGGCGGGAGGAAGTGTACGCGGCGCAGGAACTGCTGCAGTCGCTGGGGCTGCGGCAGTTTTCGCCGAGCATCACATCGTGCCCGGGGTGCGGACGCACGACAAGCACGGTGTTCCAGGAATTGGCGCGGGAAACGCAGGAGTATATCCGGTCAAAGCTCCCGGAATGGCGCAAGCAGTATGTGGGCGTTGAAACGCTCAAGGTGGCGGTGATGGGGTGCGTTGTGAACGGTCCGGGGGAGAGCAAGGCGGCCAACATCGGGATCAGCCTTCCGGGGAATGGCGAAACGCCGGCATGTCCAGTGTTCGTGGATGGAGAAAAGCGCGCCACACTAAGCGGCACGCGCGAGGAAATCGCGCGGCGATTTCTGGAAATGCTGGAGGAGTATGTGGCGAGACGCTATGGGTGCACAAAATAACTGTCACAAAAATAACATGGCCAATTGAAGCAATAATTCGCAGGTTTAGTAAAAAGGCGTGGAGAGGGTAAACCAGTATAAAATCCATCCCGCCGGTCAACGATTTGCCGATATAGCATATAATCGATTATTCTGACGTTATTGGAAGGTACGGATGATATTAAGGAGTTTTGTTCGAATGCACACGTTTGTAGCCGCAAAACAAGAAGCGCTCACACGGCTATGCCAACAGCATGGCGTGAGACAGTTGCATCTTTTTGGATCGGCGGCAAACGGCAATTTCAGGGAAACGGACAGCGATCTGGATTTCCTGGTGGAATTTATTCCTTGCGCACCGCACGAACACTATGAGCAATATTTCGGACTTATCGAAGATATGGAAAAGTTGTTTGGAAAACCGGTGGAACTGGTGGAAGCCAGCGCCTTGCGCAATCCCTATTTTATACAGCAAGTAGATGAGGATCGACAGCTTCTATATGCCGCATAATCCTGAGAAATATCTTTATGATATGTTAGACTCCTCACAGTTTCTGCTTAATTTTATTCAAGGAAGGCAACTGGCTGATCTTAGGGAAGATAGAGGATTTCGTGCCGCCGTTGAACGTGAGTTAATGATTATTGGTGAAGCAATGTGGGCATTATCAAAGACCCATGCAGATATTGCTTCCCAAATTCCAGAACATAACAGGATTATCCGATTCCGGCATATTCTAGTTCATGGATATGATCAAATAGATCAGGATTTGGTTTGGATAATTCTTCAGGAGAAACTACCCGCTCTTTGTGATGTAGTCGCTAAACTCCTGAACAAACCATTGAATCTCTAGATTCATGCCCAATTACTGAATTGTTATCCGGCGGTGTGCAGCAGGTCTTGTCTGTTCAGATGTAATTAATCTCCAAAGTCACGGTACAGGCTTCTGATGTTTTTCGAGCCACTGACACGCGGTTTCGGCGAGTGTGTCGCCTTCATGCCCGCCTTCGAAAATGGTGACGCGTGAAGGTCCCGCCGTGCGGCGCAGATGGAGTACGCGTCCGTAGGTTTCGTCTTGTTCGGCGGGCGGACGGAGCGTTTGTTCCGCGGCAAGGGTGGCGATTTCGCCCGCTGAAATTTTGCCGGCGCCCTGGGCCTCGGCGATCACATTATAGGCATCCAGCGTATGATGCACGGGGACGGAGCCTGTGTATCCGTCGTGGAGACCGGCGTTGATGTCAAGGGGCAACGCTGCGGCACGGGCAAGCTCGAAGAGCGGGGAGCGGGTACGATAGTGAAGATTCACAGCATCGGAAATTCCGGGCACACCCCCGCAGACGGCTTCGAGGTCTTGCGCGTAGGAGCGCTTGGCAGCAGTACATTCCGCATGCCACGCGGCGAGATCGGTGATGGGGCACCACGCGGAAACCGCGGCCCAGCGCTCAGGCGCGTGCGCGGCCATGGTCAGGACCATATGACCGCCGCCGGAACACCCCGTCAGATAAATGCGCTGCGGGTCTACTTTATACTGTTGAAGCACATAGTCCACGGCATCCAGAACATCCTGGCGGGCCTGGGGAGATGCGCATGCCTCGGGATTCTTGTTCGGACCGCGAAAATGGGGTTGGAGATAATGCCAGTTGTGAATGTTTGCCGCGTGTTGCCAATGTGTCATGCCCGGAAAGGTGTTAAAGCCCTGGCTCCAGGGGTGCAGCGCCACGAGCAGTGGCCGGGGTTCTTCCGCATTCGCCTGAACAAACAGACAGGGCTGGGACTGTCCGTCCAAGGTGCTGGTTACGGAAAAAGTGGCATCCGGCGGCACAAAAGACGCTTTTATGGATATTTGAAGTTCACCGGGTTTGGAAAGGGCGATTTCGAGACCGTTTTCGTTCGCCCGGATCGATTCTTTTTCATCGTTCATCCGAACTTCATAGGCGGCCCCATTCTTTATTTCAAATGCGCCCTGCTGGAGCAGAAGCTTCGCCGTGGAGGAGGAATGCCCTTCCAATTTCACGCCTTCTTCATCATATTGAGTGATCCGCACATTAACGGCATGATCGGATTGCAGCATTACGGGGATTTTCTCGATCACAACACTCTCCAACGCGCCCAATTCGACATTAGTGCGCACGCCAGCCGCATCCACCGTCGTGGTATTTGCGTGTGGTGTGGCCACGCCCCGTCCGTCGAAATGCCGGATGAAGTGCAGCGAGCGATCTCCCGGCCAGCCATACACCCCGGATTGGCAGGCGATGATGCGGTCTGTTCCCTTCACCACGTTTTCGCCGATTTCCTCGACCGTGATGGGGTACATTTCCGAAGCCAAGGAACGGCGGGTCAACGTTCCCTCACTATAGAAAAAGTACAGCGCGCCATACTTGAGTTTGGCGAGGGTATCTTCGTAGACATCGCGTTCGGTCTTGATGCGTCCGGGATCGCCCAAGGCAATGACGGTAGGCGCGAGATGGAGGCGTGTGAGACTCAAATCGCCGCTTCCACTCTCCACGCCGTAAATAATATTTTCCCGGTTGAGGGTGCGCGGTCCCGGATAACTGTTGGCGATGACCACGCCACCGCGCGCATTAAATTTCCGCACCATTTCCACGAGGACATCCAAGCCCATCAGATTCACCGAAGCGCATTTGCGCACGATGGTTTTTGTTTTTGGGTCGATATCCGCGCTATGACCGTCCCAGCGATCATAGGAATACACCCCGCCATAGCCGTGTGCCAATCCGTCCTCAAAAATGCCGTTCACACCAAGCTCGTCCATCATATAATCGGCGGCGTTGAGCAGCGCCTGACCGAACTGGTTGTCGCGGGCCGGATAGTAAATATACCAGCGGCATCCCGCGTCCACGTGTTCTTTGCTGAAATACTTGAGGTAATACGGAACATTGTTTCCGCCGTAATCGGTTTGCTTTCCTTCCGCGTCGAGCGTGCGCGAATCCGGACAAATGAGCTCCGGTGTTTCCGTGGCATAGAGGCTATGGGCGACATGAAACATCACCTTCATATTGGGAAAGCGCATCTGAGTTTTTTTAAATGTATCTTTCAATAAGGCACACTCTTTGGGATACGCCATGAATTCTATGCCCTCCACGGAGATGCCAGGATCGTCGGGCACATTGCCCAGGCAGCCGATGCTGGCGTACTTCAAATTGCGCAGACGCACAAACTCGTCCGAAGGCGGGATGCGCCGGTCTACAAAAGCGAAATTTCCTTCGATGGTGCGAATATATCCCTCATCTTTTCGGACGGCGTTGATAAAATCGTAATACTCCCCCGATCCGTTCAGATAAATTGCCCATTCGAGCGTGTAGCTTGCATCCGCATCCAAGGCAAGGCGCGCATCCCGCAATCCCGCGCGGTCTTCTTCCTGAAAATTCTCCACGTGGGTCTGGTAGACATCATCCAGCGCAACAAGGCCCACACCCAGACCGGGTTGAGACATAAATATGGCGGGATTGGGATAACGCGTCACCGCACAGGCTTTCTGCCGGAGATGGTTGCTGAGAATAATACCCACGGGGTTCTGGCTGACATTATGGATTGTATCGCGCACCGCAATGCGCGCCGGAGCGACCGTGACCGTGCGCTCAATCGCATAAAATGCACCTGTTCCCCGGATGCGGTATTCGTTTTCGCCGGGGTGTTCCACGTCAACTTTCCATGTGGACTCCGGGTTTGGCGGCAAGGATTCCGCAAACGTGTTTTCTCCGCCATTCGGATAGGAAAACGAAGACTCCACATACACCGGCGCCTTACCTTCCGCGATCAGGATCAAACCTCCTGCGGGAGCGACTTCAACTTTGACTGCCGGCAGCAGTGGAGGTTCGGCCAGTGGCGGCGAGGTCCACGCGACCGGGGAGGGCACCGGACTGGACATGGGATAATCGAATGTCACCGAGGTTTCCACGGCAAGGGCTGTTCCAGTGTAAATAGCCGCTTGAAGCCGGTACTTCCCGGTATCCAACAACCCTGCCGTTAACAGGGCATCCTTCGTCACGCCAGTATCCGGAATTTCCGTGATGGGGAGTTCCGCCAGACTTTTTTGTTCCCCTTCTTTGCGCAAAGTCAACACCGCGTGCTGATCGGCGGTGAGGGGGTAGTAATTACCGAAGTCGATATCGGCCCGAATGAGCCCTGTATCGAAATAATAATAAGGCCGAAGCACTATGCGGTTCAGGCCTTGTTCTAAACGACGGTAAGCACTTTTCTCCGCTTCAAAGTGAGCCTTAATTGCTTCCTCCGGCAATGCCGCGCCATAGACCCGCACCCCTCCCAATGCCCCATTAAAACTGTTTCCGGGTGAACCGCCTGCGGAGGAAGCGATACGGCCCAGCACAAACTCTCCTGCGGTGTTGTACGTTTTGAATTGAGAAGCATAGGAATGCTTGAGTTCACCGTTCAGAAAAATCCGCAACGTCTCCCCGTCAAAGGTTCCTACAACATGATTCCAATGGGCTACGTTCATCGGCGTATAGCATTTGTTCGCGCCGCTGCCGATGTAGAAGTAAAAATTCCCATCGGCATAGGCAGTCATGCCCACGCTGTCGTAGGCGATCCCGGCCAAGCCCGTTTCGGAATCCGGGCGTTTGAAGGGATAGGCCCATAACTCGACAGAAACCTGCCCGGTCAACCCCAGTGCGGTGCCAGTTCCTGCGCTGACAAAAGAATTCCGGGGGGCAAAGCTCAGCACATATTTTGCACCGCATGCCACCCATTCCGCCCCTGTGATTGCTCCAGGATGTTTTCCGGCGGAATCGTTTGCCACCGTTCCCTCCCCCTCGTCCAGATTCCATTGCGCCAGCGGTTTGGGATCTTCCGCGCCAAAGGCGGATATCGTTCCAATCCAGTAGACACTCCAGAAGAAAACGGTGATAAAAACCCGTGGACGCCTCTTTTTTCCCCGCTTCATGGTGTAACCTCCAATGGGTTCCGGATCGTTTCATCTAACGCGCTATACTGAACGGAAGTGTGGCACAGGCATGGTCCCGGCCACAACCCTGCCGGGATGGTTTTGTTGAATAGAGCGTATTTTAGGTAGAATATCCCTTTCACTGGAACCATACAACGAATTGGAAGGAGCAACCGGATCAATGTGGTCTGTGGTAGTGGCATTCACCCTCCTGAATCTTTTTCAGCCTGCGGAACCCCCCGTGCCCTCGGCGCCACCCCCCACAGTCTCGCAACCCATGGCGCCGGCGTCCTCAACACCGGATACAACACCTGTGCCAACCCCCAGTGCGCCTGCCGCAATGCAACCCTCCTCCGCGCCTCAGCAGCCCAAGGCAGTTCCCGTTCCCCAACCTCCTGCCGCCGCCGCCCCCCCTGCCCAAAAGGAACCAGAGAAGCCGCCGGTTATCACCAACTATTGGCAGCACATTAACGAAATATTGGCCACGGAAGCCGCGCGCCGCACCCGGTATGATCTGAAAACCAAGACGAAATACCCGCCGCCTCGCAGTTTCCCCTTTGATGCCTTTAATCACCTTAAAGCCAAGGATCTTCTCCGCGCAGTGGATGAAAGCATTCAAAACGTCCGCATGAAACCAGGCGGCCGCCCGGAAGAGGAAATCGATCACCAGATCGAGGTCAATATTAACACCTGCCTGGAATACTATCCACTCCTGGCTAGCGAGGACTCCGATTTCACCAACATTCTGTACCGCATTCAGGGATCCGATCCTGCGCTTCAGACCTATCTCATCAAGCGGATCGTGCCGGGATTGGCGGACAAATCGTTGTTCTCCGATTATTTGCAGGACCGTGTCCGCCGGGAACGCACCGATATTCAGAATGCCCTCACGAAGATTTGCGGCGATATTATGGCAAACGAAAAAGTCCAGCGGGCCGCCTTTGAAACGGAGTATGCACTGCTGCTCGAAGAATACCTGGACGTTTTCCGCAAAGATCCCGCCGTCGTTGCGTATAAACAACAAAACGGTAAAGAGGCATCGCCCAAGCTGTTGTTAGAGCCTGGCATCCTCACCGTCTCCCCCGATACTCTCACCGCCTTGGAACAATTAAGCAAAGGATTCCACGAATACACCACTGCCCTGGCTGCGAACCTTAATCCGGCAAACGCCCGGTCGGTCGAATTGCGGAAAGAAGTACGGAACTGGATAGATAAAGTATACACGGGACTGTACTTGAAGGATCGCGAGGCCATTAAAACGATTCTGGACCAGTACCCCGAAGATTCTCTGAAATAAGGGGCTTAGGGAGGTGTTTGCCCGTAAATGGAGCGGACTTCTTGCTCCGCCGGATCATGCTCTTTGCTCTTGTTTTATTCGCGGATTCAGCGCAGTCGTTTTATCTCATACCCCTCGTAAATCAGTTGATCGCCTTGAATAAAACAAGAAATGGTCTGAGTATGGCCCATATAGGTGGCCGTCACGGTAAGCCCGTTGCCTTGCACCCGCCACTGTCCGTTGATAGTACCCACCGCTGGATGCGTGGCCCGTGCCTGGTTGCCCGGCAGCAACTCCACCTCCACCGGCCCCTCGCCGGTTTGCACCTGCCATGCCGTATTGATCAGAGTTTGCGCGGTAAATTGAAACGGCGGCGGGGGCGGCGATTCCTCGTATTCATCCGCGGGCGTTTCCACCGCCGACGGGTCAGGCTCCCACTCGGAATCCGTAGCGGCATTATTTTGCTCTGCTGGGGCTGGCAAGGATTTGAAAGTGCTTAACAGCACCGGAATCAGGAGCACCCCGGCGAGGATGATTAAGAAGCCAATAAGCGCCTTGTTATTCAATGGCTGTTATCTCCAGTGTTCAGAGAGTGAAAACAACCTTCCGCCGCAGTATATGTGCCTCGGCCATAACGGATGACATTGCGCCCCGCTATTGAATGCGTACGATTTCTCTGCCGTCCTTGAAGACTCTATCGCCAATAATGTCCAGGTCGGTTTTAATATCTTTACCTTGGAAAAAAGTACTCACATTGAGTTTTGCCCCGTTTACGCTCCACTTGCCCGCGAGGGTATCCGTTCCCGCCAATTTTTTCACTAGCTCATTATCCGTTGTCGCCACGGCATCCCCCCCGGCATTCAATGTGACCTTAATCTTAATGTTTTTCCGCGGTTCCACTTCCCACACGGTTCCCACCAGATTGCCTTCATTTAACAAAGGCGGAGCGGAGCCTGGTTTTGGTGCATTGGGATCAACGGGCATCTCCCCCGAAGTGGCCAGGGAAACCATTTGCAACAGTTGGGGCAGCACGGGAAACACCACAAGAACCACAAGTACAACAATAAACGGGCCAAGTATCTTCCAATTCATACGGAGAAATCTCCTCGCGAACCTCTTCGGACAACTCTGTTCAAAAAATAGGAATTTAATCCTATAGCCTACCCTTCTGACGTAAAAAGGTCAAATTCAGCCTTTGTTCAGGCAATCGCAAAATAGCCCTTTTTCTCAAAAACCACTCGGACACTGGGTAAACCACCAGTATTTCACGATCAAACGGTTGTTTTTCATTTGCACGCATGAAAAAAAGGACTATTTCGCAAATGCCTCTGGTCCTGTTAAGCGCACTCCTTGGGGGGTTGCTTAGCCGCTCAAACCCCGCTATTCTTAACGGCATGAGTGAACCAGCGGCGAAGAAAGTAAGCGGCCCAGCGGTTTTCCGGCGGGAGGCAGTGCCTGTTCTTCTGGTGAGTGGCGTCATGGCCGCACTCATTGTATTTGCAGGATCCTTTACAGGGTTCCTGGCGTATGATGCCTGGATTGGCCTGGGAGCAGCCCTGGGGGTGATCGTAATAGCCTGTCTGCTCTTTGGCCCCTCCCGGTATATGCTAACCTGTTTTCTGGTCCTCTTGATGCTGGGTCATCAATTCAGGTCCCCGTTCGTGCTTCCCTTTGCGGGGGTGGAATGGCACCCACGCGAACTGCTCTTACTCCTGCTGATCGCACATGGCGGGATCCGGCTTCTATCAGGCAAGGCCAATCTCCGTCCAGACAATCTTCATTATTTCTTTTTCCTATATGCCGCATTCTTCGCGTTTATCGCCTGCCGCGGATTGTGGCGGCAGATGCCTCTGGAGGATTTGATCGCCGAGTGCCGCTATCCGATTTTTCTGGCCACCTATTTTGTGATGGTGATATGCACCGGCGGGTGGGCCGATCTCCGGTATTATTGCCGGTTGATTCTGCTGGTCAGTCTTGCAGTGGCGATGGCGAGTCTCGCCTTCTTCGCGTATTGTTTTGCCGCGGGCCACGTCATGAGCGTCCAGAATTTCCTGGGCGAATTCGTCCAGCGTCAAATCGGCCCTTTCCTGCTGCAATCGGTCCGCGCGAACGGTCATATGTTTTTTGAAGTGGCGGTGGTGGTGCTGCTGTCCCTGCTCTTTTGCAGGGAAGTGTCGTGGAGCCGGCGTTTCGTTTATGCCCTTCTAATTGCCGTATTTCTCGCCGCCATCGCCATCACAATGATGCGCACGGCCTATATTGCCCTTTTCCTTTCGCTGATCGTGCTTTTTGTGTTGTTCCTGCCCAAGGATCTTCAGTTCCTGGCGGGAATAGTGGGCGTAGTGCTGGGCGGGGCGCTGGTACTGGCCGCAGGGTTGCTGGCCTTGGGGAATCTTTCTCTGCCTGGCATGGAAGCCTCTATAAAAGGCCGGCTCATAGAGGTTATGGGCGCACTGCAGATGTTCCGGCAACATCCATTGCTGGGGGCGGGCATGGGCAGCAAATTCACCGGCATGGGGTTTGTGTCGAAAACCACGCTTTTTAGCGTGGCCCAAATGGATTACCAGACCGTGCATAATGTCTGGATGTACTTTCTGTTTAAGGGGGGATTGGCGGGGATGACCCTGGTTTCACTAGGATTAGGCGGGATCGCCGCACGCGCCTGCCGGATCGTCGAATTGATCCCCTGCCGCAAGGATCAACTGCTGATGCGGGGCCTGCTTGCCGCGTACACCGGCCAACTCATCGCTTCACTGGCCATGCCGCGTCTCACCTACCCCATCGGCGCTGTATTCCTTTCCATGATTGCATGCGCTTTTGTCATGGCAGCCCGCGAAACTGATCGCCCAAAACATTGACATTTATGTGCGCCCATGCTACACTCCGTTCACAAAACTGGGTGATTTTTTGAGAATTAGTGGACGTGGGACCTTTGTGAATACGCCAGCATGGGGAGAAGTCCAACTGGCGGGACACCGGGGAACCACCGGGAATTTAAACAAAGGTTGAAAAAGGGATGATCCAACTCAGATCTGGGGATCTGAACTTCAACCGGGAGGGAAATCGTATGCGGTGTGGGATAATTTCGATGATTAAATTTTCTGGCAAATTTTCAACTCCTATCTTTTCGATGAGCGGTTTGGTTCTTGTATTATTCATGACATGCAGCTTGTCTTACGCAGACTCTTTGACAACGCTTTTTAATCGAGATAATGGTCAATCAGGAAATATGTTTGATGTACAAGTAACAACACAAGCAACTATTAACAGGTTTGATGTGAATATTAATTACTCAGGAGGTTCCCATAATTTCAGTGTCTATTATCGATTGGGCACCTCCGTAGGAAATGAAGGCACTTCTTCTGGCTGGATTCTTCTTGGAACAGCAACTGGAGTGTCAAGCAATGGAAGCAATGTCCCTACACCTTTAAATATCGGAGGTTTAACGCTCAATCCGGGTCAGGTGTATGGAATATTCATTACTATGACCACTACGATTGGGTATCTTGGGTATACTAATGGCGGTCCAACAACTTTTTCCAATGGCACTATGTCCATTACAACCAACTGCGGCAATGCCCTCCCTTTATTTAGTGGCGGTACTTTTTACCCCCGGCAATGGAATGGCGCCATCTATTACACTACGATTCCTACTCCCACCCCTCCCTCCAATCCCGGCTCGACCGCGATTGGCTTAGACACGATCACCTGGACCTGGACTGATAATTCCAGCAACGAGACCGGCTTCAAAGTATACGATGATCCCGGCGCCGGGCCGCCAACTACCCTAAGAACCACTACAGCGGCTGGAATACAATTGTGGCAGCATAACCTCTTGAATGTAAACAGTCAGTACGCCTTCCAGGTGTGCGCAACCAACACCTATGGCGACAGTTCAAAAACCACGAACTACACGGCCTGGACATTGATCGAGGCAGTAGCTAACCTTGTATTCAGTGATGTGGGCCTGGACACGATCACCGTGGCCCCCACAAGCACGCCCAGCAATCTAACCAGTGGCAGTTCTGGGATAAACCTCGCGAATACCACCGCAGGCACGAATTCCGGCTGGCAGCAATCCACGGACCCCTGGGTCTCCGGAGGCCTGTCGCCGAATACAAGCTATTCGTTCAGCGGCCAGTCGCGCAATGGCGGGTCCGTCACGACCACGGCGGCCATCGGCTCCAAATACACTCTGATCGAAGCGGTGTCGGGATTGACCTTCTCGAATGTGACGCCCACCAGCATCGAAGTATCTTCCACCAACACGCCGAGCAACCTGTCGAGCGGCAGTTCAGGCGTCTATTTCACCAATACCACCATGAGCACGGATTCCGGCTGGCAGCAGAATAATACGCCCTGGGCTTCCGCCGGCCTCTTGCCCAACACCCCTTACACCTTCAGCGGGAAGTCGCGCAACGGCGAGTCCATCGAGACCACCGAAACGGTGGCGGATAAATGGACCCTCGCCGCGCAGCCGCTAGTTCCCAGCGTGACGAATATCTGTTCGCGGTCCATGGCCGTGACCCTCGCCTCCGGCGACACGAACCCGGCGGGCACGGAATACTGCCTCCGGGTGGATTCCGGCCTCGGCGGCGATGTGTGGGTGCAGACGGACGGCACGTTGGGCGCGGCGCCGGTCTATCAGACCATGCCCGGCTGGGCCACCATCACCGTAACCGGCTTAACCCCGAACACGATGTACGGCGTGTTTGCCACCGCGCGCAATGGCGAGGGCGTGGACTCCGCCGTGGGCCTCGCAGGTTATGGGCAAACCCTGGAGGGTGTTCCGCCCACCGCGACCCTGTCCTCCACCGCCGGGGATCCGGTGAACGGCGCAATCACGGTGGACGTGACCCTGAGCGAGAACAGCACGAGCTTCGAGGAAGGCGACATCACGGTGGTGGACGCCATCGTGATCGACTTCACCGGAAGCGATGCCGCCTACAGCTTCACGCTGACCCCCACGCTGACCATGCCGGGGACCTTCTCGTGCGTGGTGCTCGCGGGAACCTTCAGCGACTTCGCGTGCAATCCGAGCGAAGAAGATTCCAACATCCTCTCGCGGAGCTACGACCGCTGGCCGCCGACGCTGACGCTAAGCTGCGTTGAGCCCTATTATGTGGCGGGGGCTATTCAGGTGACGGCGGTTTCGAGCGAACCGACGGTCACACTGGAGGCGGGCGACATTGCCACCACGAACGCCATCATCAGCGGATTCACGCCGCAGCCGGACGGTGTTACCTTCCTCTTCCAGTTGGTCCCGGGGAATCAAGGCCTCTTCTCCTGCTATGTGCCTGCAGGCGGGTTTACGGATCTCGCGGAGAACGCGAATGAGGACGATTCCAATGTCATTGAGCGGCTGTATGATTCGATGCCGCCGACAGGTTCCGTGGTCATTAACGGCGGCGATGATTACACCACCGCGATAGGGGTCACCTTGATCCTGTCCGGAGACGATGGCACGGGGTCCGGCGTGACGGACATGCAGTTCAGCAACGACAATGCTGCGTGGTCCGGCTGGGAAGCCTATGCCGTGAGCAAGGCGTGGGACTTGGACACCGGCGATGGAGTGAAAACCGTGTACGTCCAGTACCGCGACGCGGCGGGGTATGTCTCCACGGAGACCATTACCGATACGATTACGCTGGATACGGCCGTGCCCATGGGTTCCGTGGTCATTAATGACGGCGATGATTACACCACCGCGATAGGGGTCACCTTGACCCTGTCCGGAGACGATGGCACGGGGTCCGGGGTGGCGGACATGCAGTTCAGCAATGACAACGCCGCGTGGTCCGGCTGGGAAGCCTATGCCGCGAGCAAGGCGTGGGACTTGGCTACCGGCGATGGAGTGAAAACCGTGTATGTCCAGTTCCGCGATGCGGCGGGGAATATTTCCACGCAGGCCATTACCGATACGATCACCCTGGATACGGACGATCCCGTGTTCACGGAGATTACGGCCACGCCGGACACGGCTGTGGAGAGCGATGTCGTGACGCTGTCGTTCCACGGCTCCGAGCCGCTGCAGGATAGCCCGGAGGTGACCGTCAACGGGAATGCCGCGGATCACGTGAGCGGCAAGGATGGATCGGATTATGTGTACAGCTATACCGTCCTCGATCCGACACGCGATCCGATTGGCCCGGCCGCCATCGAGATCAGCGGTATTGACCTTGCGGGCAATCCCGGAATGGCCACTAACGACGAGGCCCTCACTATCATTAAGCTAATCTCGGTACCCATTGCCACCCTGCCCATGCTGGCGGGACTGTCCATCGCGTGCGCGGTGGCGGGCTCCCGCATCCTGCGGCGGAAGAAATAGTCCAGGCATTAAACACCGGTGCGCCGTTTCACTCCGAAGTGGCGCACCGGTGTTGATGAATCATTCTGCGCCCTCTTTTTTCTTAATTCTGTTTCTAAAATATCCGTATTCCACGCGACCCCACGTGATGTCCTATATCACACGGAAACAAAGCGCACAGCGGCAGTATTTATGAGTTATGAACGTACCCCGTTGCCTCAACTAAAAATTTACCCGGAAAGTCCGCTTGCCCCGGAAGCTCTAAAAGCGTAAACTCATATTTGCATGTTTCCTGAGTTGCGCAAGACCGAATACTGTTTTACCGGAGGATGCAGACCATGATTGAACTGGGAGTGAATATAGATCATGTGGCTACGTTACGCGAAGCGCGCAAGGGCAAAGTGCCCGATGTTATCGCCGCCGCAAAAGTCTGCGAACTGGCCGGCGCACACCAGATCACCATCCACCTCCGTCAGGATCGCCGCCACATCCAGGACCACGATGTTGAATCGCTGAAACACGTTCTTCAAGTGCGGATGAACCTGGAAATGGGGGCGGCGGATGAAATCATCGCGATCGCACATCGAATACGCCCCCACACCGTGTGTCTGGTGCCCGAGCATCGTCAGGAAGTGACCACGGAAGGGGGGCTGGATGTCAGGGTGCAACGCAAACGCCTAAGAGAGGTGGTGAGCGGCATGCATGATCACGGCATCCTGGTGAGCATGTTTATTGATCCGGAAAATGATCAGGTGGATGCCAGTCTGGAGATTGGGGCGGATTTTGTGGAATTACACACAGGGGCGTATGCCAATGCAGTGAAAAAAGAAGAGGTGGCGCGGGAGTTGGATCGGTTTCAGCGTTGTGGGGCGCATGTGGCGAAAACGCCGCTGGGCTTGCATGCGGGGCACGGTCTCACGGTGCGCAATCTGGCGCCGGTGGCGATGATTCCCGGTTTACTGGAAGTGAATATCGGCCATGACATCATGGCGCGCGCCTTGTTCATTGGTTTAGACAACGCGGTCATGGAAATTCTCGACATTCTGCACGAATGTTCGGAATGGTGAATAGACTGTAAGGAGCGAGTTTTATGCAGTTGCAGAATATGCGGATGAGTATCGTTTTTGCATTGGTTTTGAACGTGGGGTGCGGGGCGTATGCCCTGTCGATCCAATCGGGTCTCACGC
Organism: Candidatus Hydrogenedentota bacterium; assembly: GCA_029565395.1. GTDB lineage: Bacteria > Hydrogenedentota > Hydrogenedentia > Hydrogenedentales > CAILVY01 > CAILVY01. The sequence continues at coordinate 34,823 of JAKQOG010000108.1, read as the reverse complement.
CCAATCAAGTGATTCAATGTAATACGGATGGGAAAACGGATGTTGTTTTACATGGTGTGTCGGCCGCAGCGGGGGCGTTGCAGGCGCGGGTGGCGGGCGTGCAAAAAGAGATTATCGGATGGACCGATCTCGGCAACGTTGCCGGTGGACCTTGGGAAGCCACGCTGGGAGGCATTCCGGCGGGTGGCCCTTATCGTATGGAGTTGCGCGTTCTTGACGATGCCGGGAAACCGCTCGAAGATCTCGCCATACCCGATGTGCTGGTGGGGGATATTTGGGTGCTGGGGGGGCAGTCGAATATGCAGGGTGTCGGCAACCGCCTCAATGTAGAAGCCCCACATCCGCAAGTACACACGTTTGCCATGAACTACGAATGGCGTCTTGCAGAGGAGCCTTTGCATACTCTCGGAGAATCCCCGGATGTGGTGCATGCGGATTTTAAAACGCCTGAGGAACGTCAGAATGCGATTGCCGGCTGGCGCGACGGCCCCAAGGGCGCAGGCTTGGGCATAGCGTTCGCCAAAGAGATGGTGCGGCGCACGGGGCGGCCCGTGGGGCTCATCGCCTCCGCTCACGGCGGCACCTCCATGGCGCAATGGGATCCCGCATTAAAAGACCAAGGCGGCGCCTCCTTGTATGGATCCATGTGCAAGCAATTCGCCGCCGCAGGCGGCAAAGCGCGCGGCATGCTATGGTACCAAGGGTGCTCTGACGCCAACCCTGATGCTCAGCCTGTCTATCGCGAGAAGATGAAACAGTTTGTAGCCGCGGTGCGCAAGGATCTTGGTGTACCGGATCTTCCCTTCTACTATGTTCAAATCGGACGATTTGTCGTGAACAATAATGAGCCCGCCTCCTGGAATGCCATCCAGGCGGACGAACTTGCCCTCGAATCCGATCTTGCTCCCTGCGGCATGGTTCCTTCCATCGATCTTGCCCTGGATGACCTGATTCACGCGAGTACTCAGAGCCTGAGAACACTCGGCGGCCGCCTGGCCTGTCTTGCCGAGCATGATCTCTTTGGTGGCAAGATTCTGCGCGGCCCCCGCTTCGATAAAATGGAAGTGCGCTCCACGCCGTACGGCCAGCAACTGCGTGTTTCCTTCAGCCAGGTGAATGGCGGACTGCAGGCGGCGGGCCGCATGGCCGGTTTCAGCCTCAGCGATGGTCCCGGCGGCCCGGACGTTCCCTGCATTTACAACATGGAAATTGCCCAAGACGACCCGTTCACGATCATTCTGTGGGTACAGGAATTCCCCAAATCGCCGTATCTGTGGTATGGGCGCGGCTTCAACCCCTACTGCAATGTTGTGGATCAGGCCAATATGGCCCTGCCGGTCATGGGGCCCATCCCTGTTCAGAAGTAAAGCGTCATCGCGGGAACCCTTTTCCGCGTTACGGGTTATAGAGATGTGATCGGTAATTCCAAGGCCGGAAGATATTCCCATCTTCCGGTGGCGGAGGGAGTAGAGTCATGCGTAAGGCTGTTGTGCTGGGCGGCGCCGTACTAGTGCTGGTGTTGTCTGTGGCTGCCATTTTTGTGATGTTTCGAATGCAGGCTACGCTTCACAACGCTCATCTGGCCTACCTGGAAAAAGTGAAGCAAGAGGAAGTCGCGCGCAAAGAAGCCCTGGAAGAGGCTAAACGGCAAAATGCGGCGGCAATGCAGGATTCTTCTCCTTCTCAGGAAGAGAATGAACTCATGAGCCGTCTTGTGGACGACGCCATCCGGGCCTTGATGCAGGAATCCAGCGAACGGTCCGAAGGGGAGGAAGGAAAAGACGCCGCCATCGCGCAGGATGCCTCTGGAGCCGCCAAAGAATCCGGATCGGAAGGAGAACAACTGGACAGGAAAGCCTTGAAGAAACTCATGCGCAAAAAGAACAGAAAATACGGCGATGATGACCGCGCCATGCGGGGGGATATCAGCATCGAAGACATGAAGCTGTCCAAACAACTGATGCGCGACGCCCGGCAATCGATAACGGATGGCGAGTATGACGCTGCGACTCAAATGCTGAAGGAAAGCCTGGATAGCGATCCCTCCAACAAGCAGGCGTACCAGATGCTCGCACAAATGTACAAACAATTGGGCCAGACCGGGGATGAGATGCAAGTTTACAGGGATTGGATGGCCAATATGCCCAAGGACGCGCTCCCCCATTATCTCCTGTCACAGACGTATTTGACCATGGGCGATACGGCCTCCGCCCTCCAGGAACTTACCCAATTTCAATCCCTTAGCGGGGATCGTATCTCGTCCTACCCGATGGCCGCCGGCATGTACCGGCAACTCGGCATGACTACGGAAGAGGGAAGCCTGCTCGAAGCCTGGACACGCACCGCGCCCGATTCCTCTGACGCCCATCAAATGCTCGCCGATTACTACCGGCGAAACGGCAACTATACCGCGGCGCTCACCGAATACCAGCAGGCCACGACGCTTGCACCTGGTAACGTTTCCGCCTATACCAGCATGGGTTCCGTCTACCAGCGCATGGGGCAATATGCCGAGGCGGAACAGCAGTACCAGGCCGCGATAGATCTACGCCAAAACAATATGGGCCTGCGGGATCAACTCGGCGACTGTTACCGTGCCGCCGGCGATTATCAAAACGCCATCGCCACCTACCAAAGCATCATCAATTTGGCCCCCAATTCCCCCGCAGCCCAACAGGCCGCCCGCCAGATCAACCAAATCGAGCGCATGCTCAGCAAACAATAAGAACATCCCGCATCAAGAAATTCCAGCCTGTGATGAAGGCTGCTTGTTATCCACTGGAGCTTCCTCGATTCTGACCATAGCCTTTGCATTAATCTCCATCCGCAGCAGGAGATCGATCAGTGTCTCCCGCTCTTGCGGGGTGAAACCCATCGTAAGCCGCTCATCCCAAAGAACAGCGAGCGCGAACATTTCATTATCTATTGAAAGGGCTTTTTTTGTTACATATACCCGGGTCACACGGCGATCCACGAGATCCTGTACGCGTTGAACAAGCCCATATTCCTCCAATTGCTGAAGAGCCCGGGTGACATTTCCTTTATCAAGAAAGACAAAAGCTCTCAGGTCCTCCTGCCGGCACCCATTATGATTAAACAGTTCCCCCAATACAATCGTTTGGCTTATGCTTAAGCCGAAGGGGCGATCAGAACGTTTGGCATACATTATGCAGGCGCGCGCGATAGTGGTCACCAGACGAATCAGGATACGCTCGCGATTCTCTTTCACCCTATTGATGCTTGCGTCCATGTCCGCCTGTTTAATTTCAGAATTCAACAACATTTTCCCGGGCATCTTTATCTTCCTCTATTGGAAGTGCTCTTGCAATTAGTGCTCATACTAAACCTTCGCTGCTAGCAGGCCAATCTAATGTGCGTTTGGCTCTTCCGCCTTGGGCACTCCAATATCAGTTTGTCCCTGTTTCCTTGGCTGAGTCTCGTCCCACCCGCCGCCCAGTACCGCATACAGATTCACCTCATTGATACGCTTCGCCAGACGCAGAGAGACCAGCCCCTGTTGTGCCGCATAAAGGGATCGTTGCGCATCCAGGACATTCAGGTAGCTGTCAACGCCCCGCGTATACCGCGTATTGGACAGACGGTAAGTTTCCGATACCGCATGAACCAGCGATTCCTGCGCGGACACCTGCTGGTCCACTGTCCCGCGCACGGCCAGCGCGTCGGCGGCTTCCTTGAAGGAGTTCTGAATCGCTTTCTCATATTGGGCAATCGCCAGTTTCTTGTCCACTTTGCTCACCCTTGCGGCATACCAAATCCGGGTGTCGAAAATCGGCAACACAATTTGGGGCGAGAAACTCCACACGCCGGTGCCAGGATCAAAAAGCCCCGACAATTCGGCACTCACCGTTCCCGCGCTGCTGGTGATTAATATCCTTGGGAAAAACGCCGCCCGCGCCGCACCGATATTGGCGTTGGCCGCCTTGAGAAGATTCTCCGAGCGAATAACATCGGGGCGATTCAGGAGCACCTCGGACGATGTGCCGGGAGAAATGTCTCTGGGCGGGCTTACACAGCCCAAGTCCACCGGCAGGAGCTCCTCCGGCACTGGCGTGCCCGCCAGGAGATTCAACGTGTTCATATCCTGCGCCACGGCCCGTGTGAACCGGGCAACATCTCCACGGGCGGCGTCGACTTGCGTTTGCGCCTGGAAAACAGCCAGTTCGGCGTCAACGCCACACTCAAACCTCCGGTTCACCAACTTGTAGATCCCCTGTTGCGTCTCCAGAGTCGTCTCCGCAAGGTTGAGATTTTCCCGATCGGCCGCCAGAGCGTGATACGCGTTGGCCACGCCGGAAATCAATAGAATCTGGGCCGCGTGCTGGGCTTGCTCCGAAGCCAAATACTGTTGCAACGCCGCTTTTTTCAGGCTGCGGATGCGCCCGAAGAAATCAATTTCCCAGGAGGTGATGCCAATACTCACCATATCCCGCTCCGTAATCGTCCGCTCGACCACTGGCATGGCCGGTTTGCCGGGCTCGGTGCTTATATAGCCGGTGACCGACGTCTGTTTCTGCCGGGTTTTACTGCCGGCAGCCATGATCACGGGTAACAATTCACTCCGCTGAAGGCCATATTGCGCCCGGGCACGCTCCACGTTCAGTGCGGCAATGCGCAGGTCACGGTTGTTCTCCAGGGCCAGTTCTATCACCTTTTGAAGCTTTTCATCGGTGATGAATTCCCGCCATTTCAAGTGTTGGACCTCCGGAACATTGACATCTTCCGGGGCTTTCGAATAGGCCGCGCCGCTTGGCCATTCCGCCGGAACCGGCGCTTTCGGACGGTTATGTTTCGGCGCCAGAGTGATACAACCAGGCTCGAGGGCGATTACGGCCAGCAAAAGCAGAAGCAGGGCATTTCTACTCATTTCACATGATCTCCCGATGGAATTGGCTCAGCGCTCTTGACCGGTTGGATCTTGATTTTCTTCCCAAAGGTCTTCTGGATGAACACATAAAAGAGCGGCGCGAATACGATGACCAGCACGGTGCCGGTGATCATCCCGCCCAGCACGGACGTCCCGATGGCATTCATGGCGCCCGCTCCCGCGCCCTTGCTCAACGCCAACGGTAGAACGCCAAACCCAAAGGCCAGCGACGTCATGACAATGGGCCTCAACCGGAGTCTCGATCCTTCCAGCGTCGCCTCGATCAGCCCCATCCCTTCTTCGAGTCGCGCCTTTGCGAACTGTACGATCAGGATGGCGTTCTTGGTGGTCAGGCCGAGGGTTGTCAACAAGCCGATTTGGAAATAGACATCGTTGGGCAATCCGCGCAATGTCGAAGCAATGACACCGCCGATGGCCCCCAACGGCAGGGCCAACAGAATGGCAATCGGGATGGGCCAACTCTCATACAGCGCCGCCAGGCACAGAAAGATGACGAGCACTGAAAAGGCATACAGCGGCGCGCTCTGAGAACTGGCCATCCGTTCCTGGTAGGAAAGCCCCGTCCAGTCGCAGCCAATCCCCTGAGGCAACCGCCTCACAATTTCTTCCATCGCCTGCATGGCTTCACCGGAACTCCTCCCCGGCGCCGGTTCAGCCCAAATATTCATGGATGGAAAACCGTTGAAACGTTCCAGGCGCGGGGAGCCAGATGTCCACCGCGTAGTGGCAAACGAGGCAAAGGGCACCATTTTCCCGGCCGTGTTTCGCACGTATAAACTCTCGAGGTCTTTGGGGAGCATGCGGTATGGGGCATCCGCCTGAACATATACCTTCTTGACCCGTCCGCCCTGAATGAAGTTATTCACATAAGAACTGCCAAAAGACGCGGAAATGGCAGTGTTGATGGAGGTAATGGGGATGCCCTGCGCGCCGGCCTTTTCCCAATCCACATCCACCCGAAACTGCGGCACATCTTCCATGCCATTGGGGCGCACGCTCTTTAATCTGGGATCCTGCGATGCCATGCCAAGAAGTTGGTTGCGCGCATTCATCAAAGCATCGTGACCGAGACCGCCCCGGTCTAACAACTGAAAATCAACCCCCTGAGCATTTCCCAATTCGACGACGGCGGGAGGCGGAAAGACGAAGACCATGGCGTTACGCAGCTGCGAAAACGCTCCCATAGCCCGTCCGGCGATCACTTTGGCCCGCTGGTCCGCACGTTTTCGGAGGTCCCAATCCCTCAACTTGACAAACACCATGCCGTTGTTCTGCGCACGCCCGGAAAAGCCTATGCCGGAAATGGTCATACACGATTCCACGGATTCTTTTTCATTTTCAGCAAAATAGCGCTGAATTTTCCGGGCAACGGCCTGGGTCTGTTCCAAGGTGGCGCCGGTCGGCATGATGATCTGGGACAAGAGCATGCCCTGATCCTCGTCTGGAAGATAAGAGGTGGGCATTCTCATGAACAGGAATCCCAGTCCTGCCACGATCAAGATGAAAACCAGGAGGTATCGTACTTTCTTGGCAAGCGCGCGTCCAACCAATTTCACATACCCGTCCCGGAATTTGTAAAAAAGGCGGTCAAACCACAGGAAAAATGGGCGCAGGAAGAAAATGGCGCCTTCCGCCGCTTCGTGGCCCTTGGCCACCGGCTTGAGGAGTGAAGCGCACAACACCGGCGTCAGGATCAAGGCTACGACCACCGACAATAACATGGCGGTGGCGATGGTCACGGAGAATTGCCGGTAGATGACGCCGGTGGACCCGCCGAAGAACGCCATGGGGCCGAATACCGCGGCGAGCACCAGGCCAATGCCAATCAGGGCGCTGGTGATCTGGTCCATGGATTTGGCGGCGGCTTCCTTGGGCGCGAGCCCTTCTTCGGCCATGAGACGTTCCGTGTTTTCCACCACCACAATGGCATCATCCACCAGAAGTCCGATGGCCAGCACCATGGCGAACATCGTTAGCATGTTTATGGAGAATCCGAACGCGCCCAGCACGGCAAAGGTTCCCAAGAGTACTACCGGCACCGCAATTGTCGGGATCAAAGTGGCACGGAAGTTCCCCATAAATAGCCACATAACCAGGAACACTAGCAGAACCGCCTCGAAAAGGGTCTTAACCACCTCGGCAATAGCCACCTTCACAAACGGCGTGGTTTCATAGGGATAGGTCACTTTCATGCCCGGAGGGAAATAGTGGCCCATTTCCTCCATTTTTTTCTTCACGGCATCTGCGGTAGCCAGGGCGTTGGCGCCGGGCGCCTGCCGAATCGCCATGCCAGCGGCTGGTTTGCCATTGTAGAAACCCTCAATATCGTAGGACTCGGTGCCCAGTTCTGCCCGCCCCACATCTTTGACCCGCACTATGGAACCGTCCGGATTGGTGCGCAGGGGAATGTCGGCAAACTCTTCCGGGGTCTTGAGCAGGCTCTGCACGATAATGGAAGCGTTCAAGCGCTGGCCTTCCATGGCAGGCGCGCCGCCGAACTGACCAGCGGACACTTCGACGTTGTAACTCCTCAGCGCCAGGACTACATCTTCTATGGTCAGGCGGTAATCCGTCAGTTTTTCCGGGTCCAACCAGATTCGCATCGCATATTGAGAACCGAAATTCGTGACCTCGCCCACTCCAGGCACCCGCGCCAGCACTTTTTCCAGGTTGGACTGGGCATAGTCCCGCAAGTCGAAGCCGTTCATGCTTCCATCTTCGGAGATCAGGTTCACAATGATCAGATAGTTTCGGGTGGATTTGCTGACCATAACCCCCGTGCGCTGAACCACATCCGGCAAGCTCGCCATGGCCAGTTGGAGCTTGTTCTGCACCTTGGCCCATGCCAAATCCGGATCGGTTCCCGGTTTGAACGTCAATTCAAGACGGGAACCACCGGACGAATCGCTGGTGCCGGAGATGTACAACATGTCATCGAAGCCCGTCATCTTCTGCTCGATGATCTGGGTGACGCTGTTTTCCACCGTCTCCGCCGACGCACCGGCATAAAAGGAGTCGATGGCAATAGATGGCGGCGCTATAGGGGGATACTGCGAGATGGGCAGGTTGTAAATAGCCAGCCCGCCCAGCACCATCATCACGATGGCAATCACCCACGCGAAAACGGGCCGTTCAAGAAAAAATCTCGATAACATAAGGGGCCTCCGTTAGTTCGATTTGGGGGCCGGTTGAGGTGCATTCCCCGCAGGCATAGCGTCTTTTTTCCCGGCTTCAAAGGGAACCTCTTTCACTGGGGAACCAGGACGCGCTTTTTGCAGGCCTTCAACGATTACGTGATCTCCGACGGCAAGCCCCGAAGTGACAAGCCATTTGTCGCCGATGGCCCGTTCAACAACGAGCGGCCGCGGCTCCACTTTATTCTCGGCGCCTACAACCATCGCAAGGGGAAGTCCTTTGCGATCACGGGAAACCGCTTGCTGCGGAATAAGAATAGCCTGGTCAACAATGCCTTCTTCGATTACAGCCCGGATGAACATTCCCGGCAGGAGAATACCGTCCGGATTTGGCGCCACAATGCGCAGAATGACCGACCCTGTCGTGGGGTCCACGGTCACATCCCGGAAACCAAGCGTCCCCTCCAGCGGATACTCCGTGCCGTCTTCCATAAGCAGCTTGACCTTGTTTTGGCCGGTGCCGGCTTCTTGCAAATGTCCTTTCTCTATCCGGGCGCGTAGCCGGGCTACATCTGCCGTGGACTGGGTAACGTCCACATAAATGGGATCGAGTTGCTGAATCGTTGCCAGTGCCAGGGGCTGATAGGCCGTCACGGCAGCGCCTTCCGTGATAGAAGACCGGCCAATGCGGCCGGAAATAGGGGCTTTAATCTTTGTGTAGTCCAGATTGATCCGCGCCATTTCAACGGCCGCCTCGGCCTGCTTGATCGCCGCCTCAGCGCTGGCTATTCCTGCACGGCCGCTCTCTACCTCCGCTTCGGCAACCTGAAGCGTGGCGTTGGCAACCTCGAGCGCGGTTACCGCATGATCACGCTCCGTAGCCGAAACGGCCTTGTCTTTGAAAAGATCCTCCGCGCGCTCGGAATCGGTCTTGGCAAGCGCCACGGTAGCCTGTTGCCGCGCTACATTCGCTATGCTGGCGCCCAAGGCGGCCCGCGCTTTCTCTAAGGTTTTCTTGGCGGCATCGAGATTCGCCACCGCACTGGCATACGCCGCTTGAAACGGAGCAGGATCAATCTGATAAAGCGTGTCCCCCGCTTTAACGTCAGAACCTTCCGTAAACAGTCGTTTTTGGATTATACCATTGACTTGTGGCCGAATATCTGACACCAAATAACCTGCTGTCCGGCCCGGCAGTTCGGTGGTCAAGGGTATCTGTTCGGTCTGGACAATGATGACGGCCACTTCCGCCGGAGGTGGACCGCCTGCGTCTCCCCCCTTGGGAGATTCTGCAGCCCTGGTTGATTGTACATACACCATCAGCGCCACACCGGCAAATAGTGTTCCCAAAGCGGCAATACGTTTGCTTCTGCGCCTAATTTGCATTGATTACCTCCATAACATCCTTGACATGCATCCTACTATCATCTCCCACCGAAAAAATCTGGGTAAGGAGCCTTGCTGTCATTGGTATCAACCGCACCAGCGTAAGTTGCTACTAGTTTTTGTGCATGGCTTCCGCTCCATCGGCACATGCTCCCTCCGTCTTGCCATACAAAACCCGCATCGTTTGCGCCGCTCCAATGGTCCGAGGAAGGCTATCACCCGTTTTATACGTAAGAAAATTTATCGTACCACACTATATTTGCGAGCGCAACGAATTTCGGACCGCCGGATTCTTATATTTCACGGCAGGAGACAACGTTACTTAAAAGGCACACCCAATATGCGCATACTGCGGGTGCAAGGCATCATCACCCAGCACCCCTATAATGTATTAATCTCGGCACCGGAACTTGAACAAACCGGAAACTCAGTGGGAAAAAGCCCGCCGGATGCGCCAGGGTTTAGAACACATCCGGCGGGAAGAGGAGGAGGTGGTGCATCTCCGGTGAGGATTTGGAACGGATGAGGGTAACACGGCTAAAAATCCTTTATTTATTGTTCTAAGCCACAGGTATTGCACGTGCCGAAACTCGCGTCTAAAACACTCGTTTTCAGTTGCGATCGCAACCATTATACCATAAGAACGTTGCGATCGCAAGTAATTTTATTCAGGATGCTATGAGTGATGGCTGAACCCCAAAAAAGAACTTATCCATGATATAAAATTTTGCAACGCCTTTAAAAGCAATGGTTTAGGAGCGGTTCAATGCCTTTGGGATGCCCTGTATTGCAAGAGCATCATTGCCAGAACTTAACATTGTTCCGATACGCGCAATATCTTCCGCCAAATCACAAATCCGATCCGAGCGGCGTTCGGCATTCACACCGAGCGCGAATGCCTGATCCATAAGGGTATACCGGTTCATAAGGCCTGTGGCGGCATGGTGAACGCCCAGAATGGCTCCTGCAGTGGCGCAGACACACTCGCCCTCTCCCCCGCAATGGAGCGCGATCATCATAGTGTTCATGAAGTCCGATTCGCCGTAATGAAGCGCGAGAAGGGTGAGACCACTATTTTTCAAAAAAGAGGGACATTTTGGGCACTGGTAATTGCGGAGAAAATACTCCCGGGTCTTCCTCCAATCAGGTGTCTCATTACACCACGCCCGGACATCCCGTACCATCTTATATAAAGGTGAATCCTTCGGAACAACGTCCAATGCCTTATCCAGGCATACCTCCAGATCGGGTTCGATAAATGCCATTGCTTCCATGACCGCCAGGAATTGTTCCGCGTACATGAATTCCTCAACAGGACCGGCAAGGGATCCACGACCCGCCAATTCCGCCGCCAGCACAGGATTTCCTGGCGCCACACACGCCCAGATCTCCGAACGCATTGCTGAGCTACTGGGTGTGTAGGGACATTTCTTCTCGAGCATTGCCGTAAGATCTTCGCGTGTAAAATGGATGCCCTTTTGTTCCAGCACTTCCAGCCAAAGCACTTGCAGATCGAGGTCGCTGTTGGGAAACAGATTTTCGAGCATGGCGGGTACAAAGAGCACTTCCTGTGGCGGCTCTTGCCCGCAATAGGATGCACCGATGGCGCCAGCGATGCATTTTCCCAGCCAGCATCCATGCACACGATTAATGTATTCTGTATAAACGATACGCCGTTTCACAATGGATCCTTCCTGCACCGGGAAGGAGCCTACCGCCTCAAAACCGGAAATTCAACCCGGCCTATGGTACTCTACCCGCAACGTATAGATAAAAAATGACTATCAGGAGAGCTTATGCCGGACATAACCATCGTTTCCGATCTGTGCAAACACTGCAATACCTGCGCGGAGGCATGCCCCGAAGGGGTATTCGCCATCGGAGAAAAGAGAACTACACCGCGTGTGGCGCGCCCCGATCTTTGTATCTCCTGCGGACATTGTGTCGCCTTGTGCGCCAACGGAGCGATTCGACACTCCGATTTCCCGCCGGGCAGTGTTCGGCCCATTGCAAAGGACCTCCTGCCCAATACGGATACCCTGATGGAATTGCTCCGCGCACGGCGGTCCGGGCGGGTGTTCAACAACACACCCGTGCCCAAAGAACATCTGGAGAAAATCATCGAAGCGGCACGGCTCGCTCCCACGGGCCATAATTTTCAGGGCACCCAGTACATCGTGGTGCAGGATCCCGCCCTGCTCAAGCACATCACTGATCTCACCGCGGCGTTTTTAGGGCAGAGCGCCAAATTGCTCCGAAATCCCGTGATTCGCGGACTCTACGGAATCATAAAGCCCATTGAAGTAAAAAGCGCCATGAAAATGCTCGATTGCTTTGAGATCGCCGCAAAATCAGGCCGGGACGGCCGGGATAAAATATTGCGCGGCGCGCCCTGCCTGCTCTTCTTGCACGCGGACCCCGCCCTCGCCTATCCGGATAAAAGCGCGCAGTTAGCCGTGCAAAATGCCAGCCTCATGTGTGAAACCCTCGGATTGATGAGCCTATATACCGGCTTTATCGTGGGGGCATGTGATCACGGCATTAAAATTCCGGAACTGATCGGCGTACCCAAGCATCACCGCGTGTGCGCCGCACTCGCCATCGGGTATTCCAAATTTACCTTTCACCACTGGATCGACCGAAAACCCGCCCCCGTCCAATGGAAGTAATGGCTGGAATTGTTATTTTGAACTTCAATAAGAACCTTTAACAAAACCCATTACCTGAGTTCTTAAACAGAGACAAGCATGCTTAAAAATGACATTGTTTGGGGTACCGAGTCCAATACACAAAATTGCGTATGGTCATAAGGAAGCGGTTTTGTTAGAGGTTCTAAAGCATAATGATTTAGTATACATTATTCCAAGTTAGTCAATACTACATACATTTAAAGAATGCAATAAAAATATTAAAAGCTATCAATAAACCAACTGCGAACCCCGTCAAGAATGATCCTCCAAAAATAAAAGAGCAAGTCTGCTCATACGGTATTGCCTTGGGTTCTTGTTGTTCAAAATTACGTATCCTTTTTAAAAAACCTTCCTCGTCTTTCCCATCTTTAAAGGCAAGAAGATATGCGATAAGGATAATAACGGTTCCCAAAATCATCCAAAAAAATCGTTCTATAGGTGTTGAGCAATATTGAAAGAATCCGATAAGGACTCCACTTTCAATTAAGATTATTGTCTGAAAACGGCTCCATTTTAGTTTGTCATTATATCGGTAAGACTCACAATCTTGTTTGTATACAGTAATATATTTACTTAGATTTTCTTGATTCTGACCATGATCTTGCATTGTGTCCCTCCTTGATATTCTTGCCAAAATTTGCTCTACGAACAACTATGCTAATTAACATGTTTATATCACAGACATTAGTAGATAATCAAAAATAGTACTTTGTGTCTATTCTATACACAGCGTCTTAAATGATTGCGCATAATCTTCTCAAGGTGTCGTTCGGTTTTGTCCAAAGGTTGAAGTGATTCCATACAGCGGCAATGAGTTCTTCAAGGGCAGGAAAATAACGGTTATGCGTACACTGGTAACGTGTCAACTTCCAGACGCGCTCTACCGGGTTTAAATCCGGACTATACGGCAGCAAGAAATCCAGTTGCATCACATGACGATGCTCATGCAACCACGGGTACAGTTGCCGGGCATGATGCCAGCGCGCATTATCCACCACGATCAGCATCTTTCGTTGCTTACGCCTGTGGCGCACCAATTTTTCGAGGAACGCCTCAAAGGATGCTGCGTCGAAGGTTTCAGCACGCCGTGCGACGAAACAGCCATCATGCACACGCACCGCGCCGAATACAGCCACACTCTTGCGCGTGGGCGCATGCAGGACGACCGGGTCTGCATCTTCCGGGGGTATCCACATCATGCACCGTGAGCCGTGTTGCTGGAAGTGGCATTCGTCTTCGCACCAAATGTCGATGTCATTTCTCCGTGCGAGGCGCTGGAGTTTTTTTATATGTGCGTTGCGCTTGCGGATCGGCTTGAGCAATAAGCGGACGTGGCTTGTGCCGCCGGAATCCCAGATGACGAAACAAGCGTTGACATTGGCGCACGCCTAAATGAACGCCATAGGCCGCACTGAGATGATGACTAAGCAGTTTGCCATCCCACAGGGTTTGGGCATACCCCAGTTGCCGGGGGTTGCGGCGCAGGTCTTGGCCCACCTGCGCCAATTGTGATGCGTCCAAGGCCATCGGACGACCCGGGCGGTCTCCCTCGTGCAAGCCTGCGAAACCGCGCTGTTCAAAACGCCGGACCCAGTATTGAATTGTGCGCGCACTTTGTCCAAACAACTCGGCCACGTCGTAGGTGCTCAATCCCGAGCAGACCAGCATCACACCATGCAGCCGGTGATCATAGCGCGACTCGTCCGAACGCATGATCTCTTGTTGAAGCGCCACTTGCATGATATCGGCATCACTAATCTCCAGTCTTCGCATAGCTGCCTCCTTTCCGGAAGCAGTATACCAAAATCGAAATATTATGCGCAATTATTTATGACGCTGTGTATAATACCCCGCACCTATCGTTGGACAGAAAACAGTCTGGTTTAAGGTGGTCTTGTTCGGTCTTCACCCCCATTATCGGCAGCGTCATCGCGTCTATCTCATACAAGACAATGCATCGTACCACAAGAAGCCGGAAGTCTATTCCTGGTTCGCGAAAAACCGCAAACGGGTAGAGGTCTTCCAACTTCCTCCGTACTCGCCGGAACTCAACGCTACGGAGAAGGTCTGGTGGTACACCCGCAAGGAAGCCACCCACAACAAATACTTTGACACGCCAAAAGAACTCTGTCAGGCACTGTTTACCACCTTTGCGATCCTACAAAAACATCTCGTCCCCTTCATCTCCCTAACATCCGCTTTCCCTTAAGTCCTTTGTCGCTCAATTTATGCGCGGCTATATAGCTAAATTGAGAACACTGGGTGATGAGGAAATTACTCCTAATTAACAGAGATAAATTTAAAAGCATTTTCAGATAAACAGGAATCACGGTGTCATTGTATAATGATAATTCTATCACAGGGAGGATACACTGTCGCCTTTAATACACAGTTCCGAAACATCGTCGAAAGCTTGTATATTGTCAAGGCAGTAGAAACCGACGAGCAAAATGGTTCACAGCTTCATCTCATATGCATCTTTGAGCGCGAATACTTCCTTCCACACATGGTCGTAACGCTGGGTGTCCATCACCGGTCGGCGGATCATCTTGCGGCAGTATTCCACCTGTTCCGGAGTGCTGCTTGGCTTGCCCAGGACCTGCACCGCGAACTTGGAGAAATCGCGCACCATGAAGTCGAAGATCTGGTCCACCAGTTCATTGCCGATCCCGTAGAGTTTCGCGTTCTCGAGGATAAGCTGGCCATACACTACCAGGGCAAAGATCTCGCCAACACTTAACAGGAAGTCGATGTCCTTAAGTTGTGCACCATCGGGCGGCGCCTTCATCAAGGTCTCCTTGAAGACGGCAATTTGTTCCTTGAATACGTTCACATTGGGCAGATCATAGCCGCTATAAGCGATGGAGTAATTATGGAACTGAATTCCCCCCAAGCCTTTTGTGGGTCCCTGGCGGAACAGGAAATCATCATTGGCCGGCTGAGTCTGGCGGCCGATTTCAGGAAATTCCTTGGGATTGAAGAAATAGTTGGCGATGAACTTGATGATAAGGGCGATGTTCACGTGCACGGTGCCTTCGAGTTTGGGCAAGGCACGGATATCGCGCGCCGCCATTTCAAAATAGGTATCGTTCTCGAAACCCTTGGCGGCAATCACATCCCACAACAAGTTGATGACGTCCTCGCCCTGTGTGGTTACTTTCATTTTCACCAAGGGGTTGTACAACAGATAGCGGCGGTCCTCCGCAGTGGCGGTACGCATGTAGTCGGCGGCCCGCAAGGCAAACAGCTTCATGGCGGTCAGGCGCGCATACGCATCAATGAACATTTGCTTCACATGCGGGAAGTCCGTGACATGCATGCCGTACAACACCCGGTTGGCCGCATGCCGGATGGCCTCATAAAAGGCGTGTGTGCTGATGCCAATCGACGCCCAGCCCAGATTGAATTTGCCGACATTGACCGTGTTCAGCGCGCAGTCCCACGCATACGGCCCCTGAGAAAGAATTTCGCTTTCCGGGACCGGATAGTCCGTAAGCTTGTATTGCGACACATAGGATTGGCTGTTCACCACGTTTCGCACGCACTCATACTGCGGCTGCTGGTAGTTGGCAACAAAGAACACATATTCGCCCGAACCCTCCATTTTCCCGAACGTCGACACCATCTTTGCCTTGTTGCCGTTGCCGATGTAGTACTTTTCCCCGTTGGCCCGGTACGTGCCGTCACCATTGGGCGTCAACAGCATTTCGGTCGAATACACATCCGCTCCGTGCGCCCGTTCCGAGAGTCCAAATGCAAACACTTCCCCATCGAGCAACTGCTGTGCCGCGCGTTTTTTGAGCAGTTCGTTCGGAGACATCCAGATAGGGCCCAGGCCCAGGATCGACACCTGCCACGTATACCAGTAATGAAGACCATAAAACCCCAGAATCTCGTTATATCCACAGTTCCGGAAGGTATCCCACCGCGTATCGCCATCCCCGTATTCCTTCGGCGTCAGGAAGGTGGCAAATGCCTGGATATCTCTCTGGGACTCCAAAAAATCCGTATACCACGTCCTATTCCGGTCGTCTTCTTTGAGCTTGCGTTTCCCCTTTTGCTCGAAAAATTCGATGGTTTTCAGCATGATTTCCCGCGTTCGGGGATCGTAATCCTGCGGATCAAAGTTAGACGGATTAAACAACATCATGATAATGATTCCCTCAGTATTTAGACTTTCATCGACAAAGTATCAATGATAGAGCCATCTTTGGATAGAGTCAACGATTTTCGGGGATTTCTAGGGTACCAGCCGTCTCATGGCCGGTTTTGCCGTTGCCAGGTCAGGGAATATTTCATCCCCCTCTTTCCCCCCTCCTGTCAAAGAACTTTTAAGGCAGACGTCAGATAGATGATCCCGTAAAGTATCCAGCCCCAGACAGGAAGAAGGAAGGGTGTTCGGGCGCTATAGTGAGTGTACGCTTCGCCAAAACGGATTTGGAGCCGATGTGTCTCCTCATATCGCGAGGCAATTATCGCAATGATCCAGAGGACAGGCGTAGCCATAAACAACTGGGTGGGGGCCGCCGCGAGCATACCGCCCACGATTAACAGCGCGTGACCTGCATAAAGCGGATGCCGGATAAACCGGTAAGGCCCCGTGGTTACAAGAGAGTCGGGCCATGTAGTTATTTGCCCGCGAGCCTTGAGAATACTCGGCACACCCGTCAAAAAAAGCACTATGGCAACAACCATCATTCCGGAACCCACCAGGACATTCGGGGAAAAGGCAAGCCCGGTAAACGACCTCCAGCCGAGCACCACCCAAGGACCGTACAGCAGCGCCAAATTGATAACGCTCAACAGGACGCCCCATCGGCTTTTCTCCAATATCCGATATTCCAGCCAGCCCACGGGAAGGACCAACAGACAAAGGAGCGTGCTCACCTGCTCTATTGCCACTGGGTCCATAATGAAGATCCTTTTTCGGTTTATATTCCAGTATACCGGTAATTCCATCGCCGGTTGGGTGCACTGTCGCCATTGACGCCTAATTCCGAAACATCGCCGAAACTTTGTATATTATCCGCCCAATGGAAATCGAATGCGGGGGCGCCGTCTGTTTTGCCAATCAAGGCGCGAGGAACGGATAATTCCATGCCGTTGCCGTTCACGCGATATTCTGCCTTGCCTGCCGTTTCCCAGGTACCGTTTCGCCATGCTTTCACCGTGGTTGCGGTGTCACTGATGACTTCCAGGTTCACGACATAGTCATACCCCAGCCAGCCGGTTTTCCCGTCTTGATCCGCATCGAGCAACAGCAGCATCCAATGCGAATCGGTGTGTGGCGTGATAGGGGAAAGCGTCTGAACGAAGAAATACAGGTTTTGGGCGTCATAAGCCGCCTTAGCGATCACGAAATCGTTCCGGCCTGTGTCGTTTTTATAGGGCATATTGCCATAACCGGGATGATCTCGGTGTTTCACATCGCCGATGGTGTCCCGGTATTCCGGAACGACCGGTTTCCAATCCTCGAACGTTCCGTCCACCGCGATGGTGTTAGGGCCATGCGCTTTCGGCAGTTCCCGCACCCCTTTAAACCGCCGCACCCAACTTGCCAGTTGATAGTAATAATTGTCGGTGTGGCCGTCACGCATGGGTTCGCAGTCGCGGCTGTATTCCTGCGTATATTCATCCACAAACAGGCCGGCGGGATAATAACACTCGGATTCCTTGTACTTGCTCCATTCCATGTAGCGCCCGGCGACCCACTCATTCCAGCCGGTCACGAAAATGAACTCCGGATTCACTTCCAGAGCACGGCCCCATTGCTCTTCGAAATTGAGTCCAAGATTTACCGCGCCTTCACGGGGATCCTTTGCGCCGTTGTGCCAGCTACGGCCCATCGCACCGGTTTTGTGACTCATTGGCGCGGGACCCGGCGTATTCGGCAACGCATTCTGCGCCACACCCACGCTCATTTGTTCCACGGCGCCTTCACTGTTCTTGAAAATGTGTTGTGGAAAGACTTCAAGCCAACTCCACTGGTCCGGCCCGGTCGGACCGATCCAATAATCCGGCATGGGGCGGCGATAGGTGAAAAATTCCAGCATCGCCGGGTCTTTGATGAATTCGCGGTTCGCAAGCATCAGCGGCTTTCCTTTCCACACAAACCACAAGTCCTTCCACAGCCCCGGCTGATACAAATCTTTCCAGAGTTGATCCGTGATGGACGTGGGGTCGCCGAACGGCGCAATGAAGCCTATCGTCGGCGTGCGTGCGCCTTCTTGACGCATGGCGGTGTATTCGCGGCACAGCGCCTCATATTCCTCTTTCCAGGTCATAGGAGGATTCGTTGTATCGAAGAGAACAACATCAATGCCCGCGTCCACCAGCATACTGGCGTGTTTCCGGATCACGAATGGGTCCGTCATCACGTAATACCCCAATTCCGGCTCACCCCAGTGATACGGCGCGCTATTTTGTGGCCATTCAATCGCGGCGCCAGGCGCGGCGTCCCTAATAATCTTCGTTACATCATTGGGACCACCCGGATTGGGACAATGCCACGTCCAATAGAAAATGCCCACATATTTTCCCGGCTTAACCGGTCCCGCTTCCTGGATGCCAGGTTGAGTGCGGCCAAGATCATCCGTGGCCACCCATGTATCCGCATATGCGTCGCCGTCTGTATATGGGCGCCCTGCATACGGCTCCGCATGAAGAAATAAGGGGGAAAAGCCAACAAACAATATCATAAAGACGACATTAAGGTGATTCGTGAAGGGGTCTATGCGGTAGCCCGGTATTCTTTTCATTGTGTGCTGCCTTATATTGTTCTTCTCAAAATTCGAGAAATCATCATCGAAAGAATTGTATACACCTCGGCGCACAATTAAAACTTGGCCAATTTATCCAGATCCTATACCCCCACTCCCAGGCCATTTCCATACCAAACCAACGGAAATCCAGAGGGGCCAGTCTTGGGCTCACGGTTGTTTTTCCCGATGATTGGTATCAGACACCATAATCCCGGAGTTTGTAGATAAGATTTCGGCGGCTGATGCCAAGCAGAGCGGCGGCTTGCGTCTTATTGCCATTCGTTTTTTCAAGGGCTTCAAGGATGGCGCGGCGTTGAATCTCATCCATATCTCCGACGAGCACGCTGCTTGTCTCCGGGGTGATGGATGCTTTTCGAAGTTGTGGCGGCAGATCGTGCGGCAGGATAAGCGAACCGTTGGCGAGAATGGCGGCGCGTTCCATGGCGTTGCGGAGTTCCCGCACATTGCCGGGCCAGTCATAGGCTCTGAGCAACCTTTCCGTCGCCGGTGCAAGCCGCCGCTTTCGGTCCTTCAGAATGTGATCCGCCAACGGCAGGATGTCGTCGGGGCGTTCCCGCAGAGGAGGGATTTTCAGGGGAAAGACATTAAGCCGGTAGAAGAGGTCTTCCCGGAATCTTCCCTGGCGCACGTCTCCCTCCAGATCGCGGTTGGTGGCGGCAATTACGCGGACATCGGTGCAAAACTCGCGGCTCCCCCCCACCCGGCGAAAGCATCCCGTCTCCAATACGGTGAGAAATTTCGGCTGAACCAGCAGTGGGAGCTCGCCAATCTCGTCTAGGAAAACCGTGCCGCCATTTGCCACTTCGAACTGCCCTTTGCGTTGTGCCTCGGCCCCTGTGAACGCGCCCTTTTCGTATCCAAACAGTTCGCTTTCCACCAGATGTTCTGGAAGCGCTCCACAATCCACCCGCACCATGGACATGTGGCGGCGGCTACTGGCCTCGTGGATGAACCGTGCGATTACTTCTTTACCTACACCGCTTTCACCCAGTATAAGAACCGTAACATTGGAATCGGCCACGCGGGAGGCTTGTTCTACTACCGACCGCATGGAGGCGCTTTCTGCGACAATATAGGGCGGGATCTCAAGCGTTGATTCTGACGAAAGAAAGGGATTGGCATGCCCAAGTGCATCGTCCACGGCGGCGACCAATTCGTCAATGTCGACGGGTTTCTCCAGATAATCCAGTGCACCCGCTTTTATAGCAGCCACCGCGTCGCGGACGTCAATAAAGGCTGTCAGAAGGATTACGGGAAGGGCGGGCCATTCTTTTTTAACGCATTCCAGAACTTCCAATCCGCTCATACCGGGCATACGTACATCCAGCAACATCAGGCTGCACTGCGCCGCGGCCTCCAATGCCTCCCGGCCATCGGCGCATGCCAACGTTTTGTATCCTGCCGAATGCAATGCCGTGGCCAGTAACTCGCGCTGGGCCGATTCATCATCCACTATCGCAATGCATGCGGAGGATCTCATGTTGATGACTCCACGATTGAAATCCCTTCCAGAGAAGCCTGGGTACCCTGCCCCAAGGCGGAATTGATTTTCAACTGCCATCCATGGGCTGTGGCGATTTGATCCACCATGGACAACCCCAGTCCAGAGCCACCGGAAAAACGCGTGAAATAGGGTTCGGTGACGCGCGGCAAATCATCCGGCGCAATGCCGCATCCTGTGTCGGATACGCGCAAAGACAGGATTGACACTTCACGCACGGTTTCTATTTGGACTTTCTGGCCCGGCATCGAGGCGCGAAGTGCGTTCAGGATGAGGTTCAGCAGCGCGCGCCGCAACAAGTCTTCGTCGGCCAGGATAATCAATTTACTGGGAACATACTGGATATTCACTTCCGCGGCGGAAGCATCCATCTGCACCAGTGGCAGAAAATTCTCAAAAAAGCGGTCCAAGTCAACAGGCGCCAGCGCCGCTTCCTGAGGCCGGGCGAGTGCGATAAATGAGTTAATAACCCCAACGGCGCGATCCACCTCGTCCACGATATTCTTGGCCCGGTCTTTCAAAGGACAAACATGGTGTTCACAGTTGCCGATGGATTGCGCCAATCCGCGCACGATGCCAAGCGGATTCTTGGTCTCGTGAGCGAGTCCCGCCCCCAAGCGGGCGATCTGCTCCTGTCGCCGGGTTCGTTCCCGTTCCCGTTCCAGCAGGACGGCCCATTCTGACCGCTTGAGCAAAAGCGCCAAAGCCAGTGTGCCCGAAGCTAGTGCGGCAAAAACGACGCCAATAGAAAAGACAAGATGAAACTGATGCCGCCGTATTGCGCCATAAACCTCAGAAGCATCCAAGGTTGCTAACAAGACATAGATACCCTGCGAAAACGAGGTCCAGTCCTCCATATCTTCCCAGCCATGCCTGCCTCGCCCTGCATTGCCAGGACCACACTCCGCCAGAAGATTAACTTGCGTAGCCATTATCAGCCGGTTCGACTCCCACCGGGACTTTTCTGACCGCGTTTTGGGAATTTCCTCCTGGTTTCCCCCGGCGGCTACAACCTTCCCATCCGGCCCACGCAATTCAAGAGCAAGAATATCAGGTGTTTTTGCCAATTCGTCAAAGATAATGCCCAGCCGGTCACCGCGGTAACGGCCCATGCGGCCATGCGCAAGAATACCCGCTTTGAGTGCATCCAGCACGGTCTGCCCCCGGCCTATCAACACACGCCGATGGGACTCCACTTCCGAGTAATACGAATTCACCAGAGAATAAACACTGGCGGCCGCAATAAATACGGCCACCAGCGCCAGCCAGAATATATTTCGGTTGTGTGTAGTATTCACCGATTGTTTTGCCCGCGTCCTTGACCATAACCGTTTCCACGGCCTTGGCGGCGCTGCTGTGCACCGGCGCCTTGATTATCGCAGATTCCATCGCCATCTGCATCCACATAGCCGCGCCGTGCACCAGCCCGGCCATTTCCCCGGCGGCAAGTGCCGTTGCCTTGATTGTCACATACGCCATCACCGTCCGCATCCACATAAGCGCCCCGTGCGCCGCCCCGGCCATTTCCACGGCGGCCCATACCCTTGCCTTGATTATCACACACGCCATCGCCATCCGCGTCCACGTAACCGCGTCTGTTTCCCTTGCTTTGGCCCGCTACGCGATTGTCGCACACGCCATCGTTGTCATTGTCGACATAGCCAGAACCACGAAGGGGAGAGGTTTGTGTTTCTTGTGCTGGTGTGGCCGGCGCATTTTCAACCGCGGAGTCCATGGTCGAAGATGCTGGCGCCGCAGCAGCACTACCGAAGAATGCGGCGCCCAGTGCCGTCACAGCCATAGTGACGATCACAGCCAGGGTTAGTTTTGTAATCGTATTCATCTTTCTATCTCCTTTCTGTCTGCCGGGAAAGCCTTATCTCTAATAGGGCGTATCCCGGAATTGCTATTGTCCGCCGCCGCCATTACCGCCGCCGTTACCACCGCCATTACCGCCGCCGTTGCCGTTTCCATGCTGTTCATGGGAATGGTGATTGTCACAGAGACCATCCCCATTCGCGTCCACGAAGCTGTCGCAAATGCCATCACCGTTTTCATCTTGTCCGCCACAACGGTCACAGACACCGTCACCATTGCCGTCCTGGAACTGATATCCTTGCGGGCCCCAACCCCAGCGCATGTGCGACTGGTTGTTGTCACAGATGCCATCGCCATCCGCATCCACGAAATTGTCGCAGACGCCGTCGCCGTTCAAATCATGACCATCACACAGATCACATTGTCCATCGCCATTCGCATCCTGGAATTGATACCCGTGGACGCCTAAACCGAGACGTTTGTGCGACTGGCGGTTGTCGCACACCCCGTCGCCATCCTCATCAATGAAGTTGCCGCAGACCCCGTCGCCATATACATTTCCGCTGCCGCACAAATCGCAAAGTCCGTCGCCGTTGCTATCTCTGAACTGATAGCCGCCCGGACCCCAACCAAGACGCACATGGGACTGACGATTGTCGCAATACCCGTCGCCATCCTCGTCAATGAAGTTGTCGCACACGCCGTCGCCGTCTTCATCGACTCCCTGACCGCATGTATCACAGACTGCGTCCGCATCCACATCTACAAATGCATAGGCAGCTTTAGCGGTCTCAAGCAGGTTTTCCGGGCATCCTGCCAGAAGTATTGCACAGGATCCCGCCATTAGGATTAACATCGCTCTTGTCGTTTTTTTCATACTCGTCTTCCTTTCTAGCGCCAACACGCCCGTAGTTACGGTTTGTTTGTGGCTTTTTGCCACACGCATAATGGAAGCAAATAGCGTGCCAACATTTTTGACCCAAACGCCATGGGAAGATCTGCAAAGTTGACACAATCCTGAAGAGACTATGCAAAATTTGCACAGTAAATCAGAGGTATGTTGCCGAAGCATCACTCCAAAGCTCCTTCGCCACACGTATTTTTTGAAAATTTTTAGATGATTTCCGCCTTTTCTGGGGAGACTCCATAGAGTTACTGCATGCATGGCATAGGAATTGCTCTCTTTAGGATTTTGGAGGAAGTATAACTACTGGAGGATTTGGATATGAAAAAGAAAATGGTTATCTCGTGTTTGTTGGTTATTGGAGTAGCCGTGGGTATTGCCTGGGTGAGTTCGGGCGGGTACATACTGGCGCAGGTGGAAACGGAAATCACTATCGCACCGCAGACTCTCGTGCTTTCGTCAAATTCAACTGCGTGGGTAACGGTCCACACTGACCTTCCATATGGTTCGGTGGCATCGGCGTCTGTGACACTCGATGGTATTCCGATTGCATGGTCCAAGGCGGATGCCCGAGGGTATTTTGTCGCCAAGTTCCAGATGGCCGCGGTGAAGGGCATTGCGGCTCCGCCCTCTGTCGAGCTGACCCTCGCAGGGACGCTCAAGGACGGTCAGACCTTTTCTGGAACGGACGCTGTTCCCGTTCTCCCGTAACACCTGGGCAAGGCAATCTTTTATTTCCCGATATTAATCAAAGCGAGGCCGGTGCTATTTAGAGCGCACCAGCCTCGTATTTCTTTAACAGATGTCCATGTATCCGTGAAGGCCATCCCTTCAGGGGGCATTCCCAGCGGCCGCACCCTCCGTCGGTTCGGTGCGAAAGACGACTTTCAGGATGAAAATGGGGTATACTGATGTTCCTTTCGACACATATTCTTTGGAACATCGGCAGTTATGGCAGCAAAGCATTCTCATAATCAGATTATCATCCGCGGCGCGCGGGAGCACAATCTCGCCAATCTGAATTTGGAAATTCCCCGTGACAGCCTGGTGGTGATTACGGGGTTGAGCGGTTCAGGCAAGTCAAGCCTGGCTTTCGATACCATCTATGCGGAAGGACAAAGGCGCTATGTCGAAAGCCTGTCCGCTTATGCGCGGCAGTTTCTCGAACAGATGGACAAGCCGGATGTCGACTACATCGAGGGGTTGAGCCCGGCGATCTCCATCGAACAAAAAACCACGCACCGGAATCCCCGCTCTACCGTGGGTACCGTAACGGAAATCTACGACTACCTGCGCCTGCTCTTTGCGCGCATTGGCACGCCGCACTGTTATAAATGCGGCAAGGTGATCGAATCACAGACCCCGCAGTCCATCGTGGATCTTATTCTGGCGTTTCCGCAAAACAGCCGCGTGCAATTGCTTGCGCCCGTGATCCGGCAACGCAAGGGCACCTATCAAAAGGTGATCGAAGACATCAAGCAGCAGGGATTCGTGCGGGTGCGCGTGGACAAGCAGTTCTATCACGTGGATGACGATATCCAGATGGAGCGCTACGTCAAACACGACATCGACGTTGTGGTGGATCGACTGACGGTAAAGGATGACATCCGCAAACGCCTCACGGATTCCGTCGAGATATCCTTGAAGTTGGGCAAGGGCCTAATCCGCATTTGGCATGAGGTTCCCGGCGAGCCCGCGCGGGAAATCCTGCAAAGCGAGCATCTCGCCTGTGTTGACTGCGGCATCGCCTGCGAGGAACTCGAACCCCGCATGTTCTCGTTCAATAATCCACACGGAGCATGTCCGCATTGCACAGGCCTTGGCTCGGTGATGGAAATCGATCCGGAACTTGTGGCGCCCAACGCGGACCTTTCTATTGCAGAGGGGGCTGTGCGGCCTTGGAGCATGCGCGCCGTTCTGGACGGCATGTACCGCCGCGCGCTGGTGTCTGTTTGCCGCCATTACAAACAAAGCGAGCGCACGCCCTGGAGAAAGTTGCCGGAATCTTTTCACGAAATTGTTTTGTATGGTTCTGGAGAGGAGGAAATCGATTTTTCGTTCTCCAACGAGGAGCGGAAATACGAAGTGCGGCGTGTGTTTGAGGGAGTGATTCCAAATCTTGAACGCCGCTACCGGGAAACGGATTCCCATCGAGCGCGCGAGATGATCGATGAATTTATGGCGGCGCGCCCCTGCCAGGAATGCCGTGGATCACGGCTGCGCCCGGAATCCCGCGCGGTAACAGTAGGTGAACGAACCATCATGGACGCGACCGGCATGACCATCGCACATGCGTTGGAGTTTATACACACACTCAAGTTAAAACCCGCGCAAAAAATCATCGCCGAACGCGTTATCAAGGAAATCCGCGAACGCCTCGGCTTTCTGGTCAGCGTCGGTCTTGATTATTTGACGCTTGACCGGCAGGCGGGATCATTGTCTGGCGGGGAATCGCAACGCATCCGGCTCGCCACACAGATCGGATCAGGCCTTGTCGGCGTGCTGTACATCCTCGATGAACCCAGTATCGGTTTGCACCAGCGCGATAATGAAAAACTGATCTCGACGCTGTTGCGGCTCCGTGATCTTGGCAACACTGTGATTGTTGTGGAGCACGACGAAGGCACCATTCGCACCGCGGACCACGTAATCGATCTCGGGCCGGGTGCAGGCGTGCATGGCGGGCGCATCGTAGCACAGGGAACTCCGAAAGAAATCCTGAAAGTGAAGGAATCCATGACCGGACAATTTCTTTCCGGTGCATTCCAGATACATTGTCCCAAGACCCTTCGCAAGCCCAACGGCAATTACCTGACACTTTATGGCGCGAAACACAACAACCTTAAAAACGTGAACGTGGAATTCCCGTTGGGAACGTTCATTTGCATCACCGGCGTGTCAGGTTCCGGAAAGTCCAGCCTGATCAACGAAACACTTTACCCCGCAGTGCTGCGCGCACTGCACGGCGGCATGCGGCTGCGCCCTGGCAAGTTCGATCGCATCGAAGGCCTCCAGCACATCGATAAGATTATCGATATCGACCAGACGCCCATTGGCCGCACCCCGCGGTCAAATCCTGCGACCTATACCGGGCTCTTCACCCCAATTCGCGATCTGTTCACACAAACCCCAGAAGCACGCGCGCGCGGTTACAAACCGGGCCGGTTCAGCTTCAATGTGCGTGGAGGACGTTGTGAAGAATGCGAGGGCAACGGCCTCATCCTGATCGAAATGCACTTCCTTCCCGATGTCTATGTGCCCTGCGAAACCTGCAATGGCGCAAGGTATAACCGCGACACGCTCGAAGTCCGGTACAAGGGCAAAAACATCGCTGAGGTGCTGGGGATGACGGTCGAAGACGCCTGCGAATTCTTCAAAAACATCCCCCCCATTCACCGTCCGCTCGAAACGCTTTACGATGTCGGACTCGGCTATATCCAGCTTGGTCAGTCCGCCACCACGCTTTCCGGCGGAGAAGCACAGCGCGTCAAGCTCGCCACCGAACTTGCCCGGCGCCAGACCGGCCGCACGCTCTACATACTCGATGAACCCACCACTGGCCTCCATGCCGTCGATGTTGATAAGCTCTTGCGCGTATTACATCGTCTCGTGGACTATGGAAACACGGTCATCGTCATCGAACATAACCTCGACGTCATCAAAACCGCCGACTGGATCATTGATCTCGGCCCCGAAGGCGGCGACAACGGTGGACGCCTCATCGCCGCCGGTCCGCCCAAAAAGATCATTCAAACCAAAAAGTCGTATACTGGGCATCATCTTAAGGACAAGCTGATATCTTGATACCTACAAACGACGCATGATACGCTGAGAGCGAGAAAATTATTTGCTGAGGTAATATTATGACGCTTACTCAGGAAATTGCCGAACGTATCCGTGAACTTCCACAAGACAAACAACAGGAATTGTTGGATTTCCTTGAATCACTTACACAAGAGGGCACGAAAAAACCCAAACGTTGTCTCAAAGGATTATGGGCACATTTAAACATTGACATATCCGAAAGTGAGATTAATGATATCCGAAAAGAAATGTGGGGTTCATTTCCCCGCGAAGGAAACATATGAAAGGATTGGTGCTTGATACCCATGCAGTTGTGTGGTACTTAATGGGGTCAAAACAGCTTTCTGCTCGTGCCGGGAACTCAATTCAAAAAATACGCACTGCGGTTAAGATGAACTTTCCGTTGGTAACGAGAGATGTTGTTATTCAAAGAGCGAATATAGAAGTAATTTGGTAATATTGGGGAAAGAATACCTTGGAGGTTCACTATGGGTGACAAGCATGTTGTAATTGTGGGTGCGGGGCCGGGTGGATTGACTGCGGGGATGATTCTTGCCCGGCGCGGATTCAAGGTATCGATTTTTGAGAAAAACGACCGGGTCGGGGGACGCAACCGCACGCTTGAACTAGATCGCTACATATTTGATCTCGGTCCAACCTTCCTCATGATGAAATTT
The DNA here is from genome assembly GCA_029565395.1 of Candidatus Hydrogenedentota bacterium. Lineage (GTDB taxonomy): Bacteria > Hydrogenedentota > Hydrogenedentia > Hydrogenedentales > CAILVY01 > CAILVY01. The sequence continues at coordinate 7,221 of JAKQOG010000108.1, read as the reverse complement.
CTGCTGGATGATGTGTTCGAACTGGCTGGAAGACAGAGTGGCGATTATCTTCACTTCGATTTTCTCGACCCGATGTATGCCTTGAATTTCGGCGATAAACGCATCGAGGTAACCACGGACCACGAACGGCTCAAGCAGCAAATAGCCAGCCACTTCCCAGGCGAAGAAAAAGGATTGGACGAATTTCTGCGCATAGAAAAGCGGCGCTACGAAAAAATGGAGCCGTGTTTGAAAAAAGATTACTCCCAATTTTCCGCCATGTTGTCCAAGGAAATGCGCAGCGCGCTTCCGTATCTCTCCCTCGGAAAATCTCTCTTCTCCAACCTCGGCCGATATTTCACCAGCGAGCAACTCCGCATCTGTTTCACCTTCCAGGCGAAATACCTCGGGATGTCCCCGTGGCTATGTCCCGCCGCCTTCACCATAATCCCTTACGTGGAACACGCTCATGGCATCTGGCACGTACGCGGAGGATTAAGCCGGATCTCGGAAGCGATGGCGCGCGTAGTGGAAGAGCACGGCGGAACGATTCACCTTAACCATGCCGTGAAACGCATTCTCGTGAAAAACGGCACTGCGGAGGGGGTGGAACTGACCGGCGGCGAAAAAATCACAGCGGATGCCGTGGTTATTAACGCCGATTTCGCCCATGCCATGAACACACTTTTTGAACCGGGTGTATTGAAAAAATACACCCCCGATCGGTTGCGGAAAAGGCCGTTTTCCTGTTCGACGTTCATGCTGTACCTCGGTCTCGACAAATGCTACCCGGAACCGCACCATGCGATTCATTTCGCTCCGGACTACCGCAAGAACATTGAAGATATCGCCGTGCACAAGCGGGTTTCCGAAAATTTGTCCATCTACGTGCGCAATGCGGATGTCACCGATCCCACGCTCTCCCCGGAAGGGCATTCCGCGCTTTATGTGCTAGCGCCTGTAACGAACAACACCAGCGGCATTGACTGGCCCAAGATTCAGGACCAAGTGCGCGCTCAGATCATGACCACGCTTAAAACGCGAACATCAATGAGTGATATCGAACAGCATATTATCGCCGAGAGGGTGATCACCCCCACGGATTGGGAAAGGGATGACGTCTATCTCGGCGCCACGTTTAATCTCGCTCACAACATCGGCCAGATGCTTTATTTCCGGCCCCACAATAAATTCGAAGAAGTGGACCGGTGCTACCTGGTGGGCGGTGGCACGCATCCCGGCAGCGGTCTCCCCACCATCTACGAATCCGGCCGTATCAGCGCAGATCTGATCTGCGGCAAATAATCATTGTAATGCCGGTCTTCTTTGTTTCATTTCCCGTAAAAAGGACGAGTGCATTAGCAAATATGCCCGCCACTTCATTTTTGAACGCTGTTTTCTCTCCCTTTATACTCTTGTGAAAACAAAATGGAAGGACGCTCCATGGCCAAGCAGGTTGATCGCCGCGGATTTATCAAAGAAACCCTTGCTGTTACCACCGGCGCCGCTGTGGCAATGAGCATCGAGGAGCGCGTGCTCCTTGCGCATGCCCAGGATATTCCGGAAGCGCCCTCGTTGACTGTCGCCCCGCGCGAGCTTCAGTCAGGCAAGGTGGGCAAGGTTAAGATCAGCCGTTTGATCTGCGGCGGCAATCTCATCAGCGGCTATGCCCATAGCCGCGACCTCATATATGTTTCCGATCTCCTAAAACATTATTTCAATGATGACAAGGTGATGGAGACGTTCCGGCTCTGCGAAACCAATGGTGTTAACACCGCCATGCTCAAATTCGATCCGGATACGGTCCGTATTTTGAAAAAATATTGGAAAGAACAGGGTGGCAAGATTCAGTGGATTGCCCAGATCGTCAATCCGGAAATTATCCCCCAAGACGCGGAAAAGGCCATTGAAATGGGCGCGATCGGCGTATTCACCACGGGCCAAATGGGTGACGCGCTCGTAAGCCAGGGCCGCGTCGATCTACTCGCCAAAGCCGTCGAAACAGTCCATGCGCGTAACGCCATCGCCGGCATCAGTTGCCACAATCTCGAAGTAATCCTGGAATGCGAAAAGGCCGGCATCAAACCCGACTTCTACATGAAAACCTTTCATCACAAAAACTACTGGTCCGCAAAAATCGAAGAGCGGCACGACAACCTCTTCGAAGAAGATCCCGAACGCACCATCGAAGTTATGAAAAATCTAACCACTCCCTGGATTGCTTTTAAGGTTATGGCGGCTGGTGCAATTCCTGTCCGCGACGGTTTTACCTATGCCTTCGAAAACGGCGCGGATTTTATCTGTGCAGGCATGTTTGATTTCCAAGTTGCCCAGGATGCCAATATCGCCAAGGAAGTTATCGCCGAGTTTCAAACCCGCGCCCGCCCCTGGAGCGCCTGAACAAATAGAAAATCAAACAATCCAATCTCATTCTTTTTGGGCAAGAATCGACGTGAATATGATACGCAATAACTGCTTGATAACGATCATATGAGTTTTTCGAATTATTAAATTATCTTCATTCTCCAAAAATAGTGCTTATCTCCCGCCAATATGGTGGTATAATTATTTGGAATCGTGTAGTTGTACATGTTAAAGAAGGGAATAAATGTAAGAGGTGTTTATATGGCTCGTGGGATAATTGAGAGAGGGTATTTTTGTCTTTTCACCACTGTTTTTCTTATAGCCGCGGGAGTTCTTATTGCATCCAAGGCAGGGGCGCAGACAAACACACCTGCCAGCGCGGTGGACAATTTGAACCAAGCGGTTACTGCATTGATAACTGCCTCTGTGGGGGGTTCAGAAACGCCCCGCGTAGTTCGCGCACAAGACGGCGTGGTTAGGTTTGCGGGCAGCCCCCCAGGCGGAGTTTTTTGGGTCAAGGGCGCTGGAAGCACGCCAGAGTCCGCCGCGAAAGCATTTTTACAGGAACATGCCAAAGCCTTTGGCGTTAGTGCCGCTACAACGTTTAATGTAATGCGGGTCAAGCAGGATACGATCCGCAGCTATGTCCGCATGCAACAGTACATCGATGGCATACCGGTGTTTGCCGGGCAGACGATTGTTCAAGTAAGCGATTCCGGCGGCGTGGAATGCGTCATGAGCGATATTTCCCGCAGTACGGGAGGATTCTCCCTCAGCGCCGTGATGGATGAGAACACGGCGGTCGATGTGGCCATGGTAACAGGTATTAATCTGTATGGGGCGCATGCCTTGAGCACTGTGGAAGACCCGGAACTTATGGTTTTCTCTCCATGCGTGCTGAACATGAAAGGATCAGACCGCCTGGTGTGGCGTGTGGTGATTGAAGCCACGGATGGCGCGCTTATTAAAGAATTAGTGCTGGTGGACGCGGAAAACGGAAGTATTCCTCTTCACTATACCTTGATTCCAACCGCGAAAAACCGGCAGATCTATGACTCGGTTAATACGGCAGCGGATCCTGGGACACTAGTGCGTTCCGAAGGCCAGGGGGAGTGCGGTATCACGGACGCCGACCAAGCCTATGATTTCTATGGCGACACCTATGATTATTACATGAATGAGCATGGCCGCGATAGTATTGATGGTAGCGGCTACACCCTGAGCGCCACTGTCCGGTATTGTTACCCAGGCGAGGGTTGTCCCTGGGATAACGCCATGTGGGATGGCACCCGGATGTATTTCGGTCAAGGTTACGCGGCCGCCGATGATGTTGTTGCCCATGAACTGACCCACGGGGTCACCCAATATGAGTCGAATCTCGTGTACTCGGGACAATCCGGCGCCATCAATGAATCCTTTTCGGATATTTGGGGGGAATTTGTAGATTTGACGAATGGCCGGGGAACCGACACCACGGAGGTGCGATGGCTCACCGGCGAAGATCTGCCCATTGGCGCCCTCCGTTCCATGTCAAACCCGCCCGCCTACGGCTGTCCGGACAGCATGTGCAGCAGCTACTGGTATTCTGGGACAGACGATGAAGGTGGCGTGCATACAAATTCCGGCGTGGGTAACAAACTCTGTTACCTGCTCACCGATGGCGATGTCTTTAACGACGAAACCGTCACAGGCATGGGCATCTCCCAGGTGGCGGACCTTTTCTATGAGGTCCAGACAAATTTGCTGACCAGTGGCGCGGACTACGCCGATCTTTCCAATGCCCTGGATCAGGCCGCCATCAATCTGAGCCTGGGCCAAACCCAGCGTGACACTATTGCCGCCGCCTGCCGTGCCGTGAAAATCACTCCAGGATCAAGTTGTGAAAACCAAGGGAACTGCACAGGTGTTTTGTCCTTCACACAATCCAATGACGCCTCGCTCATTACCTGGGGAAATTCCGTCGCATGCGTCTATGATGGTGATTCCGGGATACACACGGACAATAGCTATCTGCGGCGTTTTGATTTGACGGAGTATGGCATCACCAATTCTTTTGATGTAACCTGCGTTGAATTTGGCGTGGATTCGTGCACGGGCGGACCCCAACCTATTACCATCAATCTCTATACGATCCCGAAGGGAATGGATTTCCTGATAGAAAACCTCTCCCTGATTGGCTCTGTCACGGATCCGGCATTTCCCGACATCAGTCTGGCCCTGGTGGGCAGAACAGTAAACGGAACTGTAACAGATCCTTCCACACTGGATCTGGCCGTAGAAATATTCACTCCAGATGGCCAAGCATCGAATTACAGTTTCTTTATCGGTTCCAACGCTGCCGGAGAAACCGCGTCAAGCTACATCGCCGCAGCCGGCTGCGATATTTCTCAACCAGTACCCTTATCAAGCCTTGGTTTCCCGGATATGCATTTGGTAATAACAGTCTTTGGAAATTTAACCGGAAGCGAAGGTGAAATCGAAGGTCAGGCAGAAGGCGAAGGTTCACCTTCCGAAGGCTCAACGGAGGAGGGAGAGGCCGAAGGTCAGGCAGAAGGTTACGCCGAAGGCGTAAGTGAAGGCCAAGCCGAGGGCGAAGGTCAAGTAGAAGGGGAAGGTTCACCTTCCGAAGGTTCAACGGAGGAAGGAGAAGCCGAAGGTCAAGCCGAGGGCATGACCGAAGGTCAAGAGGAGGGCGAAGGCACTATGGAAGGGGAGGGGAGCACAGAAGGCCAAGAAGAAAATGAAACGTGTCCGCCCTCTGCCATATTCTCTCAACCTCCCATTGAATCCACCGAATCCTGGAATGCTTTAACCTCCTCCGCAGATACAAATTTCTATGCCGCGGAACGGTTTAGCGGGTTGTCGCAACCGGTGCGCCTTGTGAAATGGTGGGGTCTTAATCTCTATTATGATGGCAGCGTATGGAACAATTGCACGATGGGTGCCAATTCGGTTCTTGTGACAATTTACGAGGATAATGCAGGGATTCCCGGAACCGAGGTGAGTTCCGCAACGATTACTCCGGAGAAAACCGATACAGGGTTGCTCTACAATGACTACCCGCTATATCGCTATGCAGCCGAACTGCCATTCGATATTTCCATTGCGGAAGGTTGGATTTCATTTAAGAGTGCCGGGGATCCAAGTTGCTGGCTTTTGTGGATGAATTCCGGCTTGGGAGATACAAACTGTGTGCAGTGGCAACAGACCAGTTATGTATACCAAGCGCACGATTTAAGTCTGTGTATGGAGCCGAAAGAGAGTGAAGGAGAAGGCATTTTGGAAGGTGAAGGCGCCATGGAGGGCGAGGGTTCACCCTCCGAAGGGTCAACGGAGGAAGGAGAAACCGAAGGTATGACCGAAGGTTATGCCGAAGGTGTAATTGAAGGCGCCGTGGAAGGCGAGGGTTCACCCTCCGAAGGATCATTGGAGGAAGGAGAAGCCGAAGGTTTTGCCGAAGGCATATACGAAGGCGCCATTGAAGGGGAGGGTGCTGTGGAAGGTGAAGGTGAGATAGAAGGCGAAGGAGAAGTCCAGAATGAATGTCCCAGCGGGGTGCCAGCCGATGGTGGCTTCGAAGCGGGGGCAGGCAGTGGATACTGGACGGAAGAATCCACAAACTATGGCACCCCTTTATGCGATACTTCCTGTAATCCAATCGCTTATTCCGGGTCCTGGTATTGTTGGTTTGGAGGCATTGAAGATATTGTGGAAGATGGCGCCATCACTCAGACAATCACCATCCCCGTTTCCACCTATGCCAAGCTGAACTTCTATATGGTTATGGGGGCAACAGGGCTTGCGGGCTATATGCAGGTTCTTGTGGATGGAAACGTGCTGTTCCAAGTCACCGAGGCGGATGTCGACTCCTACTTGGACTACACTCAGGTGTCCGTGGATCTCGCCGCCTATGCCAATGGCAATTCGCATACCTTGCGGTTGCAAAGTCATCAGAACGCCGGTTCGGGCATCCTCAACTTCTTCGTGGATGCGCTTTGCCTTGAACTTGAATCTGATGAGGGCGAAGATTCTGAAGGTTCAACGGAGGAGGGAGAAACCGAAGGACAATCCGAAGGCGTAAGCGAAGGCGACGTGGAAGGCGAGGGCGCTATCGAAAGTGAAGGCTCACCGGAGGAGGGTGCTTTGGAAGGTGAAGGCGAAGTCAACGATGGCATCCACTCCGCTGACCCGAATGGCGATCACACCATCAGCCTGTCTGAACTCCTCCGGATTATCCAATTCTTCAATTCCAACGGCTTCCATTGTCAGGCCGGATCAGAAGACGGATATGCCCCCGGACCGGGTGACACGGCCTGCGCTCCGCACGACAGCGATTACAATGCCCAGGATTGGCACATCAGCCTGTCCGAACTGCTCCGGATTATCCAGTTCTTCAATTCCGGCGGCTACCACTATTGTCCCGGAGAGGACACTGAAGACGGTTACTGCCCGGGATTGGCATAATCCCATTTGACACCACCACTTAAAAGGTCTGGGCCACTATGTCCTGGTCTTTTTAATTGCTTTTTTTTCAGGGAAAGATTACCATTAGTGTGTGTTGTTATGTAGGCGTGACGTACATGTATTTTGTGTTGTGGCAGAATGTTTGAGGAAGGAATTATTCAATGCATATTTTCCGCCTATCTGCACACAGAGCATTGTTTGTCTTTACTTTGTTGCTTGTGCTTCTTCTTTTGGTGGTGTCCCCAAGCTGGGGGGGGACGCGTACTGGACCCAGCGGCTACACCATCACGGAAGACCTTGTTTCCACGGGCGGCACGCTGCTCTTGCAGTCCGGCTTCTCCCTGAACGGTGCCACGGGTCAAATCGTGGTGGGATATTCCCTGGACGGGTCGGGCAATGTCGTGTACCACGGGG
>JAKQOG010000102.1 GCA_029565395.1 Candidatus Hydrogenedentota bacterium | reverse complement strand
ACAAACAAATTCATTTTCATGATGATTTATTCACTTAAACACTTGGCTAAAACAGCTATTCTTACCTCCTTGCTCGCCCTGGCGGTATCCGCAAAGGCTCAGGATGGTACAATCTATCCGCTTGACGCTCCTGCCGAGCCGAAAGCCATTCCGCTCGGCACTGGTGGTGTTGATGACCAACCCGCCCGGGAGACCTGGTTCCGCCAGTGGGGCGACCCGATGGCACGGAATATCACCACTGCGACCCTTACTCCCTTCCTGCCCGAACCTGGCAAGGCAAACGGCACAGCGGTGATCGTGGCGCCTGGGGGGGGTAACAGGTGGCTTTCGATGGGCAACGAGGGCTGGGAGGTCGCAGAGGCACTCGCGAAGAAGGGGATCGCCGCCTTTGTGCTCAAGTATCGGCTCTACCCTACCCCAGAGTCTCTCGAAGACTTTAAGGCCTGGATGAATCGCCCTCGCACCGCGCCAACTCCGTCTGCAGATACTGCACGGGGTGTAACACCGCCGCGTCCGCCACAGCAGGATCTATCCAACCAGCTCGAGGATGCTGAGGCCGCCTACGCTATGATCGTCAAACGGGCTAAGGAGTGGGGTGTTGACACTAAAAGAATAGGCATGATCGGCTTCTCAGCCGGTGCCGGCCTCACGATGCACGCAACGCTCCACTCAAAGACCATGGAACTGGCCTTCATCGGTCCAATCTATGGCGGTATGGGCCCGGTAGAGGTACCGAAGAACGCTCCGCCCATGTTCAATGTTATCGCTTCTGATGATTTTCTCTTCCGCGGTCAGTTCGGCGTTATCGATTCCTGGTTCAAAGCAGGCCGACCTGTAGAGTTTCACCTTTACCAAAACGGCGGCCACGGTTTCGGCCTTGGGAATCCCAACCGAACCAGCAATCGTTGGTTCGATGCCTTTACACACTGGCTAGATGTTAACAAGTTTCTCACCGCCACGCCCGGGAAGTGATTACGCAGTCCCTTAAAAATTTAAGAAAATAATCGAATAGGATTGATAGCGCAAGCCTTAATAAACGTACACATGGGCAAGTTGCTCAAATCGTCCTTTTTAAAGAATACAACTGCCCAAGGCTGGCAGAAAAGGAAATGAAGAAACATGGCCTACAAAAATGTATATCTGCACGAAGCCAGTTTATGCTGGCTTCGTCAGGTCTACATCCAATCATTATAAAAACCCCAAAAAAATAGCCCTAAAACATCGGCCATGTATTTCCAAAACCTCGACCCAAGCACTTTCTACGACAACGACTACTACGCTCTAGCCAACTACGTCAGCGCCCCGCCCTCCAACGAATTGATCCACTCCATTGAAGCAGAACTCGGCTACAAGCTCCCTACCGCCTACATCGCCTTGATGAAAATCCAAAACGGTGGTATGCCCTGGAACAATTGTTTCCCAATCCCCAACGCCTCGACAAACAGCTATATTTCCATCACTGGCATTCTGGGCATTGGCCGCGAAAAAACCTATTCGCTTTGTGGCGAACTCGGCACACAATTCATGATCGATGAATGGGGTTATCTCGATAAAGGGATTTACATTTGTGATTGCCCCTCTGGCGGGCACGATATGGTCATGTTGGATTATTCCAATTGTGGGCCAGAGGGTGAACCGGAAGTGGTACACATTGATCAGGAATTTGACTACCGTAAAACGTTTCTGGCTGAGGACTTTGTAAGCTTTGTAAGAGGATTGGTCAGTGAAAAAACTTTCTACTCTTGAAATTACCCAAAAGACAACACAGCGCCCATGTCCCCGTCCCCCCTCTCACAACCCAAA
>JAKQOG010000042.1 GCA_029565395.1 Candidatus Hydrogenedentota bacterium | reverse complement strand
GGATCTGGTGGAGCGCTCCGTGCAACCCCGGGGCGTTCCTGTTGGTGAAGGGGATGGGAAGAATGGGAGTAATGGGAGGGATGGGGGGGAATAGGCAACAAGGACATAAAGGACTATGGGTGGAGAAGGGGGGGATTTTTGGTTGTGGTGGACCTTGTGGATTTTTGGGTAAGTAGTGTGTATTGACGGGGAGATGCAATCTGCCTAGAATAAAACGGTGAGTGAAGAGGTATAATATTAAAAAGGATGTATTCAGGCCTATGCTTGTACTGAAGAGAATGTTACCGGTGATGTTTCTGCTGTGTGTTGCCGTGCCGGTGAATCCGGAGGATGCGCCGGGTGCGGGGAAGGTGGTGGTGTGTCCGCTGGATTGGATGGTGGATGATGCGATGGCGGTGGTGGTGGAGCGGGCGGTGCGTGAGGCACAGGGTGCAACGGCACTGGTATTTGAGATTGACACGCCGGGTGGCCGGGTGGACTCTGCCATTGACATTACGAATACGATTATGGGGGCGGGATGTCCCACGATTGCGTATATCAAGGGGATGGGGGCGATCTCGGCGGGAGCACTGATCAGTTATTCCTGCAAGCATATTGTGATGGCTCCGGGAACGAATATCGGGGCGTCGGCCCCGATTATGATGGGCATGGAGCAGGTGCCGCAGGACGTGGACGAGAAGACGAAATCGTTTCTTCGTTCCCGATACCGGGCGCTGGGGGAGGAAAACGGTCATGATCCGCTCTTGGGGGAGGCGATGGTGGATGACCGGATAGAAATCCACGGGGTAAAAGATTCGGAGGGCCGTTATACTTTCGTCAAAATAAGCAAGGTGGAAACGCCTGAACAGGCTGCCGCACCGGACGGAACGCCTAGTCTGCCAGTGAGTCTGGATCCGATGGAGGAGGCGATTAAGAAGGCGGCGGAAAAAGTGGCGAAAGAAATTATCAAGGCGAAACCTTTGCCCCAGAATGTGCCGGTGGCGGACGATGATACTGCAGAACCCCGGATGTTGCCGGATGGTTCGGAGTTGGTGTGTGCTGCGGATGAATTATTAACTCTGACGAGCAATGAAGCACTTCGGTATGGGTTGATCCCGCTTAAGGCATCTACCCTGGATGAAGTGCTGGCGCATTTCGGCTATGAAAAGGCTCCTCGTGAGACTGTTGCGCGCACGTGGTCGGAAAAGCTTTTCACGTGGCTGACGAGTCCGTTGATCTCCGGGCTGCTGCTCATGATTGGGGTAGCGGGAATTTATATTGAGTTCAAAACGCCGGGTTTCGGCGCGCCGGGCATTATCGGCATTACCTGCCTGGCGTTATTGCTGGGCTCGTACTTGATGATTGGGCTTGCGGACTGGGTGGATCTGTTGCTGGTGGGTGTGGGGCTGGTTCTGTTGTTTGTGGAGATCTTTTTTATCCCTTCCTTTGGTGCGGTGGGCATAGTGGGAGGGGTCTGCCTGATCGCCGGGCTATATTTATCCCTGACCCGTGTGCCGATACCGGAATATTCCTGGGATTATGACCGGCTGGCGGATGCGGGAAAAACCATGGCGGTGGGGGTGTCCTTGTTTATCGTGTTTCTCATTGCCACCTGGCGGCTGCTTCCGAAAACGCCGTTTTACCATTGGGTCGTGCTCACCACCACGCAAAAGCCGGAACAGGGCTATATTGTACAAACTGAGGATCAGCGGCGGAGTGCGGTGGGATTGAAAGGCGTGGCCAGCACGATGTTGCGTCCGGCAGGCCGGGGCCGATTCGGCGATACGACCTACGACATCGTTACGCGGGGAGAGTTTATCGAGCCGGGCGTGCCGGTGGAGATTATTGAGGCGGATGGCAACCGGTATGTGGTAAAGGCGAGGAAGTAGCTGTTGGGCAATTTGATTTATTCTGACCATTATGGGAGAGTCATGGCGCGTCAGGAGCCGTCTTTGGTTGTGATTTAAAGTTGAAACGTGTGTTTGATTTCAAAGCGAAGCTTTTTAAGCAAGTACGTTCCCAAGGTACTTAAGAACGAGCGGAAACCGGTTTTAGACAGGAAATGTGAATATGGATCCACGAAGCACGATGGTTAACATGTTGCGGCAATTGCTGAAGGAGATGGAGATAGTGAGTTCGCAGGGTGCGGGGTATTATACCTGCGTTCCGTTTGCGCAGCGCTATAATAAGTTGTTAACGCATGCGAAGGGGCTTTTTCCCTCCGCGCATGGCATACTGGACACCTTCGATACGATTGTGGAGTCTGACCCGAAGGATCCGTCGGACAAGAGCAAGGTGCTGTTGGGAATTCGGGTGGAGATCAGTCAGTTAATCACGTTGTTGGAATCGATACGGGAGGAAGGCACGGCATGACATGGATGGTAGTTTTCTTTCTGGTGGGCTTGGCGTTCATCATGGCTGAGTTTTTTCTGCCGGGCGCGGTGTGTGGCGTCATGGGGACGCTTGCGCTAGTGACAAGCGCGGCGGTGGGCATTTCGCATTATCCGGATTATGCTGCGCTTATTATCGGGGTGGAAATCGCGGGGGCCTTGATTTGTGTGGTGGCGGGTTTCCTGGTTTTGGCGAAGACGCGTGCCGGGAAACGGCTGCTGTTGGAGACATCACAGAAGCCGGAAGAGGGGTGGGTCAGTGTTGTGACGGATACGTCATTGATAGGGGCCATCGGCGTGGTTACGACGCAATTGCGGCCAGCCGGAACCATTGACGTGAATGGGAGGCGGGTGGACGCGGTGTCGGATGGCACGTTTATCGATAAAGATGCGCGGGTCCGTGTGAAGGAAGTGCATGGGAGCCGCGTGGTCGTTGAAGCTGTGGAATAGGCGTTAACAATCGAAAGGGTGAACGCAATGAATATGTTCATGGGAATTGTGCTGGTGGCCTGTATTGTGGCCGGGCTTATTTTTGTTGTGATTCTAGCAAATTTCTTCTCGCTGTGGCTGCGGTCATGGCTCTCCGGGGCGTACGTGGGGTTGTCAAGCCTGATCGGAATGCGGCTGCGGCGGGTGAATCCCGTGGTGGTGGTGGACAGCCGGATCATGGCGGTAAAGGCGGGGATTCCGATCAGCACGGATGCCCTGGAAGCGCATTACCTGGCGGGGGGCAACGTAGTGAAGGTGGTACAAGCGCTGATCGCCGCAAGCAAGGCGAATATCCCACTGGATTATCAACGTGCGACGGCAATTGACCTGGCGGGCCGCGACGTGTTGGACGCGGTGCAGACATCGGTACGGCCAAAAGTGATTGACTGCCCCGATCCATCCAAGGGACCGGCGACGGTGGCGGCAGTGGCCATGGACGGCATTCAACTTAAGGCGAAGGCGCGGGTGACGGTGCGCACAAATATCCAACGGCTGGTGGGCGGCGCGACCGAGGAAACCATCATTGCGCGCGTGGGGGAGGGGATTGTGACCACGATTGGCTCGTCGCAATCGCACAAGAAAGTGTTGGAAAACCCCGATTCGATTTCCAAGGTTGTGTTGTCGCGCGGATTGGACGCGGGCACGGCCTTTGAGATTCTTTCGATTGATATTGCGGACGTTGACGTCGGTGAGAATATCGGCGCCTATTTGCAGATCAAGCAAGCGGAAGCCGACAAGCAGATCGCGCAGGCGCGGGCTGAGGAACGGCGTGCCATGGCACGGGCGCGCGAGGCCGAAATGCAGGCGCAGGTGGTGGAAATGCGGGCGCGGGTGGTGGAAGCGGAAGCGGAAGTGCCCAAGGCCATGGCGGATGCATTCCGCAAGGGCAACTTGGGCATCATGGATTATTACCGGATGAAGAACGTCATGGCGGATACGGAAATGCGCGACAATATTTCCAAGATGGGCCGTCCGGAAGGCGGCGGGCAACAGCCGTAATGAGCATGGCCATGGTTTTGTATTGAGTTGACATATCCCCGAAAGGGACCGGCTATGGAACAGGTAATCGGATTGATTATATTTATCGCGATTGTAGGGATCGCGAATGCATTACAACGGCGTGTAGAGCAAAAACGCCAGGAAATGCAGGATCAGGAACCCAAAACCCGGGTGGAGGATTTACCGGAAAGCACACGGCGGCAGATTTTCGGAGATTTGATGGGTGACATCCCAATGGCGAAACCTAAAGAGGCTCTACCCAAGGTAGCTCCCCGCCAGGCCGTTCCGCATCGCCCATGGCCCGGTACGGCAGGTGAGGAGGATGCCCCTTCTTTGGATAATCGAACGCGTAGTGCTGAGGAAGTCTCTACTTCCTTGGAGCAACGTGATTTGGATGAAGAACTGGCGCCGTGGGAAAAGCAGGCTATGCCGTGGGAGACAACACAAGAACAAGCTCCAGCCCGCCGCCCCACTGCCCCGGTGCGCCGTGCAGCTCCGCCGAGGCGGGCGCCCAGGCAGCCCCAGCGCGCCCCCGTGCAAACCCAACGCGTACTTACGCCGGCGGAAGAACGCCGGAAAACGGTGGAGTCCATGCGGCAGGCACTGGACGAATCGCGGCGTCAGCGGCGCGGTCAAGCGCAATGTCCTGGGCCTCAACCCCAGCGGCGACCTGTGCAACCGGCCGCGCAGCCTCAGGTTACATCTGTTTCCAGAGAGATGCCACAACCGCCGGAACGTGTGCAACAGCGCCCTGCCGCACAACAGAGAGCGGGTATGGGATTTGGTGCGGGGCGGGATCCCTTGCAGCGGTTGTTCTGTAATTTGGATAATGTCCGCGTGGGCATTATCATGCACGAGATCATGAGTCCGCCGGTGTCGATGAGAGAATAAAGAGGTTTTAAGTGATTCGGCGGTGAAAAGGAGGAGAGGGACGCCATGAATGCGTTGGCAACGCAGAAGAGAGGGGCTGCCTCGTGTGGCCGAGCCGGTGTGGGATGCAGAAGGCGGGTGTGCGCCCTTCGTTTCTGGAACCCACGCAAGGGGGAAACGGAATCGGAGTCAAACGGGCGCATGAATAGGGATTGAGGCAAGCGCATATGATGGCTTACTTTAAAACAGGAACAAGTTAATGCGCGATTGCATTTTACAGTTCACGCGTTTGGTTGCAAGAGTGAGCCACCGTTGAGCCGCACTATCAACTGAAAAGGAAATAGCCATGCCAGTCACGACAAACTACATGTTGGATGTGAAATCGTACAAGGTAAATTTTAACTTTGTACAGTCCACGATTGGATCAAGCGACCGCCTTGCAGTAATCACTCTTTTTGACGGGGATGAGAATATACTTGCAGAGATGCATTTCCTTCCCAACTATACAAGTTTTTCAGTCAACGAATATAATGACGAGGTGGACATCTTGATGTCCACCGACCACTTCGAGAATGTTTATCAGGTGCTGAGAAGCGAAAAGCCTCTCTATATCACTTTCTTCCGTGATGATAATGGTGTGCTGAACAACGTATGGTTTGGAACGTCGTCTTATGAGCCGCCGGGTGAGGAGGAGCGGAAAGTAACCTGTGTGATTGGGAGATTGGGAAAATGGGGAGTGCTTCCCAGTCCCATAGCCGGTGGAGGGTGATCCCGTCGGGACGATATCCGGTTTGACGGTCAGAATTCCACCCCTGCAACAATCTTGGCCATTGTAATGGTGCAAGAGATTTAATACGCCGGATAAGCACATGAAAAACGCTATGTATGACGCATTCATGCGCCATACATAGCGTTTTGCTATCAGCGATCAGATACCTTCGATATCGATGCCGCTGATGCGCCAAACCTTGTCAGGGTCTTTAATGTATTGTAATTCGACGGTTACGGACCCTACATCGGCGGAGGCTTCAATGGGATATACGATGGCCGTGCCTTTGCCCTTATCCACAGTCACTTTGGCGTTAGACAGGTCCACTTTTCCATTGTAATCCTTGATCATTTGCCGGAATTCATCCACCTTGCCGGATTCCTTGGCTTCCTTGATATGGTTTGCCAGCGTGGCTTTGTCAGCCACCTCGTAGTTGGTGAAGGTTTCTGAGACATAATCCAGGATTTTGTCCGCGTTACAGGCTATGAAATCATTAGCGAATGCCTGGGTTTTTTGCATGATTACTTCTTCCGGGGAAGGTCCCCTAAGGCTGGCGCATCCGGGCGCCAAGGCCAATAAAATTCCAATACTGAGAATTGCAAAATAGGTGAATCGCATGCCAAATTCCTCCCATTGGTTGGGTTTTGAGACTATGACTCTTCCGGATTCTCCCAGGTTTCGTGGAAGAAACGGATGTTTTTGTGAATCTATGGTTCTCAATCGGTTACAATGGCGGTCTGGTGCCAGAAAAAGGAGCTTTGTCCCGCCATGGAAGCGGTAAAACCCTATTCCCTTCGTCATCCCGTGCGGGTGGTTACCGCGACGTCGTTGTTTGATGGGCATGACGTAGCCATTAATATTATTCGCCGTATTTTGCAGGATTCGGGAGCGGAAGTGATTCATTTGGGCCACAACCGGTCGGCGGCGGAAGTGGTCGATGCAGCGATCCAGGAAGATGCCCAGGGAATTTGCGCGAGTTGTTATCAGGGTGGGCATGTTGAATTTTTCCGATATATCATGGAATTGCTACGGGAGCGGGGTGCGGAGCATGTGAAGGTGTTTGGCGGGGGAGGCGGTGTGATTGTTCCATCTGAGATTCGGGAGATTGAGGGGGCGGGCGTCACGAAAATTTTTTCACCGGAAGATGGGCGAACGCTGGGGCTTCAGGGAATGGTGAACCGTATTCTTGAAAGCATTGATAATCCGATTCCGTATGATATGGTGATTTCTCAGGTCAATGATCTGGCCCCCTCCCACAAGGGGTTGGTGGCGCGGTATATCACTGCGGTGGAAGAGGCCAAGGCGCTTGCCAATGGGAAACTGGTTTCCCTGATGGCCCCGCTGGGATCGCGTGTTACCCGTCGTGTTCCGGTGCTGGGTGTCACGGGCACGGGTGGCGCGGGCAAGTCATCGCTAATCGATGAACTGCTGGTGCGGTTTTTGCATGAAGTGCCTGAGAAGACCGTAGCGGTGTTGTCAATAGATCCATCCCGGCGCAAATCGGGCGGGGCGCTCCTGGGAGACCGTTTCCGCATGAATTCGCTAAGGAATGAGCGGGTGTACATGCGGTCGCTTTCGACGCGTGGTAATCAGCATGAAATATCCGAGGCGTTGACGGAATGCCTGACGGTGCTGCGCGCGGCGGGGTTTGACTGGATTATCGTTGAGACGGCGGGCATTGGGCAGGGGGACGCGGCGATTGTGCCGCATGTGGATGCCACAATCTACATCATGACGGCGGAATTCGGATCGGCGTCGCAATTAGAAAAGATCGACATGCTGGATTTTGCCGACCTTGTTGCAATCAACAAGTTCGATCATCGGGGAGCGGAAGATGCGTTGCGGGATGTGCGTAAGCAATACCAGCGGAATCACCGGCGCTTTGAGGAAGATCCGGCGGAAATGCCGGTTTTTGGAACGATTGCAGCGCGGTTTAACGATGATGGCGTTTCGGCGTTGTATCACGCCATGACATATCTGTTGCGGCAACGCACGGGATGCGATTGGGGTGCGGAGGAATCGTGGACGGGGCCGAAGATGCCCTCGGCAAAGACCGTGATCATCGCGCCGGATCGTGTGCGGTATTTGGGGGAAATTGCGGACACCGTGGATCGGTATCACAAGACGTGTGAGCATCAGGCGGAGATTGCGGAGCGGTTATGGCAATTGGACGGCACGTTGGCGGAGATGGGGGAAGGTGTGGATGAACTTCGGAACACACTGCGGTATCGCCGGGAGCAGTTGGAGAAGGAGTTATCCCCCGCGGTGCAAAAGCTTTTGGCGCGCATCCCTGATGTGCGCGACCAGTATCAGCGGGATGAAATGGTGTATACCGTGCGGGGCAAGGAGATCCGCACGCCGGTATATTGCCGGAGCCTTGCAGGGACGAAAATACCGCGGGTCGCCTTGCCGAAATATACAAATCCCGGCGATCAGCTTCGCTGGATTTTCCGGGAGAATCTGCCGGGTTTCTTTCCATTCACGGCGGGCGTTTTTCCATTTAAACGTACGGATGAAGATCCGACGCGGATGTTTGCGGGGGAGGGCGATCCTCCGCGGACCAACCGCCGCTTCAAATATCTGTCGCACGGGCATGAAGCGAGCCGGCTTTCGACCGCGTTTGATTCGGTGACGCTCTACGGCCAGGATCCGGAAACGCGCCCGGATATTTACGGAAAGATCGGCACATCCGGCGTATCGATCTGCACGCTGGACGACATGAAAACGCTATATGACGGGTTTGACCTCTGTGCCCCGAACACCAGCGTTTCGATGACCATCAATGGTCCGGCGCCGATTATTCTGGCCATGTTTTTCAATACGGCAATCGATCAGCAGCTTGCCAAAGTCGAGGCAGAAAACGGCAGGCCCCTTTCGCCAGAGGAAATAGCGCGGGTGAAGGCATGGGTGATGCAGACGGTGCGCGGGACGGTGCAGGCGGATGTATTGAAAGAGGATCAGGGGCAAAATACCTGTATATTCGCGATCGATTTTGCGTTGAAGATGATGGGCGATGTTCAGGAGTATTTCGTGGATCGGGGTGTGCGCAATTTTTACTCCGTTTCGATTTCCGGGTATCACATCGCGGAGGCGGGCGCGAATCCTATTACGCAGCTTGCGTTTACCCTGGCAAACGGCTTTACGTATGTCGAGTATTACCTTTCACGGGGACAGTGCATTGACGATTTTGCGCCGAATCTTTCGTTTTTCTTCAGCAACGGGATGGATCCGGAATATTCCGTGTTGAACCGGGTGGCGCGGCGGATTTGGGCGATTGCCATGCGGGACAAATACGGTGCGAACGAGCGTTCACAAAAACTCAAGGCGCATATTCAGACGAGCGGGCGATCGCTGCACAGTCAAGAGATTCAGTTTAATGATATTCGCACCACCTTGCAGGCGCTGACGGCGATCTATGACAACTGCAATTCCCTCCACACCAATTCATATGACGAAGGCATCACTACACCGAGCGAGGAATCGGTCCGGCGCGCGCTGGCCATTCAACTGATTATCAACCGCGAATTCGGCATGTCGATGAACGAGAATCCCTTGCAGGGGTCATTTATCGTGGAGGAATTGACGGACCTGGTGGAACAGGCGGTGCTGGAGGAATTCCGGCGGCTTGCGGACCGGAGCGGGGTTCTGGGGGCGATGGAGATGGGGTATCAGCGCGCGAAGATACAGGAGGAATCGCTCTATTACGAGACCCGGAAGGTGGATGGTTCTCTGCCCATTATTGGGGTGAATACGTTTATTAATCCGAATGAAGACATGGAGGCGATCACCAGCCAGTTGAATCTAGCGCGGGCGAGCGAAGAGGAGAAGCAGTCGCAGCTTCAGCGGCTGGATGAATTCCATGCGCAGCATGCGGTGGAAGCGCCGGAGGCGTTGCAGCGGCTCAAGCAGGCGGCTCTAAATGGGCAGAATATTTTTGGTGAGTTGATGGAAACCGTGCGGCACTGTTCTCTGGGACAGATTACGCATGCGCTTTTTGAGGTGGGCGGGCAGTATCGAAGAAATATCTAGATGTCGAATTATTTCTAAAATGTGATAACTTCGATGCGCTTGCTGTTTTTACCGCTGGGGTGGTAGATGACGATGTCTTTTGCGGGATTGTTGTTAAGGTCAAAAGGGCGGGCAATACCGAAGGCTGGCAGGGTCAGTGTCACCCAGGGTTTGGAAGCGCCGAGTTGGCCCTGTTCCGAGACCAGGATCCCAAGTTTGTCGCTGGCCTGGCCAAAGGCGACGTCCTTGCGTCCGTCACCGTTGAAATCCTCCATGGTATAAGCGACCTGCTCACGGCCTTCCGGGGCGTCCATGGACGTGGAGGTGGTGAATACGGGTTCTTTCCCAAAATCCTTGCCGTTATATTGATAGATATCGATGTTTACGGAGAGTTTTCCGCGAATGAAGAAATTGATAAAATTTCTCAATCCCAAAGGAATGCTGATCAGCATAATTTCACGGGTTTTATCGCCGTCGATGTCTAGTAGTTCCGGGGCGGCGATGGCGCCCTTGGTGGCGATGGTGGTGGTGGGTGTTTCCGGATAGGTGAAGGGAGCGGAGGCGATGTAGATGTGGCTGACGGATTCCAGGTTCACCGTGCCGCGGGTTTGGGTCACGGCAAGATCCGGAAATCCGTCATTGTTGATATCCACCATTTTGGCATTGGCATCCCACTTTTCCTTGACGTTCAGTGGAATTTTGTACTGCTGGTGATTGGCCCAATGTTCCCCATACCAGAAATCGGCATATTCATCGCTGCAAAACGCCAGTGCCTTGGGATTGCCGCCGTTAAGCGTGAAGGGCGTATAGGCGGGTAATTGATGCGTGATCAGGGTGCTGTTCATACGCCGGATTTCACTGACCACGTCCCCCTGCAAGGTTACGATACTGCCGTCGGCGTGGCGTAACTCGAAGCCCGGAGAAACAGGAATGAGCCATTCCTCGATTGTGTCGTTATCAAGGTCAACTGCGCCATCTTTTATAAATGACAGTTCCTTGCAGCCGGAGGGGAGGAGCGAGGAAAAGCGTGGCTGGCTGGAAACCTCAAAGGAGGTTCCATTGAAATGATAGACCGTGGCGCCGGTGGCGTCTCCCGCGATCAATTCGCGGGGAGGCGCGCCGTCCACTTCCGCAAAGAATAGAACGCCAATGGAAGGAGCCAAGGGCAGGGTAGTCAAGGGAGTGGCGCTAAAGGTTCCAGATGCATCCATGGAAAATACATCGACGGCTTTTTTTAGTGGGTGGCTGAGTTCATCACAGGTGACCGCAAACACTTCCCTCATCCCATCGCCCGTGATGTCTTCCGCGGCCACGTCCCATACGTTGAGCGCTGTGTTCACGACTTGGGGTTGAGGCGTGGGGTCCGCGCTAAAAGAAGCGATCAATACACACAATGCCAACATGTATTTGTTGTTCCTTGCCTGTTCCGGCATTAATCACTGTACAAGGCATTTTATGTTTCGTAACACCAAAACAACATTGCCTGGGAAAACATTTCTCAGAGCAGGTCTTCGATTTTTCCGCGCAATGCCGAGGCTTTTTCAATCGCTTCCTTGATTTGCCGGAGCGTGGCAGGGTCTTCTTCCGCCTTTTCCGCCTCATGGAGTGCCGCCGACAAGGCCGTGGACATTCTTTCCAGGTGTTCCTGGAGGGTGCTGGCAATTTCTTCCTGGGTGGGCATCCGGCTGTGGAGAATGGCGCGGGGGCCGAGGTCAAATCCCGTTTCCGAGAGCATTTCCCGCTCTTCCTCCGATTCGGTGGTGGTACGTTCCACCACATGGATCAGCTCGTGATGCCGGAGGAAATCGAGCAGTTCGCCCTGGGTTAACTGGGCGCAGTCCGGATCCCGGCGGCAATGTTCCAGCAGCGACGTAATCGGCACTAATGCGACGCTGTTTTGTTCCAGATAATTCAGGCAAAGCTCTTCCACGCGTTCAAGTTTCATATCCGGCCTCCTTGGAAAAGGGATTATCATGCGTCTCTATTCTTCCAGCAGGTTGGTTTCGCGCAATGACCAGGTGCGCGGATCGATACGGATGGTCTTAATTTCATGCGCCGTAAAATGCAGCGGGAACTGTTTATTGAACAGGGGGATGTGCAGCGTGGTATCCGCGGGCTGCCCCGCAATTTCATACCCGCGCACAATCAGGTCTTCACCTTCTTCGCTTTGTTTCACAACGCTCAACAGCACGTTGGCGGCTTCGGTGCCCACCAGTGTTTTTGATTTGGGCGGGCGTTTTCCGGGATGGGCCGACTCCACATGGGCGAACAACGGGGCGTTGAGTTCCCATCCCTGTTTCACGATACGGGCTTCTTGCCAGGTTCCCGTATGGGGAACCAACCGGAAGTGGAACAGGTGCCAGCCTTGATCCATGATGGGGAATCCTGCCGTTGCATCGAAACGGGCGGGATCATGATGTGCATAGGCGGGACTCCGCAGCAGTGTCACCCGCATCACGCCGTCCCGCACATCAAAGCCATACTGCCCATCGTTCAAAATGGCCAATCCATAGGGGAGGCCGTTGAGAGTGCCTGTCAGGTCAAACCACTGCTGTCCCGGTTCTTCATGGCCGTTCGTTGGGCGGATTTCGTGGCCATAGGCGGTTTCATATATAGCGATGCCCTCCTGAATATTCGTTTCGAAAGTGAGTTTCAACAGCCGGTATTGTTCCTGCCAATTTACCCGAAGTTGGCAGTCGATCATTTCGGAATCCCGATACAGGGTGATTTCCTGGATAGCGGAAGAGCGCTCAAATCGTGAATGGATTTGCATGGTGGCGAGTACATCCCCATGTTCCACCAAGGCTATTTTCGCTTGTCCGAACCGGCCTGTTTCCACCCGGTATTCTTGCACATCATGGCCCCAGGTGTCCGAGGTGTCGTTCAGACAGGTTAGCATATTTCCTGCGCGCAACACTTCTGTACGGCGGTGCTTGTCGAATACGCCGCAGAGATGGCCGTCGACAGGATCGAAGGTGAGTTTCCACCATTCATTTTCAATGAAGTCTTTGCCGGCATCGAGCGCGAACTTGATTGCGGCTGGTTGGATACCGGAACGTGCGTGATAGATGCGATACCCCATCGCGGGCACTTCGGCAGTGAACACATAGCGGCGTCCGTTTACCCGTTCCCCGCGAATTTTCTGGCTGGGTACGGGCAACTCTCTATCGTCCACGACATGCAGGGGATTCTCCAGCGAACGTTCCACAATCTGAGAGAGTACTACCGGCTGGGTGACATCCCATGTGAGAGGATTGAATACTACGATTGTATTTCCAAGCGCCGACGTGTCGATATCACGGGCGACAGACTGGATGGATTGGTTGATAATCATATCCGCGCGATGCCGTGCCGCACCC
Source organism: Candidatus Hydrogenedentota bacterium (assembly GCA_029565395.1). GTDB lineage: Bacteria > Hydrogenedentota > Hydrogenedentia > Hydrogenedentales > CAILVY01 > CAILVY01. Next base: position 27,589 of record JAKQOG010000042.1, on the reverse strand, counting down.
AGTTGGTTAAAGGTGTCTTCATAGGCGGATTCGATGCTTGTGCCTGCCAAAACATCGTGAAACTGGTTGTACAGCAGGTCCGTCCATGCCTTTTCAAACTGATCGTGCGGATAGGGCTGAGAATCCAGCAGCCAGGCGGCGGTGGCGAAACGTTCCGCTGTCATGAGGGCATGTTCGACGCGGCGGTTGAGACGCTTCATTTCCGCGTGGGCGCTGTAACAGCCGCGGGCATGATGCTGCAACTCCTGACGCATAACCGGCAAGGCGTTCAGGTCCATCGTTTTTTCAAAGGCTTCAAAATATTCCATCAGCGAGGAGAATTCCACTGTTGGGGCGTCCTTCTCCTTTTGCATTTCCTTAATTGTCTGAATCATGCGCTTGGTTGGTCCGCCGCCATGGTTACCCACACCATAAAAGCCCAGAATGTGGGTTTGGTCCGGATTCAGATGCGGTGATTGCACGAGGCGTTGGATCCGATCCCGCAGGCAATCGTCCGCGTTGTAGGTTTCCTGAAGATTGCACGCCAGCACTCTTGAACCGTCCGCCGCTTCCCACCAAAACGTGGTGCCCCCGGGATAATTCATTTCGAAGATGGGGCAGGGGCGCATGTATACGTAATAGTCGATGCCCAGTTTTTTCAGGATTTGCGGCAAAGCGCCTGTGTGTCCGAAACTATCCGGATTGAACCCCACGTTTGCCCGGACGCCGAATTCTCTCATGAAAAAACGTTGCGAGTACAAGCCGTGGCGCACAAACGATTCGCCGCATGGGATGTTACAATCGGGTTCCACCCAGAAGCCCCCGGCGATCTCCCAGCGGCCTTCCTTGACCCGTTGCTGAATCGCTTGGAAATGTAGGGGATCCACGGTTTTCACCCAACGGTAAAAACAGGCGCTGCTCGCGGTGAACTTGAATTCCGGGGTCTCGTTCATCCGATCCAACGCGCTGCGAAACGTGGATCGCACTTCCTCGTAGCCTTCCGTCCATCGCCATAGCCATGTCGGATCAATATGCCCGTGGCCGATCATATGAACTGTGGGCTTCGACTGTTTTCGCATGGAATATTCCTTTTACCCTACCCGTGCATATAGTGTTAAAAACAGCACGGGTTCAGTATATCGCATATGGGAGAGATATGCACAGCGTTTAATTATGGTGCGATTACGGTAGAGACTAGATTCAGGATTTTGCAAAGAGGTAGTCGACGAGTTTGTCCGCTTCTGCGAAATCCGGCACAAGAATATCAGCTCCCGCCCGCAGGAGCCGCAGCCGCTTGTGTTCGTCCCAGCCGCAGCCTTTTACCTCGTTCGAGGCAATTCCCAGCGCTACTCCGCCGTGTTCCTTAACATTGCGAAGTTCCACCGGGCCATCCCCGACCACCAGTACCTCAGTCCCATGCAAATCATGCTGTGCGATGATTTCGCGGATCACCTTTTCCTTGGAATATTCTTCGATGCTGCGCACCGCCCCCCAGATTTCTTTGAAATACGGGGCCGCCTTCACCACGCCTGCTTCGTTGCGTACATCATCCTGATCCGTCCCGCTGAACACGTACATCGTCACGTTTTGCGTTGAAAGCAGGTCAAGAAAGCGGTGCGCGCCCCGAAGGGTCGCCTGCTCCAACGTCAGTTCGCCCTTTTGCAGTTTGGCGATGCGTTCCCGCACAGGCACCATCAGGCGGTCGTTGTATACTTCCTTATACCCGTAGGGGTCCTTGATTTGTTCTTCCGGCACCAGCCCGTGCGCACGCACCATCTCCACGAGCCGCTGCATCTGGAAAATGGTCTGGATGCCCGTGGTCTCATCGATCATTTGAGCCACTTCCCGTTCAATTTCGGGAGTGGGGGGGGTATCGCCGCAAATCATTTCGACGCATACGGGGCCCATAATGCCCTGCCAGCCTTCCCGCAAGAGGCTGATGGTGCCGTCAAAATCGAACAGCACATGTTTGAACTGCCCGCACGGCACTTCATTCACAATTTCAATCTGTGTTCCAGGTAAAAAACGACGTTCCATGCACTAGCACTCCAAATGGTTTCTTTTTGATTCTAGAGAGGAGGGGTGAATTTATTCCACCATGAACTCCACTTCACAGTGGATGGGAATTCCTTGAAGCCGTTCCCGCCCTTTCAACGGGGGCAACTCCACCACAAACGCGGTTTCCACGACTTCCGCGCCGAGACGCCGCACCAGACGCACTACCGCCGCCACCGTGCCGCCCGTGGCCAGGAGATCGTCCACGATAACCACGCGTTGTCCGGGTTGCAGCGCATCTACGTGCATGGTTACCGTATCTTTACCGTATTCCAGATCGAATTCTTCTGCAATGGTCTCCGCGGGCAGTTTGCCTTTTTTCCGGGCGGGTACAAACGGCAAGCCCATTTTATAGGCCAGGGCCGCGCCGAAGATAAATCCACGCGCTTCAACCCCGACAATGGCGTCAATCTTGCTAAAGGCATAACGTTCCGCCCAGCCATCGACAATCTGATGGAGGGCGGCGGGTTCCAGCAAGAGGGTGGTAATATCCTTAAATTGAATTCCTGGTTTGGGGAAATCGGGTACATTTCGAATGAGAGGGGCAAGGTCCATGAATTTCTCCTGCATTGGTCCTGACTTACGGGGTGAAATCGTCCTGGTGGGAGGCCACATACAGCCGCAAGCGTTTCATGACGTCTTTCTCAATTTGGCGGATGCGTTCCCGGGTCAGACTAAATGCCTTCCCCGTTTCTTCCAGTGTATGCACCATACCATCGGAAAGGCCATAACGGTACCGGATGATGTTCCCCTCCCGGTCCGTAAGCTGTCTCATCAACTCCTCCATCTGCTGGTCCAGTTCGATTTGCTCGATGGCTTTATCCCGCTGGCGTGGTTCGACACTGTCCGAAACGGCCAGCGGTTCCGCGCCATCGGTATTTTGAGCCTTTTCGAGCGGCGCCACCACCTCCACGAATTCTTTCAGCCGCCGGGCCTCCTGGATTTTAACCCCTAAATGCTTTGCGATTTCTTCCAACTCCGGTTGTTTCCCGGTCTTGATATACAGATCTTCCGAAATCTTCTTATACCGGGCCACATTGTCCGTTATATAGACGGGGATTCGAACCGTCCGTCCCTGGTTAGAGAGAGACCTTGTCACCGCCTGCCGAATCCACCAGGTGGCATAGGTGGAAAACTTGCAGCCTCGGTTCGGGTCGTAGCGGTCAACCGCCTTCATCAATCCGAGATTGCCTTCCTCGATCAGGTCCAGCAAGGGCATGCCGTAATAAAGATATTTCTTGGCAATACTGACTACCAACCGGAGATTGGACACGATCAGTTTCCGGCGCGCGGCGCCATCGCCTTTTTGGGCGAGTTTTGCCAACCGGATCTCTTCCGATGGGGGGAGCAAAGGGATTCTCGAGATCTCAGCGAGATAGGTGCTGAGGCCATTTTCTCGTACATCCAGCATAGCGACACTTTCCCATCGGCCATGACATTTTTCTGTGTAAAACAGCCCCCCGAACGCCTCACGTGTCACGGCGCGCGAGGGGTGCGGCGATCTTAACGAGCCGTCATACTAAAAAACACTCCGTGCATGCATAATATTGCAAAGCACAACACTACACCCGGTATCATAACTGACAAAACCGGATGGGTCAAGAACGGGGCAAATGTGGAAGTTTCTGTTTTTGATCCGGCAGATGAAAGTATGCACATATGGACATTTCCTCCTCCATGGACGCCCGTTTTACTCTAGAGCCTTTTGTACCGGCGTACCGGCGGCTGAATCCGCAAGAGTTGAGTACCCGTGTAGAATCCGCCGTATCAGGGCTCCAGGAGTGCCGCTCTTGCCCGCGCGCGTGTGGGGTGAACCGCATGAAGAACGAAAAGGGGATGTGCAAAACAGGCCGGTTTGCCCGTGTGGCGAGCATTTTCCCGCATTTTGGAGAAGAAGAGTGTCTTCGGGGATGGAGGGGATCCGGGACCATTTTCTTTAGCGGCTGCAATTTGGCCTGCGCGTTTTGCCAGAACTGGGACATCAGCCAGAATATATCCGGTGCGGAATATTCTCCGTCCCTCCTTGCCGAAGCGATGCTGGAACTTCAGGGTATGGGGTGCCATAACATCAATTTTGTGACCCCGGAGCATGTGGCGCCGCAGGTCATCGAGGCGGTTGCGGAAGCCATCCCGCGAGGCCTGAATCTTCCTATCGTATACAACACCAGCGCCTATGATTCCCTGGACACGCTTCGCCTCCTCGATGGGCTGGTCGACATCTACATGCCCGACTTCAAGTATTGGGAGTCTGAAACCGCGGGCACGTATTCGAACGCGAAGGATTACCCGGAACGCGCGCGGGAGGCTATCCGCGAAATGCACCGGCAGGCCGGTGTGCTGCGGTTCAGTACGGAGGGTCTTGCCCGGCGCGGCGTGTTGATTCGGCACCTCGTGATGCCCGGCCAACTCGATGAATCCGCGGCCATTTTCGAGTGGCTCGCCCAGGAGCTTTCCCCTGACACTTTTGTCAACCTCATGGGCCAGTACCATCCCGCATATAGGGTTGGCCAAGATCCTCGTTATGAAAGCATCAACCGCCGTCCGTATCCGCAGGAACTTGCCGAGGCGAGGAAGCGGGCACGTCAGGCGGGACTTTGGCGGTTTGATAAAGAGTAAGGGTGAATGGGCGGCATCAGGAACTATTGTTTTTCAAGAGGGTTGCCAGCATCGTCAGACAAAATGCGTGGCGTGGGGGAGACGCCAGTAACGCCTGACAGAATTCTTTAATTTCATCCTCTTTTAATTCATTTGTCCCTAATGCCTTGCGTGCGCGTTCCCCCTGACGGAAATGCCAGAATAATTCTCCTGCAAACCCGGGTTTACAGAGTTCTTTTTTGGGCTTTCCCTTGCTGATAGGTCCCAGGGCTTTTGCCAAACGCGCCATGTCTGACCCGGGTATATCCGATTTTGCTGGTTTCAGTTCATGAGCGAGGTTTTGTGCGAGCGGTGTGGCAAGCCTGGGCATGAGCCAACGCTCCAACTCATCCTCCAATACGCCCCCTAGAATGAACTCTTCCGGCAATGGGGAAGCTCCGCTCTTGATTAATCGAAGCATTTGTTGGGATCGTGCGGAAAACACCCCCCAACCGGGAATCCAATGGTCCAGTTCCTTTCCCACGCGGTCCGGAAGCAGGGCTTCAATGTGGACTTCCGCCCTTTTCTTCTTCGGTGGTTGAGCGGGGCACTCGGCAATATCCAGGAGTCCGCCGTGTTCTTCCGTTATCCGCCGTAAGAGAGGGAAATGAAAACCTGCCGGAATATTTTCTCGTGTAGTGCTGAAGTTCGCCTGAATTGTCAGCGAGCGCTCTTTCTCCGTATAGTCCAGTGACAGGGTCACGGCGCCTTCCGGATCCAGTACACAAAGGGCGTATTCGCATATGTTCGACAAAAAAGTCTTTATCCGCGTCCGGCACACAAGAATAGGCGGCATTGCCGGATCAAAACGCGTTTCCACGGGAATGGACGCCCGCTGAAACGCCTCTTTTTGGTCCTGCAGCACTTCCTGAACCAGCACGCGCACATCACAGGCCTCTTCGCGTGTTTCCCCTTTAAGATGTTCCAGTAACATTGTGATATCTTCTTTTGTAGAAACTGATTCGAGCATGGCCAGCAATCGATCTGCCTCCTCTAGGGGAGACGGTGTGAGGCGCATGCCTTTCAATCGCAAGTCCAGCCCGTTCGGTGTCCGGTCGATGCGTCCGCCGCGCGTAGCCAGGGTCCAGCAATTGTTCAATTCATCGAAGGGGAGGCGAAACATCCCCTCCATAAAAAAATCATTGGGGATGCAGCCTGGGCCGTCTAACCCCAGTCCAATGCGCGGGATTTTTTCACGCCGTTCTTCCTGTTCTAGCACCTCCAGGAACAGTGCGGCATCCTCTTCCAGGCGGGTGGAGTCAATAATACATTTCAGGCATGTCAGGAGACGTTCCGGTATCCCCGCGCACTCTGACACCGGTTCGGTTCGGAGTTCATGCCGTCCTGCGGTAATTTCTTCTTTATGGTCCAGTAAAAACGCGCAGGGATCATAGAAAACAGGAATAGGTGAAGCATACAATCGCAGGAATTCGCGGCAGGCCAGGAGAATGCGTTCGGTATCCGTTTCTAAGGCCAATGACAAAGCGGTTTCGAGTCGCTCCAGCACCCGCAGAGCAGTGAATATCGGCTGTGTGATTTCCATGATGCGAAGCGTACGGGAAATAGCTCATGAACCGCAAGCGGGGCAGCCGATGGCTGCCTAATTTTCCTGCCTGTCTTCTTCGTCCGGGGGTTCATTGTCTTTTGGGCTTGATTTTTCCCGTGATTTCCAGAGCGAGCGAACCCAGTCGCGGAAGATGCCTAGGAACACAAGCAGGAAGATCCCCAGGACGGCCACCACAAAAAAATGGTGCCGCCGCTCGTACAGTCCCATCGCGAGCACGAATATGGCGAATAAAATCAGTGTGCCGACGGCCATGTCACCCAATCGTTTTGACCATGCTTTTTTCTCCAGACGGGGCGCCAGCATAATCAATACAAAGATGGTCATCATGCAGACGGCCATACCCGGCACGATAAAAGAGAAATACCCGTATTTCTGGTGCTGGGTGACGGTGATATACACAGCCCCAGCCACGACCGCTACCCAGAGCGTTCCCAGGAAAACCATACCTGCTTTTTTCCAGAACATGTGTTTCATGGCTTGTGATATTCCGTTGTTCGATGGATATCTATGTAACGCATGCCATACCCGCCGATAGCCATCATGAGTGTTGTAAAAATATCAGAAATGCCCCGGTTTTTGGAAACTCTTCTCCCAAGAGGCATAGTCTATAAAGCGATAATGCATTTTCCTCGTTGTATTTACTGTTTGCACGCGATGTGAACTTCGGAGGGTTTAAACATGCGCAGGATGCCGCTCGTCATCATAGCTCTTTTCCTTTTGAAGACCGTCTGTGCCGCGGAAGAGTCCTGGCGGCTTCCCTTAGCGGAAAAGGAAAAAATCCTCGAAAAGAACAATCAGGAACGCCACAATATTCTCGGATTGTATCCTTCGCAAGTGGATCTGCCGCCCGATGGCGGCCCGGTGGATAATTCGACCATCGGGAACCACAACATCGCCCATGCCGTGTGCTGGACCGCCAATTACCTCGCGGGCGCTTCCTATCGCTATGCATTTTTGAAGAAAAGCAATGCCCCAGCGGAGGAACTGACCGCGGCCAAGGCGCGGGCGGACGAATTATTTGAAGCGGTCTACCGATGCCAGTTGGTGACCGGTGTGCGCGGGCTTCAGGCGCGGGGCTATGCCTTGGGACATGGAGAATCGTATGAGGAGCGATGGGATCACGAGCAGAGCAATGCGTGGTATCAAGGTGCGGGCGAATATAAAGACCTGCGGTGGCGCGGCAGCCCCAGCCATCACAATTACAGTGACGTGACGCACGGCCTAGGGCAATACTATGATCTCGCGGCGGAAGGTCCACAGAAGGATCGCTGCCGCGAAGCCATCGGCGCCCTGGTTGGCTACTGGGCCTTCAACAATTTCAAGATCATGCACATCGATGGAAAGCACTTCACGGAAATTCTCGGATTTCATGATGGAAAGACCTTAAATACCCGCATCATGATGGCCATCGCCGGCGTCACCACCGCATACCATGCCACCGGCAACCCGAAGTATCTGGAAGTTCGCGATCAATTGGTGGAGCGGTTTCATGTGCGGGGGTTAACCTCTTTCAAGACGGATAAAGATTTCGACGATGCCGAGCATGTGTTCTGTCATCTCGAAAATATGTTCCGCATCGAAAAAGATCCGGAATTGCTGGCGGCCTACTGCGCGGTGCTCGAAGGTCTTTGGGCCAACCATAAGGACGATGCACAAAGCCTGTTCACGTATATTTACATGAGCCTGACACCGAATGCGCCGGATCGCGACAAAGCATTGCGCGAAGCCTTGTATTCCCTGCAAACCTATCCCGCCGAGACGGTGTTTCAACCCACCATGAGCAGTCTGCGCAAGGATCTTAAGGCGCCCTATCCCGTCTATGCGGCGTGTTGGGACAATGAATATCTCTGGAAGGGCAATTTACTGAATCCGGACGGCTGGCTCAGCCGGATTGTGACCTCGGTGTCGGTCCCTGCGGAAGACCCGGTGGTTATCTACGCATTGGACACTAATGGTCATATTTATCAGTCGCGCGATGGCGCCGCCACGGAAGCGGGATGGCGTTGCATCAGTGAAACCTTGCCGGGACCGGTGCGTGTCATGGTTGCGGGTCCCCGTGTACGCATGATTTATGCGATATGCAATGATGAATTTTATGTATCACTTACGGGGGGTCATACCTGGATGAAAATGGCCGTCCCGGAAGAAGGGGGCGCGCCGAAAGATATCGAAGTGGGGGAGACGGCCCCCGATGCTCCCTTTGCCGTGTATGCCGTTCGCGAGAAAGCGGTCTATAAGACGATCTTTACCAGAAATAAGCAGTTCAACAGGAACTGGGAAAAGGTATCGAAAAAAGAGCTGCCCAGCCATGAGCAGAAACCGTCCGAGGTCCAATTCAAGCCCGGACAAGGCGGCATTTTGAAAAGTACGGATGGCGGCGATACCTGGCAGGTGAAATTCGCTGGTCTGGCTATTCCGATGTCCAACACGGTTTTTGTGCCGAATACGACGAACTGGATTTTTTCAGGGACACCTGCGGGACTTTATATCTCTAAAGATGGCGGAGAAAGCTGGGAATCAGGGCATCTTGTACTGCAATTCGAGCGCAATGAGCGCCGCGATTTGGGCGGGGCCGCCTTCATCGATGCGTATTGGCGCGCACGGTATTATGGCTTTATTGACGATGTCCTTGCCAACACTGCATTTACAGGGAATTGACCCGGATTCTTTATGGTTCTTTGTTGTCACGTTGTGTTTGTCAGTGTTCGTCCGCGGCTAAGCCCTTTCCATCCCTGTCCATCTCATTCATTTAACGTAATCCTCAAGCCTCGCGCCTCAGGTCTCCGCGGAAACCTGTCAGGAAACCTGTCATGGTTTTGATAAGTCCATCTAACGTGACATATACTCATACCCCCTGTGAAAGACATGGGAAGGCAGACTGTGCAACTAACTATTGGCGAAATACTTCTTCAATACGGGTGTTTGTTATTCTCCGTATGTGTGCATGAAGCAGGCCACGCGGCCATGGCGGATCGCTGCGGCGATACGTCCGCCCGTTTTTTGGGCCGTATGAGTCTGAATCCCTTGAAACACATCGATCTCATGGGGACGGTTATCCTCCCTTTGCTTATGATTGTGACCAATTTCCCCTATATGTTCGGGTGGGGAAAGCCTGTGCCGATTAACCCCAGAAATTTTACCAATATGCGCCGCGATCCCATGCTCATTTCGCTTGCCGGTCCTTTGGCCAATCTTCTTGTTGCGCTGTTCAGCGCCTTAATCCTGCGGGTGATCGCCGTTCTGATAGGGGCGGCGCCCGACGCACAAATACTGCATATTCTAGCGATTATTTTCCTTTTCCTCATGATCATCAATGTGTTATTGATGCTTTTCAATCTTATCCCGGTTCCTCCCCTCGATGGACATCATATTCTCGGTTATTTTCTCCCCCCGGGCGGGCAACGCATGCTGGAGCAGATCGGACCTTTCGGCATCCTGATTGCCATAGTGCTGGTGAATCAATTGGGCATTTTGCACACCCCCATGAAACTGATTAGCGGCGGACTGATGTTCCTCGCCTTTTATGGAACCCCCGTTTGGGGAACCAATCTCTCCTTGTGACCAATTCAACTTTGGCGCGCCGCTTCTGCTATAATCCGTTCGATTGCTGATGCAGCCGCTCAGGATCCCCCAATCATTGGTTGGGAAAACATATTCTTTTCCGGGGTAAAACAGGAGTTTGACATGGAACTGCCGAAAAAATATGAGGCGCACGAAACGGAAAACCGTTGGTTGAAGCATTGGGAAGACCAGCGGATTTACGCGTATGATCCCAGCCGCGGCCGGGACGAAACCTTTGTTGTTGACACACCTCCGCCCACAGTAAGCGGCTCTCTCCACGTCGGTCACATGTTCAGCTATTCGCATCAGGATTTCATCGTGCGCTTCCAGCGCATGCGCGGCAAGAACATTTTTTTCCCGATTGGATGGGACGACAACGGTCTGCCCACGGAACGGCGTGTGCAGAATCTATATGGTGTCAAATGTGAGGCGCATTTGCCCTACGACCCGAATTTCAAGCCGGAACGTGGCCGCAAGGGCGACCCGATGCCTATCAGCCGGCGCAATTTCGTGGAATTGTGCGAAGAGGTCACGGTCGAGGACGAGGCTGCTTTCAAACGGCTCTGGACACGCCTTGGTCTTAGTTATGATTGGGAAGAGGAATATGCCACCATCAACGACCATTGCCGGAAGCTCTCCCAGCACAGTTTCCTGACCCTCATGGAGCAGGGCGATATTTATCAGGAGGAACGTCCTGTCCTTTGGGATGTGGATTTCCAGACGGCCATCGCACAGGCGGAATTAGTCGATAAGGACGTGCCCAGTGCCTACCATCATCTGCGTTTCGGTATTGAAGGGTCGGAGGATTTCCTGGTTATTGCGACCACCCGTCCGGAATTGTTGGGCGCGTGCGTGGCGGTGCTGGTGCACCCGGATGATGATCGGTACAAGGCCTATGTGGGTAAAAATGCGGTCACGCCGCTGTTCCATGTGCCCGTTCCCATTATGACCGATGAGAAAGCCGATCCCACGAAGGGCACGGGCGTGGTCATGGTGTGCACCTTCGGCGACCAGACCGACGTGGAGTGGTGGAGAACCTTCAATCTGCCCCTGCGCCAGATTATTGGAAAGAATGGATGCCTTCTGCCGATTACATTTGGCACGCCCGGATGGGAAAGTCTGAATCCGGAAGCAGCAAACGCCTTTTACAGCCAAATTCAGGGTTGCTTTGTGAAAAAGGCTCAGAAACTCACCGTGGAAATCGCTCAAGGCATGGAGGGGGTGATTGTGCGGCCCTCGGAAGCGATTACGCACCCCGTACGGTTCTTCGAGAAAGGGGACAAACCCCTCGAAATTATTCCTACGCGCCAGTGGTACACCCGCATCTTGGACAAAAAAGAGGCGCTGGTCGAACAGGGCCGGAAAATACAATGGCATCCCGATTACATGGTGAAGCGCTATGAACATTGGGTGGAAGGTCTTAACCAGGATTGGTGCCTGAGCCGCCAGCGGTATTTCGGCGTGCCGATTCCCGTGTGGTACAAACTCGACGCGAACGGTTTGGTCCGCTATGACCAGCGCATCACACCACGTATGGACCAGTTGCCTATTGACCCGCTGACGGATGTCCCGGACGGCTTTACGGAAGACCAGCGGGACAAGCCGAACGGCTTTTGTGGCGATCCCGATGTGCTGGACACGTGGGCGACGAGTTCGTTGACCCCGCAAGTTGCCTCGAAATGGTTCACCGATCCGCAGCGCCACAAAAACCTGTTTCCGATGGATATCCGCCCACAAGCGCATGACATCATCCGCACGTGGGCGTTCTATACCATCGTCAAGGCGTATCTGCACGAAAAAGAAATCCCGTGGAAAAACGTCGTGCTCAGCGGCTGGATTCTCGACCCCGACCGCAAGAAAATGTCCAAGAGCCAGGGCAACGTCATCACGCCGGAACCTTTAGTTGATAAATACGGCGCGGACAGCGTCCGCTATTGGGCGGCGCGCGCGCGGCTCGGGGTGGATACGGCGTATGACGAACAGGTTTTCAATGTCGGTAAAAAACTGTGCACGAAACTTTTTAATGCCAGTAAATTCGCCATTGGGCGTTTCTCCGGCGTGGATGCGGCATTGTTGACGCCGGATAAGATCGTTTGTGAGAGCGACCGGGCGGTCATCGCGGAACTGCGTCCATTGATCGAACGCGCTACGGCGGCGTTTGATGTTTTTGATTATGCCCAGGCCCTCAGCCTCACCGAAGAATTCTTCTGGGGTACCTTCTGCGATAATTACCTGGAACTGGCCAAGCCCCGCACCTACGACGAGACCCTCACGGAAGGCCGGTTATCCGCCTGCGCAACGTTGCGTCTGGTGCACCGTGTGCTGCTGCGCCTGCTGGCTCCGTTCATTCCCTACATCTGCGAAGAAGTCTGGCACTGGGCGTATTCCGCCGACTCGGATATGCATGAGTCGATCCATTGCAGCCCATGGCCCACGCTGGAGGAATTCGCGGCTATCCCCGCGCCGAAATGCGAACAAGCCTACAAGGCCACCGTGGTTGTACTGGATGCCGTCCGCAAAGCCAAAGCCGAAGCAAACGTCAGCATGGCCGCCCCCGTCGCCCTCGTGACCATCGCAACCACCCCCGACGTGAAATCCGCCCTCGAAACCACCCTTGACGATATTTCACGCATGCTCAAAATCGAGAAAGTAGACCTCGTGGAAGGCAAACCCGCCGAAGGCTTGGCGGATATCGTCACAAAACTGTAGTTTGTAAAGATATCAGGTGTAGGGTATCGGTACGCTTGTTCCCAAATCAGGAATGAGGTACTCTTACCTCATATTGTGTGGCGTTTAGCTCCCATTTCAATGTTGTTTTCCCTGCTCTGAAAATACGACCCGGTGGCTCGTTTCCCATTCACCCTAAAGGCCATTTTCATGGTTTCAGGGGGAATCGAAGATTCATGATAACTCGTTCCAAAGTTGGACGTTGGAACGGGCTTGTCTTCAAAGTTGTACTTTGCTATATCGGCCAAAACACCTCGTGCCACGTGGAAGATGATTCCAACGTGGCACGAAGTTTGTTGAAAAAATCAAACGACTTTGCGTTCGTTGTTCGGGCAGGTACCGGTGGCCGGATCAGAATCGCCGCTCAGCGTTTGCTGAGGTTTGTTCTGGTATTCGGCCAAGTGGGTGACATTGTCGAAAACCGGTGTGGCTGCGGCTTTCCGGGTGAACCGGCGGCGCAGGGCATTCCAGGCTTTCTTGATAAGGCTTTCCCGCTCTGGGGCGGGTTTATCCGACGCGTACTCGGGGAAGTAGTGCGTGCGGCAGGCTTCCAACAACACCAGGGCACAATACGTGTCCAAACTAAAATTATTAAACTGCATCTCCTTCGTCTCAGTCTGCCGCTCCACTGCACTGCAAACGGGCACTGGCCCGTGGTGCGTTGCGTGTGCGGGGTGCGGCATACATACTCTAATTGCGGTCTATGCATATTTCGCGCGATTGTTTCCTTTGCGGGGATGATGCACTTCTCCTGTCGAGTTCAGAGGGCCGAAATACTAAGAATCCATGAAGGTTGGGCTTCATGGGTAAACGGCGGCTGAAAGAGGCCGGAAACGTGCACCTATCGCGCCGAACTGCAAATACAGCGCATTCGTGTTACAATGATTATACCAAAGAGCGGATTATTTGTCACATTCTGTCATAAGGCAGCGGGAAAATGGCTGAAATCGGCGTTTCAGCGATAAGCGATGCCTATCTTGGGCGCGTTACGGGCCAATATGAGGGGTCTCCTTTTTTCCGAAAGGAAAATGTAAAAAACTCGCCGTTGCAGGGCATTCACAAGGGCACTTTTCAAAAAACTTCGGGGCCTTCACCGCTTTCTGCTGAAAACCGTGTTGAAAAGCGTGGGCAAAACACACTTAATGAGCTTACGGGTGAGGAAAAGGAGGAAGTTCGGAATCTAAAACAACGCGATGCTGAAGTGCGGCGGCACGAGCAGGCCCACCTTTCGGCGGCGGGCCGTTATGCGAGAGGTGGCGCCCATTATACGTACACCCGTGGGCCGGATGGCCGATTATATGCAACGGGGGGTGAAGTCTCGCTCGATGTTAGCCCCACAAGAACCCCCCAGGGCACCATCACCAAGGCAGGGGTGCTCAAAGCGGCTGCCTTAGCACCCGCGAAGCCCTCCGCGCAAGATCGCGCCGTAGCGGCGGCGGCGGGTCGAATGGAAAGCGAGGCGCGGGCGGAACTGGCCAAACTACGCATCGAGGAATCTCAGCGCCAAGGCGAGGATACACCTCCTTTGGCTCCAAAGATGCCTGCATATTCACCACGTCAGAATCCTTTTATCAACAATGATTTTGACCCTACTGCTGTGCGCGGCACCCGGCAATTGGATCTTCGGGTGTAAGGAGGTTGCCCTTGTGGGGGAAATCGCCCAAATCAACTATAGTCTTCGAGTTTCCAAGGAGCGCGATAGGGTCTTGCCATGAGGCGTATGGCTTCGTCATCCCCTTCAATCATCTGTTTTTCACCATCAAATGCGATGCGCCGGTTCAGCAGGCAGGCAATATTGGCAAGATGGCACAAGGTGGCTGTTTTATGCCCTTCCTGAATGGGGGCAGCGGGTTTGGCCTGTCCCCGTATGGACTCCGCGAAATTTTTCACATGCGCAATTTCCTGTTCGGAACCGGCATGTTCTTCCGGATTCTCTTTCGTGCCGCGTGGGAAAAACGTCCAACCGCTTCGACTGATGATGAGAGAGCCCTTTTCGCCTGAGAACTCGCAGTGGCAACCCCCTTTGCCATTGATGCCGAACGTCGACCACAACCGTTGTTCCCACAGCAGGGTCATTTCAGGGTATTCAAACAGCACCGTCTGGGTGTCCGGCCATTCTTTGGCGTCTTTCACCACATACGATCCGCCAAGACCCATGGCGGAGGCCGGGAATCCCAGATTCAGCGACCACAATACAATATCCACCCAATGCGCTGCCCAATTACCCACTTCACCCGTTCCAGTATCCCGCATGAAGTGCCAGTTGTAATGCACCCGGTTTGTGTTAAATGGGCGGTAAGGAGCAGGCCCCAGCCACATCGCGTAATCCAGCGATTTGGGTGGTTCAGAATCCGGAATAATCGCTATCGGTTCCCGCTCGTGGATGATGCAGGCCCGGCAGAAGGCGACTTTCCCCAAACCGCCGGTTTCCAGGAAAGCCTTGGCTTCCTGAAAATGGGGTCCGCTCCGTTGTTGCGACCCCACTTGCACCACGAGATTCGGATGTTTTTCCTGTGCGGCTACCATCGCCTTACCGTCTGCGATATTGTATGAGGCGGGTTTTTCACAATAGACGTGCTTCCCGGCCGCCAGCGCCATTACGGTCATGAGTGCGTGCCAATGATCCGGAACCGCCAGCACCACTGCATCGATATCCTTCATTTCCAGGATACGCCGAAAGTCCTTCTCCTGCTTGAGATCCCGCAAGAATTTCTTGTCAAAGAGCGCCCTTTTTATCATCGTATCATCACAGTCGCAGACCGCCGCAAGGTTAAACTGACCGCTTGTACGCATGGACTCCGCCACCTGTGGACCCCGGTTTCGGCAGCCGATAATGGCCACATTGATCGTGTCACTTGCGGAAACCGCCCTCCCTGCCGCCGCCAAGGCAGCCGTGCTGATCATGAAGGTGCGCCGTGTCATGGATGTCATACGAGAATCCTCCTCATTGTGCTGGATCAGATCAAACAACAACGCCATGCTTCCCAATACTACCGAATAGTACCGGTGCAAGTGAATTTTTGCCCAGGACTGTTCTGCGCGCGGATGGTCCAGTTTGCCATTCATCTGACCATAGTGTATAATAACTTCATAGTATAATCGGTTTTGTGACTTGTTAAACACGCTCATCACCACCCTGAAGACTTTCAAATCCTGTCGATTTTTCGCTCTCCTGGCCTGGTCAAGAACGCTATACCAGTGACATGACCGCCAACCCTCCTGAAAGGAGAGCACGATGAACATTTTTGTTGGAAACCTTTCGTACGACACCCGTGATTCGGATCTCGAGAACCTGTTTGCCGGTTTCGGCACCGTTGAGTCCTGCCGGGTCATCATGGACCGTGACACGCGCCGCTCTAAGGGATTCGGATTCGTCGAGATGGAGAACGCCTCCGAAGCGGAGACGGCCATCGCCGAACTTGACGGGACCAGCCTCCATGACCGTACCATTAAAGTGAACGAAGCCAAGCCCCGTGAAAACCGTCCGCGCCGATAAGTTAACGAGCGTTTGACAGACTCTTTTCGAAACGGTATCATAGGCGTACAATTGGCCTTCAGGGCAGGGTGAAATTCCCGACCGGCGGTAAAGCCCGCGAGCGTGCAAGCGCAGACCCGGTGAAATTCCAGGGCCGACGGTAGAGTCCGGATGAGAGAAGGTCATAGGCTTCATTACGGAAGAACGGTTCTTCCGTAGTGAAGAGTGTGTATACCGGGCGCCCTGAAGCCATAACCAGGTTCAGGGTGTTTTTTTATGAGTACGGACATCACACATATGCGGCGTGCGTTGGCTCTGGCCGCCAAGGGACGCGGGCGCACCAGCCCCAATCACATGGTCGGGTGCGTGATTGTCCGCGATGGTCAATTAATAGGGGAGGGGTACCACGTTCGCGCAGGAGAACCGCATGCGGAAGTCAATGCCATTGCCGCGGCGGGAGGGGACATTGCCGGCGCCACAGTCTATGTCACGCTCGAACCCTGTGCCCATCAAGGAAAAACCCCGCCCTGTGTGAACGTACTGATTGAGAAGAAACCCAGTCGCGTCGTGGTGGCGGTGGAAGACCCTAATCCGCAGGTGTCGGGCAAGGGTATTGCCGCATTGAGAGAAGCGGGTATATCCGTGGATGTGGGTGTGCTTGAAAACGATGCGCGTACGCTGAATGAAGCCTTTTTCAAGTATATCACGACGGGGCGTCCGTTCGTTATTGCCAAATGCGCCATGACGTTGGACGGCAAGATTGCCACCCGTACCGGTCATTCCCGCTGGGTTACGAGCGATGAATCGCGGCGGATGGTGCATGAACTGCGCAATGAGGTCGACGCCCTGCTGGTGGGAAGCCGTACGGTCATGCTGGATGATCCGAGCCTCACCACGCGTCTGGATCGGCAAGGGACCCGTGATCCGGTCCGTGTGATTCTCGACGCGGGTGAATACCTTGATGCGGGAAGGCGTGTTTTTCATCTGGACAGTCAAGCCCCCACCTGGGTTGCTGTTACGGAACCCCGGCAGTATCCCTTTGCCAGCGATATTATCCGCGTGCCGCGCGGGAAGGGCGGTGTGGATATTGAAGCCCTCATGGACGAACTGGGCAAGCGTGGCATTACGTATCTTCTCATCGAAGGCGGTGGCACAACGCACGCCTCCGCATTCGAGGCGGGCGTCGTTGATAAAGTGTGGATTTTTATCGCCCCGAAAATCATCGGCGGCCGCGATGCCATCACACCCGTCGAGGGTGAAGGGGTTGCCACTATGGATGAAGCCATTGAATTAACCAACATGCAGGTCCGTCCCATAGGGCCGGATTTGCTTGTCGAAGCCTATGTGAAGAAACACCATGTTTACGGGAATTATTGAAGAAATCGGCGTGATAACACGCCGTTCAGGCGCCGATCTGGCCATTCTCGCCAAGGAAATCATGTCTGACCTGCATCTTGGCGACAGTGTCGCTATCGATGGGGTATGCCTAACGGTTGCAGCGATCAACCATGACAACTTTGTCGTGCAGGTTTCCCCTGAGACCTTCTCGCGCACTACGCTGGGCAGGTTGAAAGCGGGGCATGCCGTCAATCTTGAGCGTGCCATGAGAGCCGATGCCCGGTTCGGCGGACATTTTGTCCTGGGGCACGTGGATGGGGTAGGGAAAGTTGAGGCGATTACAGATCAAGGTGATTTCGCGTTATGGCGGTTCCGTGCGCCGGCGGACGTTGCCCGTTATCTCGTGCCCAAAGGATCTATTGCCGTAAATGGCATTAGCCTTACCGTCGTTGACCCTGAACGCGATACGTTTGGGGTTGCCATTATCCCGACCACCCTGTCTAAAACGACATTGTCCGGAAAACACATCGGCGACCCCGTGAATCTTGAAGCCGATGTTATCGGGAAGCATGTTTACCATTACCTGAAAGGCGGGACGAAGGAAAACATCACTACGGAGTTTTTGTCCCGCCATGGGTTTGCGTAGGAGTATCCAAGTGTTAAGTTCTATTGAAGAAACTGTTGCTGATTTAAACCAAGGCAAAATGATTATCCTTGTAGATGATGAAGACCGGGAAAATGAAGGCGATTTGGTTATCGCCGCGGAATATGTTACACCTGCTGCTATAAATTTCATGGCTAAACATGCACGTGGCCTGATCTGCATGCCAATGACTCCGGAGCGGATCAAGGAATTGGATTTACCTCCAATGACCTCCGAAAACACCTCGCCGTTCAGCACCGCATTTCATGTGTCGTTTGAAGCCGCCAAAGGCGTTTCCACGGGCATCAGCGCCCATGACCGTGCGCATTCCATTAAAGTAGCCGCCGATCCTGTTTCGACTGCAAAGGATTTGGTGCGGCCCGGGCATGTCTTTCCCCTCCGGGCGCGATCCGGAGGCGTACTTGTCCGTGCGGGGCAAACCGAGGGTTCCATCGACCTGATGAAAATAGCCGGGTTGCGCCCGGCCGCGGTGATTTGTGAGATCATGAATGATGACGGTACGATGGCACGGATGCCCCAACTCGAAGAATTCTCCACGAAGCACGGGATCAAGATCTGTTCTATCGCCGATCTGATCGTGTACCGCCGCATCAAGGAAAAACTTGTGCGGCGCACCGCGGAAACGGTGTTACCCACCCGCTACGGTCAATTCCATTTGATCGTATATGAAACCGATATTGATGATTATCAGCACATTGCCATTGTGAAAGGCGAGGTTGCAGGTAAAAAAGACGTCCTGGTGCGCGTCCATTCAGAATGTTTTACCGGCGACGTGCTGGGTTCTTTGCGGTGCGATTGCGGCAATCAGTTGCATCAGGCTATGCAAATGATTGAAAAAGAGGGCTATGGTGTTGTGGTGTATATGCGCCAGGAAGGGCGCGGCATCGGGCTTGTAAACAAGATCCGCGCGTACCAGCTTCAGGATAATGGGCTTGACACCGTCGAGGCAAACGTGCATCTTGGATTTGCTCCGGATCCCCGTGAATATGGGATCGGCGCACAGATTTTAAGCGACCTTGGTGTTCAGGAAATGCGCCTGATCACGAATAATCCGGTGAAACGCGCCGGGATTGAAGGATATGGTTTGAAAGTAACGGGCCGTGTGCCCATCCAAGTGCCGCACAATGAACACAATCGGAAGTATCTGAAAACGAAACGGGAAAAAATGGGCCATCTGTTGGATTCAAAAGAATCCGATGCGCCTGAGGAGAAAAAATATGAGTGAAGACATGGAAGATCACGAACTGGTGTCCGTGCATGAATGCGAGAATGATGATGAGGCTGACATTATCATCGCATTGCTTGAAGCGAATGGCATTGAGGCCTTTCTCAGCACCGAAATGCCCCATAGCGTACTGCCGGTGTCTGACGATGCCCATGTGCTGGTGAATCGTGAAGATGAAGAAGAGGCGCTCCGCATCATTGAAGAGAGCATTGAAGATCCGGAAGAAGAAGAGGAGTAATGGCATGATGAAAATGATTGAGGGCAATTTTGACGGTGCGGGAAAAACTTTCGGCCTTGTAGCCAGCCGTTTTAATGAATTTATTACCAAGAAGCTGCTGGATGGCGCCATAGACACCCTTAAACGCCATGATGTCTCAGAGGAAAATATCACCGTGGCGTGGGTTCCGGGCGCTTTTGAAATTCCGTTTGTGGCGCAAAAAATGGCAGCTTCCGGCCAATTCGACGCCGTGATTGCCATTGGATGCGTCATTCGCGGTTCTACGCCACATTTTGATTACATTGCCGCGGAAGTGGCCAAGGGTATTGCTCATGCCGGAATGCAGACCGGTGTTCCGGTGATGTTCGGTGTGCTTACCACGGATTCCATCGAACAGGCCATTGAGCGTGCCGGCACCAAAGCGGGTAACAAAGGCAGTGATGCGGCCATGGGCGCCATAGAGATGGTCAATTTGCTGGGGCGGTTGTAACGTGATCAATACACGGGCACGGCGAAGCGCGCGGGAGCGGGCGGTTCAATTTTTGTTCGGCCAGGAATTCACACAATACGCATGGGAGGATGCCATTGAGGAGTTTTGGACCTTGTGTCCATCGCGGCCGTCAGTGAAATCCTATGCGGAAACGCTTATCCGCGGTGTATGCGCTCACCGGAAGGAATTGGACCGGCAAATTGCCGAAGCCCTCGACAAATGGTCCCCGGACCGCGTGGGCTATCTGGAATGGGCCGTAGTGCGGGTTGCATTATACGAAATGATCCATGTGAGTGATGTTCCCGCTGCCGTGGCGATGAACGAAGCCATTGAAGTCACTAAGCGGTTTGGCGCCGATGACGCGCCGAGGTTCGTCAATGGTGTTTTGGACCGGCTCTTCCATAGCGTGACGGAGAATCGTTAGGATGCGCCCGAATGTCATACGTTGATTTGCATCTTCACACCCACTATTCAGACGGTTCCGATCCTCCTGAACGTGTGGCGCAACGGGCATCCGCGTTATCCATTGCCGCCATCGCCATCGTGGACCATGACACTGTTTCAGGGGTGGCAGAGGCGCAACAAGCCGCTGCAAATCTTGGGTTAGGGTTTCTTACGGGTACGGAAATCAGTGCGCGCTTTGAATCCAATGAAGTGCACATTATCGGATTGGGCGTTGACTTCCATGATCCAGTGCTGGCCGATGCCCTCGGCGCATGCGTGGCCGCGCGCTGCGCGCGAGGCATCCAGATGATTGCACGCTTGGCTGAACTGGGATTTGAGCTTGATGCAGATCTTCTCACGGCGCGTGCCGCCGGGGGAGCCGTTAGCCGCATGCACATTGCTGTCGAACTCCGAAACAGAGGGATTACCAAAAGCACCCAGGAAGGCTTTGACCGATTCCTGAACTCCGGGCGCCCCGCCTATGTTCCCAAGATGCTTATGCCTGCCAGGAACGCCATCGACTTGATTCATCAGGCAGGAGGATTTGCCTTCCTCGCTCATCCCGGCCTCAGTAAAAGTATTCGCAGATTGCTCACACCCTTATACGAACTCCCCTTCGATGGCATCGAGGCCTATCATGTCAGCCACTCCAACAGTGATACGGGAGATTTCCTCGCGTTTGCGGAAAGACGCCGTCTGCTTGTCACTGGCGGAAGTGATTGTCATGGATCCATGAAAGGCGCCCCAGAAATGGGGAAAGTCAAAACTCCCGTCTTCTGCTATGAGACAATCCTTGCAGCCCTTCAAACTCGTTTTTGAGCCGGCACCGTTTCACGTACACTCTATTTGGATTCTGGCAGGGGAGTTACTTCGCAGAACGGCATATCGTACTTGAGGATAACCAGTCCTTCTGATGAAATGCCGGCATTAGCCAGGTGCAATCTGCGCAGCGAACTCATTCCCTTGATTTTTGCTACGCTCGCATTGGTAAGCTTTGCATTCACAATCCAAAGCTTCTGCAAATGTTTCAGATTTGCCAGTATTTCAAATCCTGCGTCTGTAAGCGTAACATCATAAAACTCGATTTCACGCAACCCCTGTATGTCCTGTAGATACTTGATGCCAGCATCCGTCACTGAGGTATGAATCAAGTTCAGACCACGCAATCCGGTCAGTTTGCTCAGATGGGCTATTCCTGCATCCGTCACGTTAGGCCCTACCAGTTCTACTGCCTGGAGGTCATCACTGCCCAAAGCACTGAAGAACGACAGATCCCCACCTGAGTCTACGTCCACTGCAAGCTTTGCTTCCATCGCTCCCGTTACCTGCACTTCACCCCGTGCCATGGAATATTCTTTCCAGGATTCCGTGCCGGTTTCGGTCCATCGGCGTGTTAGAATTCGCCCCAAGGGTTTGTTGGCAGGGAAATGGAGTACCCGCTGCACTGGAGGTTTACTCAATTCCGCCTCAAGTACGGGGGCGGGTGGTTTCCCAGTAATCGCACAGAACGGCAGCTTCTTCTGCAGAGCTTCTTTATCCCGTTCCGGCAATGCCGCATCCACTGTAAGCTCTGTCATCTCATTGAACTGAGAAAGCACCTGTAGATTTTTCGCATTAACTACAAGCCGCGGAAGCCAAAGCGATTTGAGCATAGTGGCGGGGATGGCCGACAGGGGGCTTAGATCATCGGCTACGGAATCATTTGCTTTCAGCGATAATGCCAAGCCGGTGCGTATTTTCACATCACCTTTTGCCTCCTCATACGGTTGCCAATCCTGGGCATTTCGGGAGGTGGCTTCACGGGCATAAAGGCTGCCGATAGTGTGATCTTGGGGAAACGCAACAGTGATGTTGAACGATGGAGCCTCGGTTTCAACCGTTGATTTGGAGGAATACCAATTCCATATCAACACTACGATACATAACGCGAGTACAGCCGCCAAAATAAAGGTTGTACGGTGTGGACTCTTGACCTTTGCGCGTGCCCGGTTCAGTAAATGTTCCGTCCTTGCCAGAGCCTCATCCCGCTCTTCCAGCGTTTGGCGCAAGGTATCCATCTCTTTTTGCGCTTTTTCCAGAAACTCTGCTTTATCATCCGCCTGCCTGCGAAGCTGGGCGATTTCATTTTCCAGTTCCTCATGAGAAGTGGTGGTGTCATGTTCCTCGGATCGCAACGATTGGAGTTCATTTTGCAGCCGGGCAATGGTTTCTTCACTCCGGCGCTTCTCTTCCGCGGCCTTTGTGGCCGCTTCCTCGCGCTCCTGCAGCGTCTCCCTCAGAGTGTCTAGTTGTTTACGCGCCTTTTCCAGTTCCTGGTTTTTCGTCGTCTCATTGCTCTTGAGATGATCCAATTCTTCCACCAGGCGCATTTCTGAGGCCGAAGCCTGCTCCTTTTGGGCGTGCAATGCCACCAATTCGCTCTGCAACCTTGAAATCGCTTCTTGATGCTCCGCGCCAGTATCCGCCTCTTGCTGTATGGTTTGCTCCCGTTGTTGAAGCGTTGCGCGGAGGCGCTCCATTTCCTTCTGGGCTTCCTTCAAGGCATTCGATTTAGCCGATTCATTTGCACGGAGCTGTTCCACTTCCTTCGCCAGGGCGCTCTCAGAATTCGACGCACGTGCCGCTTGTTGCCGGATGGATTCCAATTCCCGTTGCAACTGCGACATCTGCGCGCTCTGTTCTGAAGTGCTCTTTTCCGCATTGCTTACCGCCGCCTGTTGCGTCTGCAATTGCTGCCGAAGTTGAGTTAACTCATCCCGTGCGCTATCCAGGGCTTTGGCTTTTTCCGTCTCACTGTTGCGCAACGCCTGTAATTCCTGGTCCAGCGAGGTCTCAGATTCCGAAAACTCCTGCACTTTCGTGTGAAGAGAAACCAGTTCATTTTGAAGCGCCGCCATCGCCTCTTGACTCATGGAACTGCGCTGTTTCGCATCCTCCAACTGTGCTTCACGTTCGGAAAGCCGCTTTTTCAGCTTATCCATCTCTGTCCGGGTGTTGTTCAAGGAAGCGGATTTTACCGCTTCGTTCGCCCGTAGCTGAGCGACCTCAGCAGCCAGGGTCTTCTCTGAGGTTGTGGCGTGTTCCGCTTGAGAATGCAACTGTTCCAATTGCTGACGAAGACCCGCCATGGCGCGTTCATTCTCGTGACTGCGGGCCTCTGCCTCTCGAACCGCCGCTTCCCGTTCATTCAACGAAGTCTTTAATACATCCAATTCCGCCCGGGCATTCTCTAATGCGGCGGACTTGTCTTTTTCGTTTGTTCGAAGCTGCTGCAATTCCGTTTTTAGAGACTCTTGCGACGACGAGGCTTCCTGCGCCTGTTTGCGGAGTAGATCCATTTCACGGCGCATCTCCTGCATGGCCTGTTCACGCTCTGCGTTTTTCTTCTCCGCTTCCGTGATGGCCTGCTCGCGTTCCTTCAATACTTCCTGAAGACGAGAAAGATCCCCCCGCGCATCCGTGAGCGCCTTGGCTTTCGCGTCCTCCTGCGAGCGAAGCTTTTGCACTTCTTTGTTTAATGTCAATTCAGAGGCTGCGGCATTTTCCGCTTTTTCGTGAAGCGCTACCAATTCCTCCTCCATCTTTTCCATGATTTTCTCGTGCGCTTCTGTTTCACGCGCCGCCTGCGATATCGCTGCTTCCCGCTCCTCCAGTGTCGTGCGCAACCGCTCCATTTCCGCCCGCGCCCCTTCCAGCGCCTGGGCTTTTTCCTGCTCTTTGCGCCGCAACGATTCCACTTCCGCCGCCAACGCCTGTTGCGATTCCACCGATTGGTCGGATCGGCTTTTGAGCGCCGCCAGTTCCCGCTGCAATTCCTCTATGGTGTTTTGAAGACGGGCATTGTCCATTGCCTCCGCCTGTCGCGCATCCAGTGTGGCGCGCAAAGCTTGTCCCTGATGCAGTTGGACGGAGGCCATCTGTTCGAGGCTTTCCCGTTGCCCGGGATCCAGCAGCATCGTTAATGCCTTGACATTTTCCAGCGTTTCATCGAGGAGCATTTGCAGCCGCGAACATTCCTGCAGCGCTTCCTGGGTTTGGCCGAGGGCCGCAAGATTCTGTGCTCGCAAATACAACACCGCCGGGCTGTTAGGCACCAACGGGGCCAGCCGCTCTAAGGCTGACAGCGACTCCTCGTGCTTCTTCTCCCGGTATAGGATCACGCACTGTTTATGTAGCTCTTCAACCGCTTGAGGGTGCATATCTTTTTACCCTTCCCTAAAGCTTTTCCAGCATCTCCTTCCCCAACATGGCATCCAACGCCATTAGTAGTGTACCATAAACGCACGTCCGGGCTTCCAGAAAAAAACTTGGTCCGGAATGAGGAGGGCTGTATGGCTGATGAACCATCATACATGATTATTACTTGCCAGTGCGGACAGAAGATGAAAGCGCCTCTGGACGCTGCTGGTAAAACCTACAAATGCGTCAAATGTGGTGAACGCATCAAAGTGGGTGAAGCGTCCGCTCAATCCTCCAGCCCTTCTCCTGCCCCGCAAGACCCCCCCAAGGCACGGGAAGTTATTGGGCAAATGCTTGTTGATGCCGGTTTGATCGACGCGAACCAATTGTTGGAGGCCCTTGAATGCCAAAAGAAACAGGGTGGGAAAACCTTTGAAATTCTCATCCGCCTTGGGTATCTAAAAAAAGATGAACTCCACGATTTTCTTTCCAGGCAAGCGGGAGTAGCTGCGATTGATCTGAAACGTGTACAAATTGATCGAAAGTTGATCGAACGTATCCCAAGAGAACTTGCCTTGGAATGTTCTATTCTTCCCATCGATCAGCTTGGGAAATTGCTCACCGTTGCCATGGCTTGTCCTCTGGATAGAGACACCATCGAAAAAATGGAAAAACTGACGGGGCTTAAGGTCAAGGCGGTGTTATGCAAACTCGATGATATCCTCGCCGCCGTGAAGAAATATTATCCTGATCCCGCCGCCGCCGTCGTCAGCGCGGAGTCGCTCAATATCCCCCAAACGCATGCAATTTCCAAAATCGATGTGAGTGAAAGCCTCAACAGGCTGGAGGATCTCCCCATGTCTTCCCCTGTATTCGAACGATTCCAGGCTCTCATCAACAACCCCCAAAGTGAGTTGAAGGAGGTAGTTACTATTGTCAGCCAAGATCCTCCTTTGGCCGCTCTCCTGATCCGTCAGGTAAACCATACCGCTTACGGGTTGCCGGGGCAGGTCGATAACATCCCTATGGCGGCCGCCATGCTTGGCAGAAACGGGATGGCTGTGGCCGCCGCCCCAAAGACAGCCTACCCCACGCCATGGCTTGAAGGTTTGCGCCAGAGGTCTGTACGATGCGCGCGAATTGCCGAAGGACTTGCACAGGCGATAGGGCAAATCAATCCGGGAACCGCCTTCTCGGCCGGTTTATTCTCCGGTCTTGGGGCCTATGCCCTTGCGGCCATTGCACCTCAGGTCTATTCCCAACTCGATGAGAACATCCAGGGCGCCGCCTTGAGTGAACATGAGTCCAAGTTCTTCAACCTTACCCACCCGGAAGTTGGCATGATCCTGGCAGCGCGATGGGGATATCCCGTGGCTCTGGCACAAACCTTCCGCCACTACCTTATGCCAGAAAAAGCCGCTTCGGAAAAAATGATGGCCCAACTAATTCATATTGCCGCACGACTCGCCAACGTTACCGAAGAACCCGCTCCTGGCCATTTCGAATCCCTGCGTTCTATACTCGCCGAGTTAAAAATGGATCTTGCCACTGCGATTCATATCGCACAGCAACACCCCCTGAAACAGTAAAGCTGAACTATGTCAAAAAACGACGCGATACGTTTCCTGCAAGAAATTCACCAACATCCCAAAGTGCAACGGAAGTTGAAAGGACTTAAAGGAAAGGACGCCATCCGGGATTTGATCGCGCTTGCGCAAACCATTGGATACCATTTTACAGAAAAGGAATACCGCTTCGCTGTGGTGGCCTTGTCAGATGGGGAATTGGAAGCACCATCCCTGGACAACCTTATCCGGGATATGGGTCTCAATCAGCAAGTCCGGTCAGGATTCCGTGAAATTCACGATCAATGAGGGGCATCCATCACATCCCTCTGATACATGATGCATCGTCTTCGGAACAGCGTGGGGGAGATTTGGGTCCTGAAGGATTTCTTTAAATGTTTTTTCAAAAATTGTTCCCAGACGAAAGGTCTGATTGCCCTGCACCAAACCGCATGTGTACAACACTCCTTCCGGATCGGTAAAAATCATCCGGGCTGGACCGTTACAATTTGGCCTCTCCCCGTATGTCTGTGGATCCGCTAAACCAATTTTTATGCCCATGGATTCAAGTGGTGCAAGCCGTTCATGCAAATCCTGTTTAACATATAGCGTTATTTTCGTCCCATCCAATCGGGAAAAGGAATCCACTTCATCATCGGTTAAATTATCCACCGCGATGTGAATTCCCAACCGCATTCCATGAGCTTCTTGTGCCCATTGTGCGATTTTCCAGATGTCGGGATGCCGAGAGGGGGACGTTCGAAGTGTCAATATCAGCCAATTCACTCCATATCCCGCCGCCTCATCGATCACATTCAGCCAATCGTCCAGAGTTAACACTCTGGCAGGAGCAGGTGCGTTCTCCTGGCGCGCAATCCCTTCTTTTGATACATCCATCCATAAAAAAGCGATTTGTGCCGATTGCTCTTCCGATAACTCCACTGCGGATTTCATTCCTTTGCGGATTCGCCGCACTACGTGGAAAGGATCTGGACTATTTTCTGTTTGACCTGCCTGACCTCCGCTGGACATAAGGTTTTCATTTACTCCCGGTTTATTGGTGTTGGTTCTCAGGAATTGTAAAATATATCCTTCATCATATCAACATCCAGTTACAGTACTTACCGCTTTGCCAACCCGCTGCATGCGTGCCACCTTCTTTAACATCCAGGAATCGATAGAAATTTCCGGACCTCTCCGGTCCTTCCGGTCCTCGCCACTGCACGACATAAAAACCGTGCCTTTTGCAATAATCGCACTTGTTCATTTCCCACAAATTTGGTATACTTCGGCTGCAAAATGCGGATAAAAAGTTGAATCTGTTTTCCCTGCTGTGTGCGATTAGGCCTAGAAGCGTTGATCCTTTTCGTATCGTCCGGGAGTTCAATATCTGCGCAGCTTACGACATGCCGCTAAAGGCGGACGCCGGATGGCTACCGTGAGAACACCCCCCTGTTGAGGCAGAGGTT
>JAKQOG010000034.1 GCA_029565395.1 Candidatus Hydrogenedentota bacterium | reverse complement strand
CATGCGCTCACGCAATGCCCGCGCTTTATTCAGCATGCGCCATTCCCCGGCCAGATTGATCAGCGCCACAAGTGAGGAAGGATCAGAAAGGGTCTTGGCGGCGCATTGGCCCGTAACGGCTCCTGCGGCATAATCGGGATTCTCCACGAGAAGATGGTCGGTAAGCGCATACAGATCGCCGGGAAGATAGCGGCGCAGCAACAGCGATGCGATGGGCCGGCCCTTGGAGGTTTGTATGGGATAGCGCGGGGGATTCTCTTCCAAAACCACGTGGAGAATGACATCATCGTAGCGCGGGTCCTGGTGATGCCCGTGGGATCGCCATCCTTCGTGGTCCAGGTGCACTTCCACGTCACCCGTACGGAGGATTCCGCCGAAATCGATTTGCGATCCTTTAAAGTCCGGCCCTTCCTGGTGATTCCACCATCCCGGCGAGATGACCCGGAGGGGTTTGCCTTCATCGGTGGTTAGGGCTTCCTCCGAGAACCGCTGATCATACCAGATGCTCTGAAACATATGCTCGGAGATGGATGTGTTCTCTTCACGCGCCCCCGCGTGAAGAATGCGAAATTGGAGATATTGATCGGAAAACATGCCCGCCAGTTCCCGGTTCAAAACAACGCACAACCTATATCGCGTATAAGTATAGCGGGGACATTGGGGAAATGGAAGTTTTTAGAAGCCGCTCCGCACCCATTGCCCGTCCATTTGTTTTACCACTTCATTCCGGAGGCCGGTGGGCGAGACGTGAACAACCACATAATTATGGTAAGCCCCTTCCTTGGGCAGTTCCTTGGCGAGATTAGCCCCGCCGCCCGCCGTGATGGTGAAGCGTACGCCATCAATTAACGTAGTGGCGAAGCCATGGATGTGCCCCATAAAGACCTGGTCCACCTTTTGGTGTTTGAGCAACGCACAGAGCGGTTTGAAATTGCGGCTGAAGCCTCGGCCTTCTTCGGAATCAACGGTAATATCGAGGTTTTTCGGAGGCATATGAAAGAAGACGAATTTATGGTGAACGCCGGGTTTACTCAGTTCTTTGTCAAGATAGGCCAAATTGGCATTGGTCATTTTCCAGAGGGTGCAATTGTTGATTCCCACGAACCTGCAATTGCCATAGTCAAAACTGAACTGCGTGCCGCCATAAAGTTCCTTAAATGCGGCAAAATCCCGGTTGGGACCGTCTTCGTGATTGCCCGGAACCGTAATGAAGGGGATATCGCCCAACATTTTCACCAGCGGAAGATGGTGGGCAATCAATTCTTCCACACGCCCGCCCCGGATAATATCGCCGGTGCCCACGACGAACAACGGGGCTTCCTTGGCCACCTCCTGAAAGACCTGTTCCGCCACTGCGTAATTGCTCCGGGAATCCCCCATAACGACAAACGTAAAGCCTTCCGGCGCTACAGGCTTCGATTGTATCCGCTGAAGCAATACCGAATACCGTTCTGTCGCCAGGTAGGGCTGAAGGACGGAAAAGTCCTGTTCCACATGGGAGAACTGGATATAGGCGAAGTACCCGCCCGCCCCGATCAGAATAAGAGCCACGAGTGAGAGGAAAACGGCTTTTTTCATGTTTTTTCTCCTGTATCGGCATTGTAATGTTTACTGCAGGCTTCCGCAAGCAAACCGCACTAACGAGCATAAAACGATATATCGAAAATTCCGGAGTAACAGGCGAATGCATCCTGAGTTTTGCTAAAATTACCGGACAACAATAAAAAGGAAATCATCATGAACTATGTTCGATTTGGAAAAACCGGCGTATTGGTTTCGGAAGCATGTTTGGGGACGATGACGTTTGGCAATGAAACGGATGAGCCCACGGCGAGGGCGATTATGGATCGTGCAGTGGATCTGGGCTTCAATTTTTTCGATACGGCGCATAATTACAACAAGGGTGAAACCGAACGCATAGTCGGGCGCTGGCTGGGCGCGCACAGAAAAGAGATTATTCTGGCGTCCAAGGTGTTTTTCCCGGCCGGCGGCGGACGAAACGATCAGGGTACGTCCCGGCGCAATGTGATTTTCGCGGTGGAGGAATCGCTGCGGCGTCTTCAAACGGATTACCTGGATCTTCTGTATTTGCATCATTGGGACGAACATGTGGAGATCGAACAAACCCTTTCCGCGATACATACGCTGGTGGAACAGGGCAAGGTGGTGTATTGCGGCGTGTCGAATTTCTCCGCGTGGCAAACGATGAAAGCGATTTCGGTGGCGGATGCCCGGAATTATCCGCCTGTTATTTGCATGCAGCCGATGTACAGCCTGGTGAAGCGGCAGGTGGAGGTGGAGTTGCTGCCACTGGCGCAGTATGAAGGGCTTGCCGTATGTCCCTACAACGTGATTGGGGCGGGGCTGCTCACGGGCAAGTATCTGAAGGGCGGCACAGGCCGCATCAGCGAAACGGAAATGTATAGGCAGCGCTACGCCAATCCGATATACGGCGAAATCGCGGAGAGGTTTGTGAAGTATGCGGCAGAGAAGGGATACTCCCCGGCGCCCTTAGCCGCGGCTTGGGTGATGAGCCATCCGCTGGTTACTTCCACAATAATCGGTGCGCGCAACATGGAGCAATTTGAAAATACGGCGGGGTGTTTGAACATTCAGCTTACACCGGAACAGCGCGCGGAGATCACGGCGCTTTCAGTGGATCCGCCGTTGGCCACGGATCGCGAGTCGATGGATGCGGTAAAGACCCGCGGATGGTAAAAAAATATTAATTCACTCCGATGCGGGCGGGTGGTTCGCCTACAAGGCGGTCATCGATAGTGGTAAATAATTGGGAGATATTGCCGAGCGCGGTTACGTCCAGTCCGCCATAGGAACCGCCGCCATAGCCGCCGCGATAACCGCCATATCCCATGCCCCCCTGAACTCCGCCAGAGCCGCCTCCGGAATAGCCGCGTGAAGTGCCATAGCCGCCCTGGGAATACCCGCCGTATCCATACGATCCATATCCATATTGCGAATTGCTTCCCCGCATGGGATTATTCACCACCACCTTGGGCAGGGTATCCGCCGCGCCATTCAGATGATAGACCCGCGTCTCCAAGGCTTCCCAGGCTTCAGTACGGAGGCGTTCCGGGGAAGTAATGAAGATGATATCGCCCTGTACTCGGTAATCCAGGTTGAGCGACCGCAATATGGCCTTCAGAGCACTCCCCAGCCGGATATCGTTCAGTTGAATATAGGGAAGCACGCCGCGCGCAACGAAGGAGGAGGAACCCGCTTGCGTTTGGTTCGCTTGCGCATTGCCGGAGAGACGCAAGACCTTCGAGGCCTTTTGGGGGGAATCGGAATCATGAATCCTTGATGGGACTGAATCGGAAGGGGAGGGGAGAGGGGAACGATCCTGATGTTTGGCCGTTCCCTGACGTTTGGCGTTGGCCTCTTTCCATCGTTCCAATAACGTTTCGCGTTCCACCGGATCTTGTGTGATCTGCACATCGTCCAAAGAAACGCTCAATTTTGCGACAAGCTGAACCGTACCCTCTTCGGGCATTTGGACGTAATAGAAGGATTGCCCTTCCCGGACAATAACATTCGAATATGTTATGCGTGATACCGTGATGTTGTCTGCTTGGGCATTGAACACCACCATAATGATTACCATTATAAGCAAATATGTTTTGAGATTGTGCATGCGCTGAAATGCTTGGTCTTGTATCATCTACTAAATTATACCATGGATTCAGGTTGAAAATTCCCAAAATATGTCCAAAAAGCTCATAATTTCTTGGCGTATTTTGCCATGGCGTCAGGATTTAGCTCGACCCCCAATCCGGGACGCTGGGGGAGTTGGATCGCACCGGCGTTGGGGATGAACGGTTCCATGAGCATGGCGTCGCGCACGGCCGGGCTCCAACTGGCGGGTTCATAGGGAAATTCGAGGATTGGACAATTGGGTACGCTGGCGGCGATGTGCATGTTAATGGCAAAGCCGAGTCCGGTGGTCCAGGTATGCGGGGAGAACAGTTTTCCCTGTATATGGGCCATTTCCGCGACTTTTCGCGCCATGATGACGCCTCCGGCTAATGTGGCATCGGGCTGATAAATGTCCAGACAGTCTTTTTCGAGCAGAATTTTGAATTCGTGGAGCCCCTGGTTCATCTCTCCACCGGCGATGCGCACACCGGAGGTTGCCCGGAGTTTTGCGAGGCCGTCGAAATCGAAACGGTCCAGCGGCTCTTCCAGCCAATATATGCCTAATTTAGCGGCTTCTTTGGCGTAGGCAGTTGCTGTGTCAAGATCCCACTTCGGCCCGAAAGGTGAGAGAGACCAGCCTTGATTGGCGTCTACCAGGATATTTATTGCATTGCCGACGGCGGCATGAACCGCTTCAAGCGCGAGGACATCGTCCTTATAATCGTCGTTATGGGCGCGAAGTTTAATGTAATGGAAACCGGCTTCGCGCGCAGCAATAGCCTGCATCGGGCTGTGTTCGGCGGAATTGGTTTCGCCGGTGCTGGCATAGAGGGGCAATTCATCCGCAGTTCCGCCCCAGAGTTTATACAAGGGCTTCCCGGCGGCCTTTCCCACAAGGTCCCACAGGGCCACCTCAGTAAGCCAG
Organism: Candidatus Hydrogenedentota bacterium; assembly: GCA_029565395.1. Classification (GTDB taxonomy): domain Bacteria; phylum Hydrogenedentota; class Hydrogenedentia; order Hydrogenedentales; family CAILVY01; genus CAILVY01. The sequence goes on along the minus strand of JAKQOG010000034.1, from coordinate 46,562 downwards.
GGACGCCCGCCGAGCATCAGGCCAAAGCGGGTAATCAGGCCGGCGTATAGATCCACCGCGGTTGGATCCCCGCCAAGCAGAAACTGGCCGATGTTATCCTGGACAATCACTTTCAGGACCCGCGCCTGATCTTCACTGAAACATGAAGCGGCGGTGATGCCTTCCAGCCCTTCATCGGTGATTAGCTTGAGAATAAAACAGCGATTGGCGGTCTGGGCATGCCCCGGAATCCAGGCGGGATAGAAGGGACGTTCCAGGGGATATTCGAAGAAATAGCTTTCAATCGATGCGATCTTCATGGCGCGTCCTCCCTGTAGATGGTTGTTTTCTGTTTATAGGTACACAATAACAGGTGACGCGAATTCCGTCAATGATTTCCAAAATCAACAGACCTACCGGAAGATCAAATCGGAATATGGGCTATGAAATGCCTTATTTGGATAAAAAACTATACTTAGATTACCAGGAGGACATCAGGGGATAGTTCGCCGAAGAAAAAATAAATCATTGGGAGGGCGAAGTTTATCCGCCGTAGGAGGGCTCCTGCTGAGCCGTGAGACAAAACATTCAAACGCCCTGATGTATCGTTATGATCCCGATCTTGTTTGACGGCTCAGCAGGAGCTTCGCCCTCCCATGCAGGGTATATTTTTGGGGGAGGTTAAAACGCGGAAGCGCGCCGGGGCGCTTCCGCGTATGATTGCCTTGGAAATAGGATCACCCTTCGGCGCCGTAGAAAATACCCATTAAGCAGGCGGCGTTTCGAGAGATCGGGGCGGTGCCCATTTCGCCTTCGCGCGGGTATTTCAGAAAGCTGACATGGCCGTCCATGTACAGGACATTCCCGCCACCAGGGACGTGGTTGTAGGCGGAGAGATTCGTGCTGGCCTGATCCCACATGAGGAACAGCGTGCTTTGCGCCATGGCGGAAGCGGCAGGATTATTGATGTCGGTAATCATAAAGCGTTCCACGCCTTCCCGGAAGCGGTATATGGTGTTTCCGGAACCCCCATTGCCATAACCTTCATATTCATCGGTCAAGGTGACATCGCTATCCACCACCTTATTGATACCGTAAAGATCGCCTCTTGCGGTAACGCATTCATTAAGAAGAGCCATTAATGCGCCGTAAAGTTGGATCGGGCAATAGGCATTATCCGGAGGCACATAACCGCCATATTCGAGCGCTTCAATAACTGCGATAAGCGGATCGCTTGAATCGAAAGGCTGGGATGGGTCGGCATCATCGCCCCGGTCAAAAACCCACCCAGCATAGCTGTAGCTGGCGTCGATGGCGCTGGCACATTCATCGCGGCCATCTTTGTAGTTTGAACCGCGCATGCGGTCAAAGCAGTATTCCCCGTCGATTTTCGCGCCCAATTCACGAATTTCGGAGCCATTTGAGTCTGAAGGACAAAAAGCAATGGAAGGATCGGAGAGATATTCTGGATAGAATGTCATGACGGCTGGGCCCAAATCCATATACAAACTGCCTCCCCCGCCCAAGGGGAAATCTCCAAATTGCATAGGCGGATATTTTTCGCCTTTGGCCTCATTGGCATACATTTTAAAGACAAGTCCGAATTCTTTCAGATTATTCTGGCAACTGGACCGCCGGGCGGATTCGCGCGCGCGTGCGAGCGCCGGCAGGAGGATGGCGGCCAGAATACCAATAATGGCGATGACCACCAGCAATTCAATCAGGGTGAAACCGTGCCGTTTCATAGGTAGGACTCCTTCTCCACGTTTTAGTTGACGTTTATCGCTTCAAAAATGTAATATTGGTAATACCAATTCGATATGTTATCATTAATACGGCCTATATGTCAATTGTAAAAAAAGATTGGTCCCATCAGTTTACGAAGTGATAAATCGGCGGAAACATATGAAGAAGAACACGACACATCAGGAAAAGGAAAGCGGTAATGGAGGGGGGCTTGGGCAAACGCGCAGCCGTGAAATTGCGGAACGTTTGACACGGGAAATCATTAAGGGCGCCTATCCCGTGGGGAGCAAATTGCCGACGGAGCGGGAATTGGCGGTGGAATATGATACGAACCGGAATGTGATCCGTGAGGCGTTGACGCGTCTGGAGGCGGTGGGGCTGGTGTATATTCGGCAAGGCTCGGGGATTTATGTGGATGATATGCAGTTCACAAGCGGGATTAAGCTATTGGATGTGCTGTTGCGCAGCGAAGACGGATCGGTAAATCTCCAGTTTTTGAAAGACGTGGTGGAGTTTCGCGGACAGTTGATGTGCTCTATTGTGCGGTTGACGGCGGTGCGGCGGACGGAAGAGGAATTGAAGGAGATCAAACGCTTGGCCGCTGCACGGAGTGCGGTAAAAGAGGATGTGGCGGAACTGGCAGAGGTGAACCTGACCATGTACCGCAAAATCGCCGCTGCCTCGCACAATCAAATCTTTGAGTTTATTTTTAATACCACGGGGAAAACCCAAATTCGGCTTTGGCAATGGCTCGATTTGCCATTACTGGGATTTGATCAAAGCCAGCGTGCGGTGGAGCGTATCCTGGAGGCTTTTGAACAGAAGGATGGCGTAATGGCGGAGTTGGTTTTGAGAAGGTATAAGGAACAGTTACTGGAGGCGCTGGAGGGGGCGAGTTCGGCGCAAATTGCGAAAAACCTGAGCGCGCCAACCGTTCTGGGGCGATGACAGTAACCTGGGAAGGCTGGGAAGTCTGGGAAGACTGGGAAAAAACTGGGAAGACTGGGGGAGCGTCTATTTTGCGGCGAGGGAAGCAGTGAGGTTTTCGCCAGTTTCGCCATAGGTTTCAAAGATGAATTCCCATTTTCCTTTTGAATTTTCGATTTTGAGCAGGATGGGGTTCCAGCCTTTGCGGAGGGGTGCGTTAAAAAGGTCTGTGCCGGGTTTGCATTGCATTCCGAGAGGGGAAAAGCGGCGGCAGGCTTCGGTTCCGTTGATGAAGACTTTGCCGCCGTCGTTCAAACCGAGTTCAAAATGGGCGATTTGTTCGCAGCCGGAATAGAGGAAGGCGAAGGCGTACGCTACCCGGTAGTCTTGGGGACAGAGGCTGCTGATATTGAGGATATGCCGCTCATCTGCGTGCAGGATTTGGGCTTGTATGGTTTGAGTGCGGCCGCTGGGATCGCTGTAGGTGATTTGGGTGGAGGGGGTGAGAATGGCTTTGGATTCTCCGCCCAGCGCGGATAAATAATCGGTATCAAATCCTTGCCGGGTTGGGGTGTCTACAGGAGCATTGGGAATTTCATTATTGGGGAATCCCGCAAGGACAATCCATTCTTCGATGTAATTGGGTTTGGGCTGTGTGGCATTGAGTCCGATTTGGATATCGGCATTTTTCGGAGCGTTGTTGATGATGTGCTGTCCGCCGGGCATAAGGTTGGAAGTAATCACGGCGCTGCGGATGCGGGGCCCCAGCCGGATAAGCTGATGATTCTCGCGGGCAGTGGGGAAGTCGCAGCCGGTGACAATCAGGCGCTGGTTGTTGGCGTCGAGGCAAGGCGCGCCTTTTTCATCCCGATCCCAATCATTGAAATGGCAGGACTCGAAGAAAACGGTTCCACGCCCGTGTAAAGAAGCATGGGAGGCAAGGTTGCGTGTAGCCCAGAATCCGCATCCGGTGAACTTAACCGGTCCCCGGTTTTGGGGTCCCACAACGATGTTGGACATAAAGGAACCGTTGACAAAGCTTACGCCGGCGGTGTCCATAACGGCATCCACGAGCATGGCGCAGGGGGTGACGTCAACATAGCAATTGGTGTACATGCCGGAGCCGGCGGCATAACTGGTGATTTTTCCTTGTGTATCGTAAATGGGCCCATCAATGAAGTGCATGCCGATTTTATAAAAGATACAGAAAAGGTTATTGGCCATTTCGCCGTCAGTTTTTCCGATGATGAAGGCTTCGGCGTTTTCCCGGGTGAACACCCACAAGGGACTTTGGGGATCAATGTCCCAGAAGGGCCAGAAATGGATGTTTTCAATGCGGCCTACATCGTAACACTGGTTGATGTAAAGCCCTTTGAAGAGGGGGTAGGCGTACAGGTTTCGGATGTAATGGCGGCCACTGGGCTTGCTGCCTAAATCGACGGCCTGATAGGGATTGATCATGGATACATCAAGGAGAGTAACGTTATCCTTGCCGTTTCCCTGAATGGTCCAAGGGTAGGGGATGGGAGGATTGGCCTTGATCTGTTCGGGGTAGAAAATGGTCAGGCCTTTCAGGACGCTGTTTTCGTTCATCAGGATGAAAGGAGGGCCTTCCAGCGTGTTCTTGCCGGCAAAGGCGAGCAGGACCGTGCCGCCTTTTTCAGGAATCCCGCCGCGGACAGGGGCGCGGTTAACGCCTTCCAGCGTTACATTATCGGGAATCGCAAGTGTGCCGTTGATACGGAATGTTCCGGCGGGTACGGATACGATGCCGCCACCGGAGTTTCCGGTGGTATCAAGGGCTTCTTGAAACGCGTCCGTGCAATCCACAATACCATCGCCTTTTGCGCCGAATTGGAGAGGGGATGCCGCCCCAGAAAGAAGGCTGGTATTGACGTGTGCGCATCCTGCCAGGAAAAGAACCCCGATCAACCCCATGATTTTTTTCATTTGCACAGTCTCCAAGACAGAAAAAGAATAAAACACGGATTACGCGGATTTATACAGATAGTATATCAGGAATAAAAGCCGTGTATATCCGCGTCATTCGCGTTCTATTGTGAGAATTTACTTGACTACCAGGTTGACCATCTTCCCGGGAACGTAGATTTCTTTTACAATGGCCTTTCCTTCGAGATGCGCTGCAACTTTCTCATCCACCTTGGCAGCGGCAAGAATAGTGTCTTTATCCGAATTCGCGGGCACGACAATTTTGCCCCGCAGTTTCCCATTGATTTGCACGGGAACTTCAAGGGTGTCTTCAACGAGAAGCGCAGGATCATATTGCGGCCAAGGCTCGTACGCAAGGGTGTTGGAATGCCCGAAGCGCTCCCAAAGTTCCTCAGCCAGATGCGGTGCGAAGGGCGAGAGCACCAGAATAAATTGTTCCATCACACTGCGGTCAATGCCCTCAGTCTTGAGTGCGGCATTCAGGAATTCCATCATGCGCGCAATGGCCGTGTTGAATTGCAGGTGCTCGATGTCATGTCCGACGGCCTTGATGGTCTTGTGGATTTCACGCACCATGGCCACATCGCCGCCGTTCTCCACGATACGCGGATGCAACGCGCCGTCTTCGGTGATAAACAACACCCAAACGCGGCGCAGAAACCGGTGAACGCCTTGAATGCCTTCATCGGTCCAGGGCTTATCCCGGTCGAGAGGCCCCATGAACATTTCATAAAGGCGCATGGAATCCGCGCCGTATTCGCGGACCACGTCGTCGGGATTCACGACGTTGTAGCGGGACTTGCTCATTTTCTCGATCTGGGTGTTCACGGGGGTGTCCGTTCCCTTTACGAACCATGCATCGCCGCGTTTTTCGACATTATCGGGGTAGTAATATTTCCCGTTGGCGTCCTGATAGGAATAGGCAAGGATCATGCCTTGATTAAAAAGTTTGGTGAAAGGCTCGCTGGTGGATACATGCCCCGAATCAAAGAGGACCTTGTGCCAGAAACGCGAATAGAGGAGGTGGAGGACGGCATGCTCTGCGCCGCCGACATAGAGGTCCACGGGCATCCAGTATTGCTCTGCTTCTTTCGACCAGGCTTCTTGATCGTTATTGGCATCAACAAAACGGATGAAGTACCAGCAGGAACCAGCCCATTGAGGCATGGTGTTGGTTTCCCGTGTGACGGGCAGACCGGTTTCCGGGTCGATGGTGTTCACCCATTTCACCGCACGGGCAAGCGGCGGCTGGCCATCGTCGGTGGGCCGGTAATCATCCAATTCCGGAAGCACCAGGGGCAGATCCTTCATGGGCAGGGCTTTAATAGCGCCGTCCTGCGTGCGAATCAGAGGGAAGGGTTCGCCCCAATAGCGTTGACGGGAAAAGAGCCAATCGCGCAGCTTGTAGTTGATGGTTTGTTTGCCCAAGCCGCGTTCTTCCAGCCAGGCCGATATCTTCTTTTTCGCCTCAGGCACCCGCAATCCGTCGAGTATTTGCGAATTCACCAATACGCCATCGCCGGTATAGGCTTCCTGGGCGATGTCACCGCCGGAGATCACTTCGATAATGGGAAGATCGAAGGTTTTGGCGAATTCATAGTCGCGCGTGTCATGAGCAGGAACCGCCATGATCGCGCCATAGCCATATTCCGCGAGGACGTAATCGGCGATCCAGATAGGGATTTCTTGGTTGTTGACCGGATTTACGGCGTACGCCCCGGTGAACACGCCGGTTTTTTTCTGCTCTTCCTTCATGCGGTCCTGGGCGCTTTTGCGTGAAGTTGCATCCACATATGCCTTTACCTCGGCCATCTGCTCCGGGGTTGTGATATGAAGCGTAAGGGGATGTTCCGGGGCCAGGACGCAATAGGTGGCGCCAAAGAGCGTGTCGGGGCGGGTGGTGAAAACCATAAAGGTGTCGTTGCTGCCGGCAATCTGGAATTGGACATCGGCGCCTTCACTTCGGCCAATCCATTCCCGCTGCATGGATTTGATGCCTTCCGGCCAATCCAATTGGTCCAAATCAGCCAGGAGCCGCTCGGCATAGGCGGTAATCCGGAGCATCCATTGGCGAAGCATTCGTTTTTCAACGGGATCTCCGGTTTCGACGTATTTTCCGTCTTTGACTTCTTCATTGGCGAGAACGGTACAGAGAGCAGGACACCAATTCACCGGCGCCTCCACTTCATAGGCGAGGCCGCGTTCAAAGAGGACTTTGAAAATCCACTGGGTCCACTTGTAGTACTTGGGGTCGGTTGTGTTGATTTCCCGGTCCCAATCATAGGAGAGGCCGAGCCGTTGAATCTGGTCACGGAAGGTGTCGCAGTTCTTGTTGGTTACAATGGCGGGGTGTTCGCCGGTGCGCACGGCATGGCGCTCGGCGGGCAGGCCAAACGCATCCCATCCCATGGGATGGAGGACGTTGAAGCCTTTCATCCTCTTGTAACGGGCGATAATGTCGGTAGCGGTATAGCCTTCCGGATGTCCAACATGCAGACCGTCGCCGCTGGGATAGGGGAACATGTCCAAGACGTAATATTTTGGCTTGGCACGGTCGATGTCCACTCTAAACGTTTTGTTTTTCAGCCAGTATTCCTGCCATTTTTGCTCGATACTCTGATGCTCGTACTTCCCGCGCGACATGCGAAATGGACCTCCAAGGTTAAATACAGTGAGTGCCACTGCCGTTGTGAAAGGGGGATCATAGCATATTCCAGAGGTTCGGTGAAACGGCCGTACCTTTCGAGGCATCGTGCACTGTTGTCTTTTTCAGACAACTAGGATAGAATTTACATGCAACTATAGGTCACGATGGGTATAAGGAAAAAGTTATGAAAATAACACACCATTTCCTTACGGGCGCCTTGGTTCTTTGCATGAGTCTGTTTTCAGGGGCCTCGTATGCGGTTTCGGAATATCACACCGCGGATCAAAATCATGATTTTAAGATCAGCCTGTCAGAACTAATGCGGATTGTACAATTCTTCAATAGTAACGGTTTTCATTGTCAGGAAGGCACGGAGGATGGCTACGGATTGGGTCCAGGCGACACGAGTTGCGCCCCGCATGCCAGCGATTATATCCCGCAGGACTGGGCAATCAATTTCAGCGAGCTTTTGCGGATGGTACAGTTTTTTAATTGTGGTGCGTATTCGAATTGTGCGAGCGTTGATCCTCCGACCGAGGATGGGTATTGCATTGGAAACCGGCGAAACCTGGTGATTCTTTTATTAGACGCGTTTCGCGCGGATAGAATCGGGGCAACCCGCAACGAGATTCCCATCGCCCCATTTTTGAATTCCTTTGCAGAAGGAGGAGCACGGTTTACCCATGCGATTTCACCCGCCAGTTGGACATGGCCGTCAGTCGCAGCTTTATTTAGCGGGGTGTATCCTGAATCGCTTGTGGGCGCCGCCGAATCCCCAGATTTTAAAATTCCAGCGGGACATCAAACACTGACGGAATGGCTCAAGAACGCAGGATACGATGTGTGGGGCTTCACGACCAACATTTACATTATTCCGGAAAACGGATTATTGCGCGGGCTCCCCGATGGTCATTTTTCATTGTCAGAAGTCCTTCCTGCCGCGGATGTCACGGACGCCGTGCTCAGCAGCATCGACGAATGGCAAGAACCTTTCTTTTATTATGTACACTACAGAGAACCGCATGGCCCATACGCCCCGCCTACAGAGTATCAAACCTTCTTTGGCCCGCAACCGGAAACAACCGCTGACGATGAATACGATTTGGATCCCGCCAACTTTGACAATTATATCTTTGATTTGTATGAATCCTGGGTAACTCATACGGCACCGGATTTTCCACCCTTGACAGAGGGGGGCATTGAGGCCATGCGCTACCGGTATGACGCCAATGCACGGTATGTGGATACCGAGGCAGGGCGTCTTATTACACAGATTACAGCCCGTTATCCCAACACTATATTCATCATCCTGGCGGATCATGGCGAAGAACTGATGGAACGCGGATTCTGCGGGCATGGCGTTACGCTTAATGAGGAACTGATCCGTGTGCCGCTTATTGTGGCAGGGCCGGGTGTAACGCCCCGTACCGTCAGTTATCCCGTAGAAATACTGGGAATGCTTCCTGCCATTTCCTATTTGCTTGGTCTTCCCGGAAATCCGGACTGGGTTGGACGTAATTTCTTTTTTGATAATGGCTACACTCCGCTCTTCAGTTACACATGGTTCACATTCTTCGAGGTGAATAACAAGGCGAATTCCGTCGTCTTGTCGAACATGAAGTATGTGGAGCACACCCTTGTTGGGGTTCCGCAGCTTTTTAACCTATCCACGGATCCTGGAGAAACAACCAACCTTGCGAGTTCTCAGCCGGAGCAGACGGCCATGATGCAGGCGCTGTTGGAAACGTACCGGCAGAATCTCAAGTGATACTCGTTGGATTTCTTCTTCTGAAAGCGGGGTTTGTTATCACAGGGCAGTGGCGAATGTTTTTAGAAAATCCGTCTTTCACATGATACGAGGAGAAAAGTATGCCTGAAACCCATCATCTTATTGCGTTAATTGCACAAGAGGGGGAGTGGTATGCCGCCTTGTGTCCCGAACTCGACATTGCCAGTCAGGGTGAAACCATTGAAGAAGCCAAGGCGATGCTATCAGAGGCAGTTGAACTGTTTTTGGAAACAGCCTCGAAGAAAGAGATAGAAGAACGGCTGCATACTGACGTATATATAACACCGCTGGAGGTAACCGTTGGGTAAGGTTGACCAGCGCCTGCGTGTTATTTTTTTTGCAGCCAGAGGAAATCGAGGCCGATGGATTTCCCTTCTGGGCCTTCGAACCGGAGCATCAAGGTGGAGTCTCCCTTGGGAAGTTTGGCCGGGGCCAGTTCGATGCATCGGAGCATGACGCGGTAAGGATCATTCAGATCCACGGCAGTGCGATCCCCCCTGAACGTGACCGGTTGATTGTTTACTGTGGCGGAGATAGTTCCGGATTGGGTATCCAATGCGGTTCCCAAGCGAAGGACGTATGTGGCACTCTCATCAATTGGAACGGAAAACGATATTTCATCGCCGATATTTTTTGGGCGCCATCTATAGAGGTTTCCTGCAGACCAGAGATTTCCCTCGACTAAAGAAGCAGAAGGGGATCCCTGGACCTGATTTTCGAACTGGAAGAAGACAGAATTGCTGGCGGCGCCGCGCGCGGCGGGCAGCCAACCTTTAGGAAGTTCCTGTTTGCGGACATCTTCTGGGGTAATGGCGACGTGGTCATCCATCAGGCCAGGGCGTGCATAGTAATAACCGATGCGGCCATACGCCATTCCTTTGTTAGTTTCGTGTGGGAATAATTCCATGTAAAAACTTATCCGTTGCTTGAATGGCAAGGGATCCAGAATATGCCAGCGGTTGTTAGTGACAAAGCCCCGGTTGGCGGGACCGTCGTTTCGTGGCTGGGCGCAATAGGGGAAGATGAAAATATCTTCGCTGGACCATGCATAATTGTAGTAATCTTCCGAGCCGGTGCCGAAAGTGGAGGGAGTACGATCGTCGTCGGTAAAGATTTTTTCGTCGCCTTCACCCCACCAGTTTCCGCCAGAGCTGGGGACTTCATTGGGATTGAGCACATACGATACGGAACCCACATAGACACCCGCGCCATTGGCGATAAGGAAGGGTAAATCCTGGGGGCGAGCGCCTGACCCGATCATGCCGTGGTCAATACGCCAGCGAGCACAGAAGTACATGGAAGCGTCTTTATTCCACGTGTAATTCATGGGCAGCGCATCGCCCTCGATCTGCACGGTCTGTTCGCCTGAGTTTTCGAAGACGATGTGCATTTTTTGGGCAAAGGGCATAATGTAACGGGAGGTCATGGTTCCGTTGGGCGCGACGGAGAAAGGGACAGAAGCATAAGGGTTTACGCCGGGCGCCGCGCCAAAGAAGTCGCCCACCGGCGATTGGACGTGCCCCCACAGGTGATCATCGTTTTCGATGTGCAAAATGGTCTGCCGCAGGGCCAGATCGCGGTCAGGGGCATGCACCGACACGGTGAGGCGCTCAATGGCTTTGGGACCCTGGAGTTCCAGGGCCGTTAAACGTTGGCCGGGTTCCACGGAGATAGAGAATTTTTCCAAGGGGAGGGTGGATTGATATTCCCATGCGGCATCGGGGTTGGCAAGGATGTTCGAGGCGCGCTGGATTTTATCCGCATATGTTTTCACGTCGGCAGGAGAAAAGGTATTGACTTCGGCGGCGGGATCATAGCGGCGAATTTGCACTTGATAAAAATGGATGCGCCTGGCATTGCCCACCCAGATAATACGGCAATGCCTGGCGAAGGGGATGGGGCAATAAGCGGCTTGCCGTTGATAAAATGTGCCGACAAGCGGTTTTTCTTCGAGTCCCGTATCCGCGAGCCATCGATTATACGCGCGCATGAAAAATTCTTCGGCAGGGCCGTCATAGAGCGGGGTTTCGTTGTTATCGAGATAAAGGCGGATATTGCCCTCAATGCGAGCGGTCCAGAGGCGTACAATGGCTCCGGGGCCGGGCACGTCGCAGATCACATATTCGCCGATGCCGTTGCTGTCAGGTTTTTTTGCGATGCCTTCGAAATTTGGAATAGGTTCATTTCCGAAACCATCGGAGTTGGCAAACCATCCTGGCCCACCCGGATGTGAACTGGTGTGATCGTAGGAAGAAAACTGAACTGTTTTATAAAAGGGGGCGGGGAAGTCTGTCAGGTGGTGCATATCCGCCATTTCGTCCACCAAGGTTCCGGTGGTAATGGGCGTTCCGTATAAGAGACTGCTCAGTGTGATTCCCAGAATCAGCAGGGCGGCGGATTTTTCCATGTGCGTTCCCTTCCGTTGGTTTGAAGATATGGAAAATAATTATTTAGACACGCACATCGGAATGTGCGCCCAACTTGTCTGAAAAACGCATCAATACAGGGTCAATTTCCTCAGAAATGAATTCAACCACCTGTTCGGGGGCGCGGCCCACGAATTCGCGCAGGTTCAGGATTTGTTCCAGTTCATTCCGGGTCATATTGACGACCGGGTCGCCGGCCAGCCGGTCAAGCAGGTCATTTTCCCGGCCATGTTCTTTTACTTCCATGCCCGCGGCCTGTGAATGGACGCGAATGGCCTCGTGCAGTTCCTGACGGTCGCCGCCGCGCTTAACGCCTTCCATAATGATATTTTCCGTGGCCATGAAGGGCAATTCCGCCCAGACATGTTTTTCGATGACTTTCGGGTAAACCTTGGGATTTTCCATGACATTCAGGTAGAGATTTAAGATTCCATCCGCGGCGAGAAAGGCTTCGGGCAGGCTGAGGCGGCGGAGGGCGGAATCGTCGAGGGTGCGTTCAAACCACTGCACGGCGGAGGTAAATTCGCTGTGAATGGGGGCTGCCATGAGAAAGCGGGCGAGGGCGCAGGCGCGTTCACAGCGCATGGGATTGCGTTTGTAGGCCATGGCGGAACTTCCCACCTGTGTTTTTTCAAAGGGTTCTTCCACCTCTTTAAGGTTTTGGAGGAGCCGCATGTCGGTGGCCCATTTATGCACCGATTCCCCCAGCGAGGCCAACACCCGAAGTACATGAGTGTCCACTTTTCTAGGATATGTCTGGCCGGTCACGGGAAAGGAACGTTTGAATCCCAGTTTCTCCGCGACAAGCTGGTCCAGCTTCCGGACTTTATCGTGATTGCCGTCAAAGAGCGCAAGAAATGAAGCCTGAGTGCCCGTTGTTCCTTTGACGCCGCGGCAACAGAGGCGTTTGGATGCAGCATCCAAATCTTCGATATCCATCAACAGGTCCTGCGCCCAAAGACAGGCCCGTTTACCGACAGTGACTAGTTGAGCGGGCTGATAGTGGGTGAATCCGAGCGTGGGGAGGTCTTTCCACTGGAGTGCGAACGCTTTTAGCCGGGACAGGGTGGAAATGGCCTTTTTCAAGAGGATATCCAGGGCTTCACGGAAAAGGATCAGGTCGGTGTTGTCGGTAACGTAGCAACTGGTGGCGCCCAAGTGGATAATGGCTTTCGCCTTTGGAGCGGCATCGCCAAAGGTGTGAATATGGGCCATGACGTCGTGGCGCGTTTTGCGCTCATATTCGTAGGCTTTGTCGAAATCGATGTCATCGAGGCGGGCGCGCATTTCCTCAATTTGTTCAGAGGTGATATTAAGGCCGAGTTCTTGTTCGGCTTCCGCGAGGGCCACCCAGCAGCGGCGCCATGTGGAGAATTTCTTCTGCGCACTCCAGAGTTGAGCCATTTCCTTGGTGGCAAACCGCTCCACCAGGGGCGAAGTGTATTCAGTAGTGATTGCCATTCGAGGATCCTTTCTTCGACAGCTTTTCAAATTCTTTGTTCCAGCGGCGGCGCAAGGTTTCGCGATGGAAGACCCGCGTGAGTCCATAGATAAAGGGAACACATTCTTTTTGCCGTTTTACCGCCAATTCATGCTTGGGCGTGATCTCCAGGGCCTTCTGGTAATAGAACTGGGCTTGATCATACAAGCGCAGGGCTTTAAAACAATCGCCCAGATACAGGAAGCCTGCCGTGGCCCGGGGATTGCAGTGCAGGGCTTCGCTGAAATACCCCGCGGCCAGTGCCGGCCAGCCCGCATTCAACAATATCATACCTCCCAAGAGGCTGGTATTCCACGGATCGCCGGCCAGATTCATGGCCTTCTCCAAAAAGCCCAATGCTTCAGAACGGTTTTCCCCGGACTGTAAAAGCAGAATTTCCGCGCGGATGCAATAGGCGTATGCGGAAGGTTCTCCTTCCATACTGACATCAGAGAGTAAAATAGCCTCATCCAGAGAACCGCGATTCGCCAGGGCAAGAGCGCGGGAGGCGTAAAACAGGCGCACCTGCCGGTAGTTATTCAAAGCTTCATAGGACTTTCGATCCGCGTCCTCGATATGACCCGCACGAACCATGCTGTCGATCATGCCGATCCAGGCAAGGTAATGCTGTTCATCAAATCCGATGGCGCGTGCGAATAATTGTGCGGCGGTATCGAAAAAGCCGGCTTCCCGCATACGGCATGCGGCCCGGTAAAACGAAGAGCCATCGGTGGGCATTTGCGTTTCGTCAAGCGTGCCGCCTTGTGGGAACGTGGAGGCATCGAATTCCAGCCACTCAAAGCGGCTCATGACCTGGTCTCTCCAGGGGTTGTATTGGAGGAGATATGCTGAAGGGAGGAAACGGGCCGTGCGCGATGGCGGGCCCAAGTGCGCAGTTCCTCGATTTGTTCGCGCATGGTGCGGGAAAGGGGGACGGTTTCCGAGAGGCTTTTGAGAATGTCACGGGTTTCCAATTCACGATTCTCAAAAAAGCTGTCATGCAAGGCGCTGATGATGGCCTGTTCAATTTCCGCGCCACTGAACCCTTTGGAGGCCTGGGCAAGCTCTTTCAAATCGAACCGGTTGGGATCGCGGCCGATCCGTTTTAGATGGATTTGAAAGATTTCGCCGCGTTCCCGTCCCCGGGGCAGATCCACGAAGAAGATTTCATCCAAACGCCCCTTCCGGAGCAACTCCGGGGGCAATCCCCCTATACTGTTGGCGGTTGCAACAATAAAGGCGGGGGATGTTTTTTCCTGCATCCAGGTGAGGAACTGGCCGACGACGCGGGCGGTAGTGCCGGCATCCGTGGCACTGGACCCGTCCACACCGGATAAGGCCTTTTCAATTTCGTCCACCCAAAGGATTACAGGCGAAAGGCTTTCCACGGTCTGCAAGGCACGGCGCATGTTTTCTTCTGAACTGCCAATATACCCCTGGAATATACGGCTCATGTCCATGCGCAGGAGGGGTAACCGCCAGGAATCGGCGATGGTCTTGGCCATCAGGCTTTTGCCACATCCCTGCACGCCAAGAAGAAGCACGCCGCGCGGCGAAGGAAGCCCGTAAGCCTGGGCCTCCGGGCTGAGCGCACGAACCCGTTTCGCGAGCCAGTCTTTCAGCAGGTCCATTCCGCCAACCTGCTGCATGCGTTCCGGAGCATCACAGTATTCAAGAAGCCCGGATTTCCGGATAACTTGCTTCTTCTCTTCGATAACAGCCTGAATATCGCCACTGTCTAAAACATTATCACGGACAATGGCTCTGGCGAAGGCATTTTCCGCTTCAGCGAGGGTCAGGCCGAGGGCGGCCTTGATGAGGGCATCCATTTCGGCGGATGCGAGATCGACGCGGAACCGGCGGGATACACTAGGCGCCGCGAGCATTTCTTTCAGCAATGCGGCCAGATCATCATACGAAGGCAGGGGCAAATCCACAATGGTGATTGACTTTTCCAACTCGGCGGGGATTTTTAAGCGGGGGGAAAGGATAATTAAAGTTTTACGGCTGTGGTAAAGGGCATGGCCGAGGTCACGGATTTGGCGCACGATTTCCGGGGCATCGAGATAGGCATGAAAATCCTTGAGGAGGTAAAGGGCGGAGGTGTTGGCTTGGAGGATTTCATTCAAGACGGCCAGCGGTTCACGTTCGCGTTTGGGGGATTGCAGGGCGCTGTCTTGAGGGCCTGTAATGCGCCGGAAGCCATCGGTGATGCTCCATTCAAAAAGAGATTTCTGCTGTTTGGCCGCGACTTGCGCCAAAAGCTTCCGTGCGCGCTGCTCTTCCCAGGTCAGCACCCAAATGAGGGTGTACCGCGCGCGGATGAGTTCGTCAATCTCTTCGAGGAATGAGGATGGCATTAGCGTGGTTGTGCGTCCTTGGCGCAGAGTGCAAACAAGTTTTGATCGGCCATGGCGGCGACCGCCGTTACGGGATTCTCACGCTGGGCGAAAAGCCCTTTGCCCAGGATAAAATCACAGGCGTCTTCGGCATTGGCAGCGTCAAATATGCCGGTTTGCGATTCAGAAACATGATTTTCTTCATAGGTCGCCACGTGGAAGAAAATGCCAGGCTTCAGAGGCATTTTACGGACTTCCAGACCATCGTGACGGACAATGGCAAGCCAGCCGGTGTTCTCGGTCTTATCCACGGCGGCACTGATGCGCGGCGTGTTATAGCTGTCTTTTTCGTAATCCAGGGCAATGCTGGAAAGGACGAGGGCATCCCGGATGGGCATGCCCATATCGATTTTTTCCGCGATGGGGTCGGTTTGACTGCCGTTGGTCACAACCGCGACCGAACCGTTTCGCACAATCCGCACGCAGTTATAGGCGATATAGGGATTTTTATGGATATCCGATTCAAAGCCGGGTTTGGGGATGATGCTGACCTTATTTTCGCCGACTACGGCGGTGCGGTTCGGGAACGAACGGCTGGAAACACGATATACCGCGCAGATCCGGCCATCCTGAGTTTGCGCCACACTTACAATGCGTCCAATATACATGACAATCTCCCTCGGTTGATGGTTGCGGACATCATTATAACGAAGCCAGTAACTGGAAGCATCTCAGTAGCGGAAGCATACATGCTGTTGCCTAAAACCGCATTGGAAAAAAATCCAACCTTATTTATAAGCATCCCTGCGATACTCAACACTTAATAAAACACTGTCCTTTTTTGCTCGTCAATGTGAAAGAAGATGCGGAACTTCCCAATACGATAGCGCCATACATTTGGCGCATACCCCTTAAGTTTTTTGATATTCATGCCCCAAAATGGATTTTCACGCAATTGAGGGTAAACGTACTCATCCAGCTTTTGACTCAGGAAACGGATTTCACTTCTGGGTAGTTTGGAAAGACATTTCTGGTACTCATCCGTTTCAAATAAACGGAATTTATATAAAGCGCCCGCGTCCGGCTTTGGCATCCATGACCCCCCGCTTGATACTTTGGGTTAAAGGTGCATTCGCGCGAATTTCTTTCATCTCGAATTCGTCCGCATACTGTCCGGATTCGACAAACCGTTTTACAGCAGTTTCGATAAAATTGGATAAGGGGCGATTTTCACGTTCTGCAATGGCACGAAACTGCTGGTATGTTTTTTCATTAAGCCGAAGAGTAACTGTCTTAGCCATACACTACCTCAAAACAAGAATATATGCTTTCTATGAAAAGCATACAATGCATTAAGGACCATGTCAACTTTCCTTATATTTATCAGGAAATAGTTTTTGTGTGTTCCACCAAGCGCTGAGAGCGAAAAGCATGCAGGCGGCGTAGTAAAGGGGATAGCAAAAGAGGGCATTGACGGCGGAGGGTTCCACGTATTTCCATCGGGCGACGAAGACATCGGAAATAAAGAATATGACAGCGCCCATGAGCGCGATTGATCCGCCCGGCGCCTGGGCAGCAGCGAAGGCGAATAAGAGCATCAGACTGATGGCGGAGAGGTAGCATGTGACCGGGGCATATTCGGAAATGGGAACATGGGGGAACAACCAGAACAGGACGGCAAGGTTGGTTGCCAATACCGGTCCCAAAAAGCGGAAAAATTTGCGCCAGACCAGACCTTGCGCCCAAAAGGCGGTTAAGAGGACCAGATGGGCGGCAAAAAAAGCGGCGAGGCCGTGGAAAAAATTCCAGATACCCAGCACGTCGCCCATCCAGCAGGCGATTAAGGCGAGGACTATCCGCCGGGCATAGGGGGTATGAAAACGCCCGCCGAGTATTCCCATAAACACAAAAGCGGTTGAAGCAATAACCGCGCACACATGCCCGGATGAAATGCCCGAAAAAAGCAAGTACAACTTGGCGACGACAAAAATTGCCATGATAAAGGACAACCCTGCCATGCCGTAGCGATCGAGTTTCGTCATGCCGTATCCTGCAGCCGTTTTACGGAATTTGAATTGACGCATAAGAAAACGTTTCTATAATACTCTGTATCGATGTATAATATCATTTAACACGGCAGAGAAGCCGGGCAGGAGACGAATAACCCCATGAGTGAGGGGGAGAAGGGCAAATTGATCGCCGGACGTTATGAGGTATTGCATCCGCTGGGACGCGGAGGCATGGGGAAGGTGTTTTTAGTCAAAGACAAAGAAACCGGCCAACGTCTTGCCATGAAAGTCCTGCGAAACCGGTGGATGTATAATGAACGCGTCATTGCGCGGTTTACCCGCGAAGTGGAAGCCCTTCAGCAACTGGATCATCCCTGTATTTCAAAAATTTATGACGCGCAGCGCGAAGGCGACATGCTTTTCTATACTATGGAATATGTGGAAGGGAAAAGCGTGCGGGAATGGCTGCACCAGCGTGGTCAGTTGAATTTTGGCTCCGTGGTCCGCGTCTTGTGTCTGGTGGCGCATGCGTTGGACCATGCCCACCGCGTCACGATCCACCGGGATATTTCGCCAGATAACATCATGGTGTTGTCGGATGGTTCCGTTCGGTTATTGGATTTTGGGTTGGCGAAGCTGAATGACGCCTTCCAGGGGCTTACCATGGTCGGCAGCAACATGGGGAAAATACAGTATAATGCGCCGGAACAGCGGATTAATGCAGCAGGTGTGGATCACCGGGCCGACATTTATCCGTTGGGGGTGATGTTTTACGAGATGCTTACGGGGCAGTTGCCTGATGGGAAACATACCATCGCCGATCTGCGCCCCGGGCTGCCGCAGGGATGCGATGCGTTTGCCAACAAGGCCATGGCGGCCAATCCGGAGGAGCGTTTCGCGACGGCCGGGGAATTTCATGCGGCGCTCCGCGAATTGTATCAACAGAGCGAAATGCCACAGGAAGAACCTGTTCCCTGTCATGAAATTCCCACCGGGAAGATAGAGAAACGGAAGTTGTTCAGGGAGTGGTTCAATCCGTGGCCTTGGCTGCGCAGGCTGCTGCGCCGGTAACCTCGTCAAGGCCGGGGCATATTACTTCGCACGAGGATCATATCCTGCTAAAATCATAGGGAGTGGCTTAAGCTCGCGGCGGATCGGGTCAAGGGCAAGCCCCAATGCTTCGAGAGTAAACGCGCCCAAGAGGTTGCTGTCCCCCTGCTCACCGAATATTACATCCGCCACGCCTACGGCATCTCCATATTTAAAGAAAGCGCCGCCCTTCTTCCGTTTAATTTTGCTGCCGTCAGCAAGCCGGAACTCCTGCTCTGCAATGGGCTTAATACCCAGTTGCCGCAGGACTTTCTTGGGCACCACAGAATATATGGCGCCTGAATCCACCAGAAATTCCACTGTAACCAGTGCTTTGGGATTGGCCGGATTACCTACTTCAATCTCCAAAATGGTTATGCCCATGATATGTCCTTTGCATGTTATCCGTGTCATTGTATCATAAGGCGGATTTTTGTGGTATATTTGATCCCAAATGCGGTATGATATCCGCGTATTTTAACTCTCCTGGATGAATTCCCATGCTTAAACAATATGACATAGTTGCAGGCAAGGTTGCCGAGAGCACGCAGAGTGGCGCGCCGATTTATTTATATATAAGCCCGGATAATGAAGAGAGGCGCTATCTGGTGGATGTGCTCAAGGTGGACGAGCACACGCTGCAATCGGCGATGGACCCGGATGAATTGTCCCGTGTTGAATTTGAGCCTGATCACATGGCGATCATCATGAAACGGCCCAGAAACTATTCGGGGGGAGAGCAGTTTTTGTTCCGCGTCACTTCGAGCGGCCTGTTTCTATATCAAGACAAGCTGATCGTGGTGGTGGCGGAAGACGGGCTTTTCTTCTCCGGAAAAGTGTTTCAAAATGTGGGCAACCTGGCCGATGTCATGCTCCGGCTTATCTACAACTCCATATTCCACTTTTTAGAGCACTTAAAGGTGATCCAAATGGTGTCGGATGAGTTGGAGCAGAAAATCAACACATCGATGGAAAACCGCCATTTGATCAATATGTTCATGCTGGAGAAGAGCCTGGTCTACTACCTGAATGCCATACATTCCAATGGGTATACCATTGGGAAATTGAAGAATTTTTCCGCCAAGATCGGTTTTACCACGGCGGAACTGGAGTTTCTGGACGATATCAGCGTGGAAAATGATCAATGCTACCGATTGGCTGAGATTTATACCAATGTTATTTCCGGCTTGATGGATGCCCGGGCTTCCCTGGTCAGCAACAACCTGAACGTAATGATGAAAAACCTGAACGCCATTGTGATAGCCGTGGCGATTCCCAGTTTTTTTGCCGGCATGGGGGGGATGTCAGAATTCTCCATGATGACGAATCCCCGGAATTGGATGTGGACCTACCCCCTGTTTTTCTGTACCATGATAGGGCTTGGGGTGGTAACGTTCTATATAATCAAAAAGATTGAGAAATACTGGCGGTAAACGCCTATTTACGGCGGATGAGTCAACCGGCGGGCTTCACTATCCGGCGAATATTCTCCAGAATTTCCCCCGAAGACGAGCGCGCATGTACTTCTTCTTGACAGACGGCGAGAGAATTGATAGGCTGAGAGGGTGGCCGTGTGGCGGCAAAGTGCCGCGTGTAGGCGCGGCCTAAATACAGGAGGGCGTTACGCATGGAGATATGGGTCCAGATATTTGCAGTGCTTGCCGCGGTTATTTTCAACCTGGTAATTTGGTTCGCGGAATAGCCAAGGACAGGGAACACGACAGGTAATAAACAAAAACTCGATAGAAAAGGGTGCTAAACCATGACCGTAATGGAAATTGTCATCAGAGTGGTGTTAAGTATCATCAGCGTAGTGGCCGCCTCGATGGCCTTCTGGCTATAATAACTTCGTTATTATCAGGCTTGCCCAGACATATCACAAGGGATGATCAGCCGCAGGGTTGAGCATCCATGCGTATGTGTTACGCAGGCCGCGGAAAATGGAAAAGTAAAAGATTACGAGACCAAGAGGAGAAATAAAATGTCCGTAAGCGCGATAATTCAGCTTGTCATTGCAGTGTTAAATATTGTGGCCATGATCGTATCGTTTTTCGTTCCCTCTGCGTAAGAACACGCCTCGTATTGCCAATTCTCAGGCTGCCGTAGTGGTGAGGGGGATGGTGTGTTGGCACGGGCTACTGCAGAATTTCCGGATTTACACAAGCAGGAGGGGTTTGTCCATTTAATCGCGCCAGGATATTGGCGGCGGCGATCTCCGCCATGCGTCCGCGGGTTTCCTGTGATGCGCTTCCCAAGTGCGGGATGAGCACGGCGTTTTGGCATTCGAGCAAGTCTGGATGAATGGCGGGTTCGTCTTCAAATACGTCCAATCCCGCGGCGAAAATCACATTATTATTCAACGCATGCGCGAGGGCTTTTTCGTCGATGATGGGGCCGCGGGCGGAGTTGATGATAACGGCGGTGGGTTTCATGGCCTTGAATTCGGCCTCACCGAAGGCGTGGCGTGTTTCGGGGGTGAGCGGGCAATGGATACTCAGGAAATCGGATTCTGCGAGCAAGGCCGCTTTGTCTACATACGCAGCGTTGAGTTGTTGCTCAAGTTCCTGCGCTATGGGCGTTTGATCATGATAAATAACCCGCATGTCAAAACCCTTGGCACGGCGGGCCATGGCCTGTCCGATGCGGCCCATGCCATAGATGCCGAGGGTTTTTCCATGGATGTCCACACCAAGGAACAGCATGGGGCCCCATCCGGCCCAACGCCCGGCACGCAGCAGCCGTTCGGATTCGCCGAGACGCCGTGCGGCAGCCATGAGCAGTGCCCAAGCGAGGTCCGCGGTGGTTTCTGTAAGTACACCTGGTGTATTGGTCACGGGAATTCTCCGCTGTGTGGCGGCGGCCACGTCGATGTTATTATAGCCCACGGCATAATTGGCGATAATTTTCAATTGGGGTCCGGCAGCATCCATAACTTCGGCGTCAATGGAATCTGTCAGGATACAAAGCAAGGCGTCAACCCCGCGCACACCCTCTACCAGATCTTTTCTCTCAATAACGCCATCTTGCGGGGCCACCCGTACATTTTCGGGGCCAAATGCCACCCGTAACATGTTCAAACCCCGTTCTGGAATCCTGCGCGTGACAAATATGGCTGGCATTCTGCTATCAGTTCCTTATAAAAAACCGGGGAAGCCCGAACAGGGGATTCCCCGGCGTATTTTCCGATTTACACTACATAGGTTGAGGCAGCGGTGTCGCCGCCGCGTCCGGTCCAGTTGGTATGGAAAAACTCGCCGCGCGGCTTGTCCACACGCTCATACGTATGCGCGCCGAAATAGTCGCGTTGTGCCTGGAGGAGGTTGGCGGGGAGCCATCCGCTGCGATAGCCGTCAAAATAGGCAAGGGCAGTGCTCATGGCGGGCATGGGGATGCCGAGATTCACAGCCGTAGTGATAACGCGGCGCCAAGAAATTTGCGCTTTAGAGACGGCATTCGCGAAGAAAGGATCCAGCAGCAAATTGACCAGATCCGGATTCTTATCGAAGGCTTTTTTGATTTTTCCGAGAAAAACGGACCGGATAATGCACCCGCCCCGCCACATCAGGGCGATGCCGCCATAATTTAAATTCCAGCCGTATTCGGCGGCGGCGGCGCGCATCAATTGATAGCCTTGGGCATAACTCACGATTTTTGAGGCATAGAGGGCTTTCCGCAAATCGTTTACCAAGCTTTTTTTATTGCCTTTGAACACTTTGGTCTTGCCTTTAAGGATCTGGGAGGCGGCAACGCGTTCATCTTTGATAGCGGAGAGGCATCGCGCGAAAACAGCCTCGCCGATGAGGGTTAGGGGCTGTCCATGGTCCAATGCGGCGATGGCGGTCCATTTTCCGGTGCCTTTCTGCCCGGCCGTATCCAGAATCAGATCCAGCACGGCTTGGCCTTCTTCGTTTTTATAGCCGAGAATGTCGCGGGTGATCTCGATCAGGTAGGAATCGAGTTCACCCTTGTTCCATTCGGCAAACACCTGATGCATTTCTTCATTGCCAAGCCCAAGTCCTTCCCTCATCAGATGGTAGGTTTCACAGATCATTTGCATATCGCCGTATTCGATTCCGTTGTGGACCATTTTCACGAAGTGGCCTGCGCCGTTTTCACCAACCCAGTCGCAACAGGGTTCGCCTTTGTCGGTTTTGGCGCATACGGCCTGGAAAATATCCTTCACGTGGGGCCAAGCGGCGGGGGAGCCTCCCGGCATCATGGAGGGGCCCAGCAGGGCGCCTTCTTCACCGCCCGAGACACCGGTGCCGATATAGAGCAACCCTTTGCTTTCCACATATTGGGTGCGCCGGATGGTATCCGGAAAATGGGAGTTTCCGCCGTCGATAATAATATCGCCAGGTTGAAGGTGGGGGATTAGCAGGTCGATGAAATCATCCACGGCCTTGCCCGCCTTCACCAGCAGCATGACCTTGCGCGGCGTTTTCAGGCTTGCGCACAGTTCTTCAATGCTGTGGCAGCCGTGAAAGTTCTTTCCTTTGCCACGGCCGTTGATAAAGGCATCCACTTTGGATACGGTGCGGTTGAACACCGCCACGCTGAATCCCTTGCTCTCCATGTTCAGGACGAGGTTCTCGCCCATCACTGCCAACCCGATAAGACCAATGTCCATTTGTGCCATGGGTGCTATAATCTCCTTCATTTGTGTGTTATAACAATTTTTTACAATCCTGTACTGTGATATGCCCTAGCGGCATATGGTTATCTCAAGTTGAGTGGGAATGGGATGTTTGCCTCATTTGGATATAGTTGCGCAAAGCGTCATTGACGGCTTTTTCCGTCTTAAAAACGGCCGCGACATCCGGGGCTAACAAGACAAGATTTGTTCCCTCACGATAGCTTTTCAGGTATTTTCCACGAACTCCGCCACGAATCAATTCAGCTTCGTATTCTGGGCGTAAATCATCGTTATTCTCTACTTTGCGCTTATTCTTCATAGGCCGCTTTCTCATGCCGTGTTGCTTTGCGGGCACTAATTATCCGTGTCCGGTTAAGTCTATCCGTGTGAGACACCATCAAAATCTTGCCCATATTGGACTGACCAATTGTAACATAACGATGCTCATTGACGGAATGATCAGGATCAGGAAAGGTAGAAGCAAGCGGATCATCAAAAACAGTGGCAGCTTCCGAAAACGAAATGCCATGTTTTGAATAATTCTGAGAGGCTTTGCTCTTGTTCCACTCGAATTCCACGCTCAGATCCCATTACGGCATAATATTTACTTGCGTAACGCCTCTATAGTATACGCGGGCAGTTTCTTTTCCGCAAAAATGGGCTGAAAGCGGGTGAAGCGCTGGCGTCCGTTGATGACGGGGACGCTGGCCCAATCTTCGCCGATGAGGGGCTTGGCGTACCGGATAAAATCATCGGTCACGTCAATTTTGTTCTTGGTAATCCATTCTTTTGGGAAGGTGCGCTCGGAATTGGCCACTGTTTCCAGGGGCACTTTGTCATAGCGGACGTTATAGATGGGGCCGGGATCGCGCAGCAAGGTGGCCATCCATCCATTTTCACCGGATTGTGCGATCAAGGCGGCCTTTTGCCCGACCCGGTAAGCCTCATCCAAATCCACGATGGAAGCATACAAACAGGTATCGCGCTGATCCGTTCCGGAGACTTGGCCCCGCGCGCTGCCAGGCACGGGAAGCCCCCGGTCATTCAGCATATTGACGACCTGTTGCGCTACGGTGGTTTTGGAAGCACTGTATTGGGCGTGCCCGAAGTTGTCTTTGGTGAATCCCAAATCGCCCAGATCGAATCCTTCGCTAACCACGACGATGCATCGGCCATCGCGTTTGAGTTGGTCATTAACGTTGTCACACATTTCCTCGGCGCTGATGCCCGCTTCCGCAAGATAAATTTGCAGGGGGAGTTCATGTTTGGGATCGGCGAGGCGCGCGGCGGCGGGAATGAACCCGATTTTCCTTCCCATCGCTTGCAGGACTAATACAGGATCCGCAGGGCATGACCCTGCATTTTCTTCATTCGCATTCTGCACGATGCCCATCCAATAACGAGCGACACTGCCGAAACCAGGTGTATGGTCAATTAGCTTGAATTCTGAGTCTCCCACATCGTTATCAATGGTTTTGGGAATCCCCACGGCCACCAAATCCAGGCCTTGTTCATGGGCGAGAATACTGACCTTGTGGGCGGTATCCATGGAGTCATTGCCGCCGTTATAGAAGAAATACCCGATATCGTGCGCCTTCATCACATCGATGACGCGTTTGAAATCCTGCGCTTGATTCTTCTTCAGCTTATACCGGCAGGTGCCAATGGAACCTGCCGCGGGAGTGTAGCGTAACAAGGCCACTTCCTCTTCGTCCTGAGCGGAGAGGTCGAGTAATTCCTCTTTTAACACGCCTTCGATGCCATGCCATCCCGCATACAGCGTCCCGAAGGTTTCGGGAAATAACTTGCAGGTTTCAATCACTCCGCGAAGGGAACTGTTAATAACGGGGCTGGGTCCGCCGGACTGCGCAACAATCACATTTTTGGGCATGCCTCTACTCCTTCTTTTCCGAGACGGGCTTGTTGTTCTGTTCAGCGATCCACCACATGAAGTAATCGCGGTCGCCTTTAAGTATCTTTTCTTTTAGGAATCGCGCGGGGACATAATCCGGGAACTGGGCTATTACGGCATTAAATTCGGTGAGACCGCCCACCTTGCCTGTACCCAGATATACTGCAATAGCGCGGCACAATGCCGTTTGCGGCAAAGGATGTTCCTGCATATCGTGCAAAAAGCATTCCGCGGCTTTGGCATAGGCGGCTTGCGCCAGATCCCGGCGATCGATTTTTTCCGAATAAACCCCCTGGAACAAATATGCCTGGGAAAAATCAGAACGCAGAGAAATTGCCTTTTCCAGTGCCTGCAAGGCTTCTTCAAAACGCCCGATTTTCCCAAGAATAATCCCCTTATTCATCAGCGCATGATAAAACTGGGGATCTTCTTCAACCGCCTGATTAATAAGGGTTAATGCCTCCTCATTGTTTTCCGAGAGCAGCGCGGCCATGGCTTGATTGTTCAGATCCTGTGCGTGGCGTTTAGGAACATAGGTGTCTTTGAGGGGCTTATGTTCTTCATAACAACCGCACAAGAGTGCGAGTGCCGCAAAAATAAGGAAAAAGGACCGCATGAAGTGTTTATCCTTTCAGACGGTACAGGATTTCACCGGCATCCGGCACGAGCAAATATCCCTCCTCTTCACGATTTTTCCAATCGTCCGGGTTAATGCTCTTGGGATCACGGTAGCCCAGATTGATGGCCCGGCATTCGGCTTCGGGGATGCCGGTGGCCAAGGTGACCTGGACGCGGGGCTTTTCAACGCTGTTTTCAAAGGTTCCGCCGCCGCGGACATGGGTGGAATGCGCCAATATTCCGCCGGGAATGTCTCGAAAACGATCCATCTGCTTGGTAAAGTAATCGCGGGTGTGGTAACCGATTTTTTTGATCAAATGGCCATGCGTGACACTGACTTCGGTGACGTGTTCGCCGAAGATGATCAACTCGCCGCCATCGGCCACCACCGGCTCCAGCTTATACATGCACTTCCCGGCAGTCCAGAGTTCATCGTACATGGGCGGCGCCATGGCCAAGATACTCTTGAACGGCTTATCTTTGTAAATAATGTGGGTTTGGGCCGACAGATCGGCGGCCTCGCTCCAGGCCTCTTCCGGCGCACCAAAAAACAACGCCTTTGTCTTTTTCCCAACAACGGTAAGGCAAAAACACCACTTTTCCACGGGGATTAGCGATGCAGCTTTGTTTACCACCTCCCGCACGGGGGTATTTTTCGTGCCATTAATGACATAGTTGGTGATGAGCGCGCCCAGCCAATGGAAGAGGTTCAGGATATCCGCGCCGGAAACGCCCGGAAAGAAATATTTATAGCCGCCGCTGAAACCGACCACCTCATGGGGGAATACCGGCCCAACAATGCACGCGACGTCGTATTGGAGCACGCGTTTGTTGACGGCGACATTGACGGATTGGCGCATCAGTCCGCCGGAGATGCGCTCAATTTCGTCCGCGGAGATAGTGCCAATGCTGACCAGTTCATTGGGATCCTGCCAGGCGTGGTTGTAGATGCCAATATCGCTGTATTTGCCCGAACGCTCTTCTGCACTGATATCAAGCAAGGTTTGGATCATGGCATCGCTCATGGGCGGGTGGGTGCCGAGAGCGATGAGATAATCCATGGAAGAGGCCCGGGAATGTACTGCATCGTACAGAGCCCGGAACATCAGGGGCATGGGCATGCTGCGGGTTTGATCGGGGATAATAAACAGCACCCGCTTGCCGTCCACGGGCATTTGCGCACACGCCGTTTTCACGGCATCGTACAGTTCTTTGTCAGACAGATAGTCGTTATCAGCGATTCGACGGTACACCATACTTCTTCATTCCATTGTGAATCCGATGCCTCTGAGACGTTGTACGAGGCACGGATCGGGGCGGGTCAATCGCACCCGTGTATTAAAAAATTCACGCCGCCGGGGATATTTTTTACGGAGCAGATCAAAATACGCGGCGCGTTCATTCGCGGGAACGCCGCATAGGCCCCGCAGGGCGGCATCATCTCTCATTATGTCATATACGGTGTGTACGGCGCTATCCAGGGCCTTGGGGTGATCGGGGTCGATCTGGAGTTCCGGTATTTCAGGGGCGGGCAACAGGGGAGCGGGATCCCATATTGGAGCAATACCTAGAAAGGCACAAAACGCTTCATAGATTTGACGGGTGCCGTTGACTTTGCCGTCAAAGGAATACCCGGCGATATGCGGTGTGCCAATATCCACATTTTCCAACAGGGCACTATCGAGATGGGGTTCGTTTTCCCAAACATCCAGCACCGCCGCATGAATATGATGTTGGCGCAATAGCCGCAGCAAGGCATCATTGTCCACCACGGGGCCACGGGAACTGTTGATTATAATACCCCCGGGCGGCAGGGATTGCAGAAAGACTTCATCCGCCATATGCCACGTGGGATAGGGGCCTTGTTTTTCAAGAGGGACATGAAAGGTTACGATGTCACACGTTTGGATTTCTTCAATAGGGCGGTAGCGGGGATCGCCAGTCTGTTCCGCCAGGGGGGGATCATTTAAGATGCAGGTGATGCCCAGAGCTTCTGCTCGAGCCCACACGCGTTTACCTACATTGCCCACCCCCACGATGCCGAGGGTCATCTTGGTCAAATCAAGGCGATGTTTTTCCGCCAGGACCAGTAAAGCCGCCACAATATAATCGCCCACGCTGTTGGCATTGCATCCCGGTGCGCTGGAAAAAGCGATGCCCTTTTCCGACAAATAGGCCTTGTCTATGTGATCCTCGCCGATGGTGGCGGTGGCCACGAATCGAACGGGGGTGCCTTCCAGCAAAGCACGATTCACTTTGGTGATGGAACGAACGAGCAACACGTCCGCCCCAAGCAACGCATCGCGGGTCATGGCACGTCCGGGAAGCGTGACTACCTCTCCCAGCGGTCCGAAGGCTTCGCGCACATATGGAATGTTTTCATCGGCGATAATTTTCATCCGCCAGCCACTTTCATCCCCTCATCCAGCACGACGAGGTAATTTTCAACGGGCATGTAATTGGTCAGGGAATTCCCCGTGCCCAACGCCCAAAAGCCATCGGCAAAACACTGCTCCACCGTCTCGCGAGTATACGCGCGCAAGGCGGTTTCATCCAAACGGCATATTTGATCGACATCCAGCCCGCCCAAGGCTGTAATTCGATTTCCGTATTGCTGTTTGAACTCGTAAACAGGTTGAATAACGTCTTCAAAGGAATGCTTGGCGTCAATGCCGCAGGCTATCAGATCTTCATACACTTCAGCGAGATTTCCGCAGGAATGCAGGATGAAGGGTTTTCCGGCAGAATGTGCGATGTTCGCCATTTCCATATAAATTGGAAACACATACTGCCGTAGATGTGCGGGCGAAAGAAACGTAGACGTCTTAAAACCAAGATCATCGCCTTGACGCAGCGTACCAATAGCTTCCATGGAGGCAATTTGCCGCAACGCGCTCAGATGGAGTTCGCGGATTTTGTCGAACATGACGGTTACAAGGTCAGGATCGGCATATATCGCCAAAGCAAGCCCTTCTACGCCCATGAGAAATGAAACCCATTCGTAGGGTCCCGCGGACACACCGCCCACGATCTTCATACCATCCGGCAATAATGCCGCCACACGCTCAAAATGAACAAATTCCAGTGGTTTGGAGACCTCCGGCCAGGGATACCGCTCAAAATCTTCCATCGTACGGATGCACACTGTGGATTCGCTCCCGTGCGATAGCTTGCCAGCAGTATTTTCATGTTGCCGCAACGGCAGGTTGGGCACGATTTCCAAGGGAATTTCGTCATAGCCCATGCTCATCCAAAAATCCACGTACATGGGCCAATAGGCGTCATCTTCCGGCGTCATCTTATCAAAGGGCTTGCCGGTCATCCCCGTAATGAAAAGAGGACTGGCAATATGCTCATAGAATGGAAGATGCAAAGGGCGTTTATCCCGTTTTAAAACCCGGAGAAATTGTTCAAAATCCGGTTGTCTCATAATGCCGACCACATTAAAAAACTTTTTGAAAGAAAAGATATATTCATGATTAATTTGAGATTACCAGCTTTATTAATATTGTTGTTATTGATATTATTTTAATACTCTAAAATTCTTTCAAACGTTTTTGTCGCCATATTAGTGATTATTATCTTGCAATTCTATCGAGTTGGTAATTGTCTTTTGTGTTAATGAATTCACTTTTCTTTCTGTTTCTTCGGGGTAGAAATTGATTGGACATAACTTCGTGATTTAGCAAACTAGCTTTTCTATTTGACACATTAAGATTACTATGCTTATAATTCATACTACAGAGAGCATCTTGACAGTTCTTAAGTTCAAAATACATTTTTGAAACACTCCCGTCAAAGACTACTCGCGAAATTATCATTTCTTCTTTCGTTATTTTTTGACATTGTATAGTTTTCCACATAACACGTGCGAGATGCAGTTTATTTTCAAGAAGCAAAATAATTGTATTGAGCATTGATTTGATGTTTGGTTTATCGTTTTGGCGAAAAACTTTCGCTACAAATACTTTTGATGATTTGTTATGCGATACCGCAGATGGGGGAAAGCCGCCGCTTTCAAGTATTTCCCCAATCTCTGAAGATGTCCATGTAATGGCAGATGCTTCCGGTTGGTTTTGAGGTAATTCTTCCATATCTACAAGCAAAAACCTGCCTTGATCCTGACTCAAGAGATTATTAAAACAATATAGTACTTTTGGAAGATGAACAGGGGAAATTTCATGAATGGCATTAAGGAGAAAAATTAGATGGAATGAACCGTACTTCAAATCTCCCAGATCATGAGCCATTCTTAACATTGGATGAAAATCCTTGAATCTTTCAAGCAAATAAGAACTATTTGAAAGCTTAGAATAGCATTCACGATCATTATCGATGGCAAAATAGTCAATTCGTTTTAGTTCATCTGAGGCTATAGTGTCTGAAATATGTTTTGCGACCGAACCCTCACCTGCACAGCAATCTAATACTCTAACATCTATACCCTTCAACAGAATGTCTTTAATTTCACAAATGGCTATATCATCGCGAATAGCATAAAAATCTTTATGTGGCTCTGGTGATGGGTGCCCGTAATAAGACTTTAGATCGTCAATTAAATGTGCTTCTTTGATTTTAGACTTCATGATTTCTCACTCCCATCTCTGGTATAGACAATAAGAGAAATTATGATTACATGCGTAAAACCCTTCTTCTTAAACTTACGAGAACAAAATGTATTTTTATTATAAAAAACAACTAGTGGTTGAACCTAACCAATAATTCTTAGGCTCAACCACTAGTTAAAAGTAATATAACAAATTTGCATTTGTTTGTCAACAACTTTTTTTATACGCTTTTTACATGTCATCTGTTATTTAATTTACAAAAAACACGTAAACTATTTAATAACATTGACTTACATCAGCATCGAAAGCCAAACAATCTTAACACATTTAGCCTGTTCATTTATCGAAACTGCTAAAATTACAAAAACATTTTTCTTTTATCCTACGATTGAATCAACAATATTTGCATAAGTATATTTTTTATCGAAAGCAAAATACAAGAATGTATATCATGTTAAGTCATTATTACACAATATCTTGGCGATTATAGAATAAATAACATAATGCGCATTTAAGGACGTTGTACGGCGTAGGAATCCGCCATCGAAATAGCCATAAGCTCGAAACCAAGGAAAGATCTTTAGGAAAGATCTAAACAATTGTAGTTAGTTAAAATGCAAAAATGATGAACATCAGTTCATTCTTTAAGTATATTTATATAAAATTAAATAAATAGTTTTTCCCACGGTGGCGTGCTAGGCAGGAATTTTTCAAATTCCGCGATGAGCGAGGCTTCGTATTCGCCGGCATAGGCGCCGCTGAAGAAACGGTCCAGGCCTTCTTCATACAGCCGTTGCCAGGAGGCGTCTTCTTCGCCGGGATTGATGGGGAAAAACAGGGCGTTATTGGCGCGGGCGGCTTTCATATCGCCAAAGGCATCGCCAATCATGAGAATTTTAGAACCATCAATGCGGCCTTTGGAGGCATATTCGATGTGCTGGCCTTTGGTGCCCATTTCCTGGCCGCAAATCACAAACACATGCTGCGCCAGATCTTGTTCCTCCCATTCACGGACCAGCGCCTCGGTCGGGGTTTGCGAGCACACCATGATATCGGCACGGTCACAGGCCTTTTCGATGCTTTCCCGGACATACGGGAAGGGGGGAAGGCCGCCCTGGACAATGTCAGCCACGGAGACATTGACCGCTTTGCTCCATTTCAGGGCGAGTTGCATGTCCGCCTCATCCAGATGGTCTTTGCAGTAGGCTTCCAGTGCGGGATTGCCCAGTTTGGTCTCTTTTTCAATCCAGCGGCGGAGATTGGGCACTTCCGGCGTCTTAAACCCGCGCTTCTGCACCTTGTCCCAATCATTTAACAAATCGAAGGCCATGGTGAGCGCCGGGAACCGGTTAACCCCGCGCCATTTCGAGTAGAGATTCACAAATTCGGCGGCATCGCGCGCAAATTTGGATACAGGCTGCAATCCCCAGAATTTAATGATATTGGGGATGAAACACTCCTTATGTTTAATCTCCATTGTATCGAAAGCACAGCCATCGGAATCGATAGCGATCAGATATTCAAGCTCAGGTGTGCGATTTTTCAGATCTTCAATCACGTTGCTCATTCATAGGCTCCAAAAAGTAGAAATTTCTGTTATACGCCGGAAAAGGCGGAGAAACCGCCATCTACGGGCACAACGATACCAGTTACGAAACTGGAAGCGTCGCTGGCCAGCCAGAGGGTGGTGCCGATGAGATCCTCCGGGGCCCCGTAGCGGCCCATGGGCGTATGTCCCAGCACGGACTTTCCTCGTGGGGTGGGTTCGCCGGTTTTTTCATCGATCATGAGAAAACGGTTTTGCGCGGTCAGGAAAAAACCGGGGGCAATCGCGTTAACGCGCAGTTTGGGGCTGTATTCCTGGGCCAGATGCACCGCAAGCCATTGGGTGAAATTGCTCACAGCGGCTTTGGCGGCGCTGTATCCGGGGATGCGGGTCAGAGGGCGGAAGGCATTCATGGATGAGATGTTGATAATGGAACCGCCGTCCGGGTTTTTTAACATCGCCTTGACAAAAACCTGGGAGGGAATTACCGTGCCGCCGATCAGGTTGAGGTCAAATACTTTTTGCAGGGCATCGCTGGGAAGATCAAAAAAAGATTGTTCTGGCGAAGTGGTGGCCCCTTTCATGTTGCCGCCTACGGCATTGATTAATATATTGACGCCGCCGAAATCGGCACAAATCGCATCACAACACGCCTGGATGGAATCTTTTTTGAAGACATCCATAAGGTAGCCTTTGGCGGTGCCGCCGTTGTCAATAATGCGTTGCGCCACCGCGTCGGCGCTGGCGGGAATCAGATCCGCGATGGCCACGTCCGCGCCGGCCGCGCCCAACCCCTGCGCAATAGCGCCGCCCAGCACGCCGCCACCGCCCGTCACCACCGCCACTTTCCCGTCAAGACAAAATTTTTCCGCCGATTGCATAGTGTTTCCGTATCCTTTCCGGAGGACTGGCAGCCTGTATTTTCACATGCCATGTTGGTAGTATGTTTTGCGGCAACCAGTGTAAAAGTTTCAGGAAACAATGGTAACACATTCAATGGCACATGTTTCAATTCTACGAATGAAGGTGATGTGGTGTGCAGGGGCGATTCTGCTCCTGGCGGGGATAACGGCGAACACCCTTTGGGCAGAAGACAAGGCGGAGAAAGAGCCGCATGCAGTGAGCGATATGACGTTGCATGTGATTCCGCAATCGCATATCGACCTCGCATGGTGGTGGCGCTACGATCCTGAAACACTCGATGTGGTGGTGAAGCATACCCTGGAAACGGCGTTCGAGAACATGGAAACATATCCTGCGTACACGTTCACGTATCTTCAGGTGCCCGCCATCGAACCACTGGAGGAGAAATATCCTGATCTTTTTTATAAACTTCGATACTACGCCCATAATCCAAAAAGTATGGGGAAACGGCTTCCCAATCCTGATGCGAGCGCACCCAAGGGCCGCCTGGCCATCGGCAGCGGACTGTATTGCGAGGTGGACGGCAGCATCCCATGCGGGGAATCGCTGGTCCGGCAGTGTGTGTATGGAAAACGATATTTTCAGAAAGAGTTTGGGATTGACGTGCGGACTGCCTGGTTTCAGGATGCCTGGACCCATCCCTGGACCTTACCCCAAATCCTGAAGAAGAGTGGCATGGATTCCTATATGTTCACGCGGCCACGTGGACAAGGAGAGCCGATGTTTTGGTGGGAAGGACCGGATGGCAGCCGGGTCTTTGCCTACAAACCGTTTAAGGAAGGGGGCGAATCTCTGGCGCCGGAGAACAAAATCGAGGCGCGGCTGTCGGACACCTCCCGGCGGTACGGGGTAAAGGATGATATAACACTGATTGGCGTGGGCAATCATGGGGGCGGCGCCATCCGCGCGGATGTCGAACGCATGAAACTGGCCATGGGCCAACGCGAGAAAACAAAAGGCAATAGAATTGTGCCGCCGAAAATGGTCTTCAGCACGCCGGCGGCATTTGTGGAAGCCGCTTTAAAAGAACCTCATGATTTCCCGGTGATTAAAGAAGAACTGCCCCCGACCATCCGGGGCGCATATACCTCACAATCAGAAATAAAAAAGGGGAATCGCACCTGTGAGAATCTATTGCTTACCTTAGAGAAGGCCGCAGCGATCTCCTCACGGTTGGGGACACGAGTCTACCCGCAACAGGAAATATACGAGGCCTGGAAAAAAGTAATGCTAAACCAGTTTCACGATACGATATCGGGCACGGATATCCTGCCTTCGATTGAGGATGCCTTGGGACGGTATGCGGCGGTGGAATCCTGGGCGGGGAAGGAACTCCAAGAACACCTGCATGCGATCAGTGCCCGCATAGACATAAAAGGACAAGGCACGCCAATGGTTGTTTTCAATCCCCTCGCCTGGGAACGAAGTGAGATTGTCGAAGCAGAACAAGACGCAAAGGAATCCGTTCGTTCCATAACGTTGCGGGATGCCGCAGGGAATCCGATAACAACACAATTGATTTCAACACCTGAGGAAGAAAAGATTTCAGGGAAGGTACGGTATGTATTCGTGGCGGATAAAGTGCCTTCGCTGGGGTACAAGACCTATTGGGCCATTCTGGAATCGGGCAAACGCTCTTCAGCGCCGGAAACCGCGTCAGAGCACGCATTTGAGAGCGGCTTCTTCAAAATACGGATAGATCCGGCGACGGGTTGCCTTGCAAGCGTGTATGACAAGCAATTTGATCGGGAGCTTCTTGCGGAAGGAGCCAAGGCAAATGCCATTCAGATTATAGAGGATTTTGGGGATTCCGAGGGATTTCTGAAATCGTCATCGGGTGAATCCGAACATAATGTGTGGGATGGTTCGAGTTGGGAAACAGATCCCAATCCACGCATGGCCCTATTGGAAAACGGGCCGGTGCGCACCATTCTCGAAGTGAAAAAACAATTTGAACTGGCGCGGTTCACCCAACGCATCACGCTGTACAACGCCATACGCCAAATCGACTTTGACTTGGCCATTGACTGGGAAGGCAGGAACAAGATGGTGAAGATCGTGTTCCCCTTGGCGGTATCGTCATCTTCCGCGGCCTATGAAATCCCCTATGGGACCATATCCCGCCCAAGTGTGGGGAAGGAGCAGGCGATGCAAAACTGGGTGGACATTTCCCAGGACGGTTGGGGGGTGAGCATAGTAAATAACGGACGGTATGGATGCGACGTGCGGGAAAATACCGTCCGCATCAGTGTGCTGCGAAGTCCCACGGAACCTGTGGCCGCAACGGAGGAAAAAGGAGTGCACACGGTTCGCTATTCTCTTTATCCTCATCAAGGCGGATGGCAAGAGGCGAATACGGTGCGCCGAGGGCATGAATTCAACAATCCACTCATTACGATATTGGATACTGCACATCCGGGTGACCTGCCCGCGGAGTATTCGTTCATCCAGGTTTCCCCGGCCAATGTGGTGTTGACGGTATTGAAGAAAGCGGAGGATTCGGATGATTTATTGGTGCGATGCTACGAATCGTCCGGGACGTCTTGCCGGATGAGTGTTGGCTTGTCCGACACGATCAAGCCGGATGCGGTGCATCGTACGGATCTTTTGGAAAACAGTCAGAGAGAAATTCCAATGGGCGCAAATGGATTTGAGGCGGAGATAGGCGCCTTTGCCATTGAAAGCTACAAACTCATCCAGGATTGATGCAAATGGGCGCGCATTTTTAATCCGTTGTTCCCCATTTTCAGGAAAGAAAATGTGATATCATGCCCCGTAAGCATTTTTCCCAAACGAGGAGTCTTGCGATGTCCGGTACAAGCCGGCGGCAGTTTTTGACTACAGCCATCGCAGCGGGCATGGCTGCTGAATTCCCCGGACCATTTTTAGCGTCAGCCCAAACTGAAAATAATGCTGTCTCTCCAGGAAAACCCGCACAGAACACGGATATGCCTCGTAGAATCTTGGGAAAGACCAAGGAATCCGTAACAATACTGGGGTTGGGCTGCGCGTATGCGGGGGGCGGCGTAGACGAAGCGGCCACTCGTGCTGTTATCGAGACCGCGTTGGAAGGCGGGGTTCGTTACTTTGATTCCGCGCCGGAATATGTCCAGGCGGAAGAACGTCTGGGTCCTGTCATCGAAGGAATACGCAAGGAAATTTTTCTCACCACCAAGACCTATGCCATGGATGCCGCCGGGGCCGAGGCGGACTTGAACAAAGCGTTAAAAAACCTGAAGACCGATCACGTGGATCTGTTTTTACAGCATGGGGTGGGGCTGGACTCCGTCTCCAAACCCGGCCTCATCCTCGGAAAGGGCGGTTCGCTGGAATACCTGCGTAAAGCCAAAAAGGAGGGGTTGACCCGGTTTATCGGCATGAGTGTTCATCCTCCCATCAGCACCGCCTTGGCCTTGCTGAAAGCATCGGAAGAATGGGATGTCGTCATGCCTTTTGTGAATTACGTGGCCCGGGCTCAGGAACGCCTGGATCCCCCCCGGGAAGACCTATTTGAAAAGGCCGCAGGATTGGGGATTGGCGTTGTAGCCATGAAAGTCCTGGGCGGACATCCTGCTCCCTTGGCAAAAGAGTATGACCGTGCTTTCCGATATGCATTGAGCATGCCTGCGGTGGCCTGCGCCCTGATTGGCGCCCGTAATACGGAGCAGGTAAAGCGCGCCGTACGGGCGGCAAAGGAATTTCGCCCCTTTACTCCGGCGGAAATGGAGGAAACACTGCGGAAAGGCGATGAGATAGTCATAAACAAAGCCTTGGCATCACGCGTGTTGTATCAACACCGGAAGCGGGACTATCGAACAGTGGCGTTTCTATAACCCGCCATACTATAGGAACCGAAAATGTATTTGTTTCAGTCGTTTAGAATATATTTTGGTCTATTTTTATTGGTTTGCGTATTCAGTGGGGGATGTGCATTTCACCGGGAAACTGCGCCATCGGTTCAGTTGTTTGTTGCCGTTGATGGGAACGATGGCAATACAGGGACCAAGCAGCAGCCTCTTGCCAGTCTGGAGGCGGCGCGGGATCGTATCCGAACGCTCCGGCAAAGTGGGAACATAGCAGGGCCTGTGACCGTATGGCTCCGGGCGGGGACGTATTATCGAACCCGACCCTTCAAACTTGCAGAACAGGATTCCGGCACGTGCAAAGCACCGGTGACGTACCGGTCCTATAAAAAAGAGCCTGTGCATCTCATCGGCGGGAATCGTATTCCTCCGGAATGGTGTAAACCGGTCAACGATCCGAATAGTTTATCCCGCATTCCTGAAATGGTACGCGGTAACGTGCTTACAGTGAAATTAAGCGATCATGGGATTAATAACTATGGGGAGTTTTCCATGGGGGGGCCTATGTTCGAATTATTTTGCGCCGGGAAACGCCTCCCCGTGGCACGCTGGCCGAACAAGGGCTGGACTCATATCGGCCAAATCGTGCGCGAAGGTCCATCCGGTTCCGAACTGGTGGACGAGAATCCCCAGGGAAAGGCCTTTTTGTATCTTGATGACCGTCCGGAGCGATGGAGGCAAGCGCCGGACATTGCCCTGCACGGTTTCTGGTTTTACGGGTGGATGGAGGAATATTGCAAAATTTCGGACATTGACACGCAGAAAAAACTGATAACCCTGGATCATGTTCCCGGCGGAGGCATCAAACGGGATCAATGGTTTTACGCGTTAAATTGTCTGGAAGAACTTGATGTTCCGGGAGAGTGGTATCTGGACCGTACACAGGGGGTCCTGTACGTTATCCCACCCCCGGAATTTCCCGAACATCCGCTGCTCTATTCTATGCTGGAAGAACCGCTGCTGGTTCTGGAAAATACATCGCATGTCATGGTTCGTGGAATAACATTGGAAGTGACGCGCGGCACGGGAATTGTGATAGGCGGCGGAAAAGAGAACTGTGTTGCAGGCTGCATTATCCGATGCATTGGGACGGACGCCGTGGTCATCGACCATGGCAATAAAAACGGCGTTTTAGGATGCAATCTGCATAATATCGGATGCACGGCATTGCGCATCACCGGCGGAAATCGTTCCACGCTGGAACCAGGAGAAAATTACGCCGTCAACAATCATATTCATCATTATGCCCAGCGCAGAAAAGTGTACCAGCCCGCCGTGCGGTTATATGGGGTTGGACATCACATAGCGCATAATCTGATCCATGATGCACCCCACCAGGCCATCGCCTACGACGGGAACGACCACCTGATCGAATACAACGAAATACACGATGTGGTGCTGGACTCCGCGGATGCGGGCGTCATGTATACGGGATGTAATTGGACGTTTCGGGGCAATATGGTGCGGTATAATTTCATTCACCATATTCCACACGGACCGGGGCTCGGAACCGTGGGAATTTATCTGGATGACTGTGCCAGTTCCACCACCATTTTCGGAAATATCTTCTACTCCATGCTGAATCCAACCTTTATTGGGGGCGGGCGCGACAATGCTATCGAAAATAATATTTTTATCGAATGCGAAACACCGGTTTATATGGACAACCGGGGGTTGCGCTGGGAACATTTTCGTCCAGGCGGCCCGATGTATGACCAACTCAAGGAAGTGCGCCATGATCAGCCGCCCTGGAGTATTCGGTATCCTGAGCTTGCACGGATCTTGCAGGAAATCCCCCAAGCGCCGCTGGGCAATAAAGTCGTGCGGAATGTTTCGTATAAAAGCACGTGGCGCGATCCCGAAACGTACTGCCGGCAGACTTCTTCCAAGAATATTGGCCGACCCTATCTCCAGGTGTATGACAACTTCGTTACCGATGAAGATCCGGGATTCGCAGATGCGGCGAATATTGATTTTCGCTTGAAGAAAGATTCGATGGTGTATTCCCAAATCCAGGATTTTCAACCTATTCCCGTCGAAAAAATTGGCCCCTATAAGGATGCCTTCCGGGCCACGTGGCCGTTGGAACGTGACAAGCGTTCCTCAGCCTCAAATACGCATCTGGAGAAGTAAGCATGCCGCTGACACGCCACTTGTTCCGGGAATGTTCACTGTATGTGCTGATACTCCTTGGAATGACTTCCTGCGCGAGCATGCATGTCCACGAAAAAGCCATAACGCTGTATGTCGCCCCCTCCGGCGATGATCACTACCCCGGCACCCGATCCAAGCCCCTCCGAAGTCCAGAACACGCACGAGACGTTCTGCGTGAGCTGAAGCAAAATAAAACATTGCAAAGCCCGGCAACTGTATATCTGCGCGGGGGAGAATATCTGCGTTCCTCCGTGTTCCGGCTGGAAAAGGAAGATTCCGGAACCGAACACGCTCCCGTTGTCTATTGCGCCTATCCGGGAGAAAAGGTCAGATGGGCGGGCGGGATTCCGCTTCACCAGGAGTGGTTTTCGTCTGTTAACGATGCGGCCGTGGCAATGCGCTTTCCGGATGAGGTGAGAAAGCACATTTTGTGTGCAAATCTTCGTGAAAAGGGAGTTTCTGAATTTGGCGATCCGGGTCCCATGGACTGCGGGCTCAGGCTTATTTGCGATGGAAGGATGTTACCCCGCGCACAGTGGCCAAATAAAGGGTATGCCGAGGCGCGAAGTAAACAAACGGCGGGGTTGGACGATACCGCCGCGGAAGCGCTGGCGAAAGAACATAAATTGGGTGATACGGTCTCTTTTCTATATGAAGGACCGGGGCCCAGGGTATGGCCGAGTCTGCAAAATGTGTTTCTATGCGGATACTGGCAGCAGGAATACATGCTGGAGGCATGGACGCCCCTTCAAGTGGACAGTGTGGCAAAAGAAATCCGAATGCCCTATGAGTTGTTTGGAAATCTTCAGCAATGGCGGCGGTTTTATGTGACGAATGTGCCGGAGGAACTGGACATGCCCGGCGAGTGGTATTTGGATTGGGACAGCGGCGTTTTGTATGTATATCCGCCGGATGATTTTCAAGAAGGCCTTATCTATGTTTCTATGTTTCAAGACACCATGCTGGAACTCGCGGACGCATCCAATATCACGGTGGCGGGAATCACCTTCGAGGCATCGCGCGGCATGGGGATTCAAATAAGCGGAGGGGAGCATAACCGAATTGCCGGTTGCACAATCCGGTGTATGCGGCGCGGCGCGGTGATAAGCGGCGGAACGGATAATGGGTTGATAAGTTGCGATATTTACGACCTGGAAGCTATGGGTGTTCTGTTAGAGGGCGGTGATCGGCAGACCCTTGAGCAGGGAGGCCATATTCTTGAGAACTGTCATATTCATCATTACGCGCGCACGGTGCAGACATGGCAGCCGGGCGTGCAGGTAAAAGGGGTTGGGAACCGGGTCCGGCATTGCCTCATTCATCATGCCCCGCAATATGCCATTTCTTATGAGGGGAATGACCACCTGTTTGAATACAACGAATTGCATCACCTTTGCATGGATATGAGTGATGTCGGCGTGATCGGCTGCGGGACCAACTGGACCTATCGCGGCACTATCATCCGCTACAACTACATTCACGATATTCCGGCACGGCCATATCCGGGCGTGGTATCCGTGTATTTTGACAATTGCGCCAGTTCAGCCACGGTATTTGGGAATATCTTCTTTAAAATGGAAAAAGCAGTCATGATTGGCGGGGGGCGCGATCATATCATCGAAAATAATCTGTTCATCGAGTGCAAAACACCGGTCTATATGGACAATCGGGGATTGCGCTGGGGGCATTTTCAACCGGGAGGGCCGATGTACAAGGATCTGGAGGCCATGCCATACCAGCAACCGCCCTGGAGCACGCGGTATCCGGAACTGGCCCGAATACTGGACGAAATCCCGCAGGCGCCCCTGGGCAACGTACTCAGGCGGAACGTATCGATTCGCAGCGGCTGGTGCAATCCGGAAGAGGTGTGCCGGAAAATGTTTAAGAACAATATTGAGCGCCCCTACCTGAAAATCGAAGATAATTTGGCATTGGAGGAAGATCCGGAATTCTGCGGAGGCGGTG
Organism: Candidatus Hydrogenedentota bacterium; assembly: GCA_029565395.1. Taxonomy (GTDB): domain Bacteria; phylum Hydrogenedentota; class Hydrogenedentia; order Hydrogenedentales; family CAILVY01; genus CAILVY01. The sequence goes on along the minus strand of JAKQOG010000034.1, from coordinate 5,995 downwards.
ATTTTCCGTTTGAACTGCCGCCGGACTCATTCATATACAAACGGTTCCCGGGATTCCAGCCCATTCCTTTCAGAAACATCGGTCTCTACGCTGACCAATACCGGGCAAAATAAGCCGTTTATTTTGACGTTCCCTTGCGTGTTTCGAGCATCCGCTTTTTGCGTGCGATCAAGAAAATGTCCAACCGTGTGAATTCGGCGCCGCGCCAGGTGCGCCGCAGGATCTGAACCATGCGCCAGGGCCGGACAAGAAATTGGGATAGGTAGAACATCAGAAGGATCAAGTATTTCATGCGGGTGATGGTGCGGGCGGAAAGATGTTCGCAGAAGTTGTTCTCTTCATGCAGTGTGGCGTCCATGGAGAAGATGGGGGCAAGCAGAACATCGTCGGTGGGGGAGATGCGGCCCTCCGCCGCCAGTTTTTTGTAGAGTTCCGAGCCGGGTATGGGGAAATAGATGCTCAGTGCGATGTCGTGGGCGCCGGCGATACCCAGGCGGATAGCGAGCACCACGGATTTCCATAAATCGGATGCGGTATCGTGCGGGAATCCAACGACGAAAAAGTTGGTGACACTCAACCCGCTGCGCACGGCGGCGCGCACCGCCCGCATCAAGGTGGCGTTCATCATGCGCTTGCCAATGAGTTTGCGGGTGCGCATGGAGCCGCTTTCCGGGGCGAGGGCGATGCTTCCGCAACCGGTTCGATGAAGCAGGTCCGTCACCTCGCGGTCGATGACCTCGCTGCGGGTGCCGACGGGCAACTGCCAGGTAATGTGGAGATTCCGGCGGAGCAGTTCCTGGCAAAACGAGACTATCCAGTCTTTTCTTAAGACAGCGGTGAGATCGTGGAAGGGGAAGTTAGTCGCGCCATACTGTTTTTGATAGTGCGCGATTTCGTCCACCACGTTTTGCGGGGTGCGCGCACACCAGCGCCGTTTCCACATCATGGGATTGGAGCAAAAGGTGCAGGCATAGGGGCAGCCCCGGGTGGCCAGAATTGGCATGGTGGGGCCGGCATTTATCCCCATGATGTGCCCATGCTGATAGTATGCAGGCGGGTCAAACAGATCCCATGCAGGCCAGGGCAGACTGTCCACCTCCATAATGCGCGGGCGCGTTGTGGTTTGAACATATTCACCCTCACGCAAAAATGCCAGCCCGGGGATGGATTCGGGATTAAACGTGCCGGATTCCAGCGCACGGATAAGTTCGCACACCGTGGTTTCGCCCTCGCCCAGCACCAGATAATCCAACGGCGCTTGTCGAAGCGATTCTTCGGGCAGACCGGTAAAATGCTCACCGCCGCCGATAATGATTTTACTGGGAAATCGTTCTTTTATGCTCTGTATGATGCGGCGCGCCAACGGCCAGGTAAATGAAAACAGCACGCTGATGCCCACCACCCGCGCTTCCGGATCAATGCGTTCCACGATTTCTTCGGGCCGCAACCCGAAATAACACAGGCGGCCGTCTTCCGTGACCTGATCCGGCTTTTCCATCACCGCGTCCAGAACGCTGACTTCATGACCCTCCCGGCGCAACACGGCGGCAATATAGGCCAGCCCGATCGGGAGGGAGGGCCGCGTCGCCTGTACCGCGCGCGGATTCATGTAAATGGGAGGATGAATCAGTTGTATTCGCATGGAACTCTGACTGTATCAAGATGAATCAGAGAACGCAAACGGGAATTAGGCTGTAGAAAGTTAGTCCGCCTGCGGGGGATTAGACTGTACCTGGCTTCGTCACGCAAAGCGGGTGATTATGCCGTGGCAAGGAGTGTAGGTGGGAACCATTGGAAAACGAGCCCCCCTTTTGTTCCCCCCGCATACAAGCTAAGGAGAAAGAACGACCACCTGGAGGGCGATTCACTATTTTACAAAACGAGGATTATGGGAAACAGGAGAACTTTGGAGTGCGGGAGCTTGCTCCCGCTTTTTACTCTGGACCCCGATACCCGGTTTGCGAAACGAGGGTAAGAGAGCTATCAGCGGTCATCCTCCTTCGCGAAGAGCTACGGAGGACATGGCTATAAGCTGTCAGTTTCACGAAACGAGTTATCATGAATCTTCGATTCCCCCAGAAACCATGAAAATGGCTTTTAGGGTGAATAGGAAACGAGCCACCGGGTCGTATTTTCAGAGCAGGGGTCCAGGTTTGCGAAACGAGGGGTCCAGGTTTGTGAGACGAGGGGTTCAGGTTTGCGAAACGAGTTACCATGAATCTTCGATTCCCCCTGAAACCATGAAAATACCCTTTTGGGGGAATGGGAAACGAGCCCCGGGTCGTATTTTCAGAGCAGGGGTCCAGGTTTGCGAAACGAGGGGGTATTGGCCCTAAATACTAATAATACTTAATATATTTATTTTGTTTTTTATTATAAACCTGGGCAGAAGTTGTCTTCGGAGCCGGGGCAGGGGTGGTAGGCGCCGGTGTTGAAGAATTGGATGAGGCGGAGGAGTTCGGAGAGGTTGATGCTCCAGTCGTGGGGAGCGTAGTCGCTGGAATGAAGTGCGCATGTCTGATCCCCTGATCCGGGATTAAACCCATCTTCACCGGAAGCATCGCAATGCAGAGCGCCGGTGTTGAAGAACTGGATCACGCGGAGGAGTTCGCTGAGGCTGATAAGGTAGTCGGCGTTTTGGTCGGCGGTGTGGTTGGCTTCCACCGCGCCTTCGAGCATGCCTTCCGTGGGGCCTTCTCCTTCATTATCACCCTCGCCCTCATTCAGGCCCTCGGAGGGTTCTTCTCCTTCGGAGGGTGCCAGACCGGGGGCGTAGCCGTCTTCGGTGCCGGGAGAAATGTGGTAGCCGCCGGAGTTGAAGAATTGAATCAGACGCAACAGTTCGGAGAGTTCGATGATCCAGTCGTGGGGAGCGTAGTCGCTGGCGTGGGCGACACAGGTCTGATCCCCCGGACCAGGATTAAATCCATCTTCTCCGGCAATGTCGCAGTGGAAACTGCCGATATTGAAGAACTGAATAACGCGCAGGAGTTCGGACAAGCTGATGACAGAATCGCTGTTAAGATCAGCGGTGTGGGGCAGTTCCGTGGCCCCTTCACCTTCACCTTCACCTTCACCTTCACCTTCGCCCTCACCTTCACCTTCACCTTCACCTTCACCCTCACCTTCGCCCTCAACTTCACCCTCACCTTCACCTTCGCCTTCTCCTTCGGCACCCTCTCCCTCCTCCGGTGAACCTTCAGAGGGCACGCCTTCTCCTTCTCCTTCTCCTTCTCCTTCTCCTTCTCCTTCTCCTTCTCCTTCTCCTTCTCCTTCTCCTTCTCCTTCTCCTTCTCCTTCTTCGCCCTCGCCTTCGGCACCCTCCCCTTCGCTTGGGAGGTCATAGGTATGAGTCAAGATGTTGGAGGGGGCGTTGGGTTCTCCACCAGCGTCTTCGGCGGCCCGTTCGGGAATGTACACGGAAAAGGCTCCGGGATTCTGGGCCACCAGTTCAAAGGTGTAGTCCGCATCGGAACCACTAAAGTTCTCCACCACCGCATTGTCCGGTATAAGGTCAATTGCCTCGAAGCCAAGCACGGCCCATTCAAAGGATACGGTCACTGGGATGCGGGCCTCCGGAGTGGGATCGGGGGCCGCGGTAGAAAGGATTACTTGAGGGGCCGCATTGTCCACATAGCAGCCTTGCTCGCCTGTAAAATCACCATTGGGGATGCACACGCCTTCCAGAGGCGCGTTTGCCGTGTCGCGGATGCTGTCGTTGTCCACCAGGGACAGATAGATCCACCCATCGCCGAGACCTGTGTCTATCGTCACCTGGAATTCACGGTCGCTCAATGAGGTTACCGCAGTGGCTTCCGCCTCCACAATCCCGTTCTGCACGACCGTTAAGTCGGTGGGGTCCACTCCGGTCACTGCCTCGCTGAACCACACCTGGAATTCAATGGTGGGGCCGGTGGCGGGACTGCTGGTCAGTGGCTCAATCCCCATCACCACCGGTGCGAGATTCAGACCGAATAATTCTGTTCCGTAATCAATTGTTGCCCCCGAAATCAACAGGAAGCCATCCATTGGAACAGTGGAATGTGCTGATAGCGACAACGGATTGTTTGAAGTTATCAGCGCCGTATGTTCTTCCGTGCCATCCGTCTGCCAAATCTGAAGAAGGTGGACACGATCATTAGCAGTAAAAAATAAACGCCGATTCCAGACATATTTTGGCCAAGCCTCAGAACTATTCTCACCCGCTACGATATCTTTTATCATCATCGTGCCCGATTCCGTCCCGTCACTTTTCCATAGTTCACGCCCGTTTGCCCCGTCATTTGCCTGAAAATAAATGCTTTCGTTGTATGCTAAAAAATGGTTCGGATCGGAATGGCCCTGCAACAACTGAACCGGTCTCGGATCGATATCTTTCACCAGGACAGTGCCCACTTCCGTCCCGTCCGTCTTCCAAAATTCCTCGCCCGTCTCCCCAGTTATCGCCGTAAAAAATATTGTCCCATTTATTTCTGTAAAATAGCGAGGTTCGGAATTATAAACAAAAATGCCCGTAGTGGCCGTGTTGATGTCCTTAACCATGTAGGTGCCTTCGACCGTTCCATCGGTCCGCCATAATTCATCCCCGTGCACCCCATCATCCGCACTGAATAATGCGAAACCATTTGAGCCAAACACTGCTCCAGGATTGCTATCCGCCGCACCGGCGTTGATATCCATTAATAATTCGGTTCCGCCTTCCGTGCCATCCGTTCGCCATAATTCCCGGCCGTGTATGCCGTCATCGGCGGCAAAAAAGACATGTCCATTGAAAAAGGCAGCATTTTTAGGGCCGTCGTTATCGGTCTGGTCTGGGTTTATATCCTTTACCATCACCGTGCCTGATTCTGTTCCGTCGCTCCGCCATAGTTCCCGGCCGTGTTCCCCATCATCCGCTGTAAAATATAAAACCCCACCCATTAAAGAGAGATAATCCAGAGTCATGGCTTCCGTCGAGATAAAGTCTTTCACAACAAGTGTGCCCGCCTCCGTTCCGTCGCTTCGCCAAAGGTTGCGACCTTTGTCTGAAGTATCGCCTCCCGCCCTGCTGACAAAATACAGAATTCCATTCATTTCCGTAAATTGATAAGTATAAATATTGAGAAAAGATGTATCAGAACCAGGGGTTAAGTCTTTCACCATCACGGTGCCCGCAGCGGTGCCATTGCTTTTCCATAGTTCCCGGCCATAGGTGGTTGTTTCGGCGGTGAAATACAACGTGTTGCCGATTCGCAGGAAGTCCTGCGGGTAGGAGTTGTTTGCGCCGGCGTTGATGTCTTTGACAAGGTAGGGAGCGGGATCCGTGGCAAAGGCGGAAGAGGAAAAAACAAGAGTGGTTAAAAGACAGCACATCTCCCGTCCGCTCCATTGTCTGCTGCCATAACGCTTCATCAAACATTGTATTACCTTGGTAAAGCGGGAAAACCGGGAATCTTTTGTTGACGAATTTCGTATTTTCGAAGCAAAAGACACCTTTTAGTCCTTTTGGAGTAGTTTTGGGCTGTCCGATGGGCAAGGGGCGGAGTCGGCGTGTGGTGTTGATTTCGATTTTGGATAATCCCGTGGGGGGCGTGATGTAGGGGTGTGGGGGGCGTGGATGGGATCATGGCGTGGATGTCCACCTAGGGGTGGTTGTTTCATGGCGGCAACCCCTGTCTTTAGCATATGTCACCTCTATGGGGTGTACTATACGCCTGATTTTTGGGCTATGCAAGGGGAAAGTTTAAGTAGCTATCAGCGGTCAGCGGTCAGCTTTCAGCTATCAGGACAAGACAAGACACAGTGGGAGGTCTGGGAGGAATGGGTAAAAGGATGCAAAGGACGCAAGGGATATAAACGACGGAAAGGGCTGTGAGATGAGTTTGCTTGAAGCGGAGGAAGGCTTAGGGAATGGACGCTATGGACCGGATGGACGGAATGGAGACAGCGCCGGGCGAAGCCGGCAAGGTGTAGTAGAGTGGAAGTCTTGAACAGTGAAGACATAGCGAGTCACACT
>JAKQOG010000033.1 GCA_029565395.1 Candidatus Hydrogenedentota bacterium | reverse complement strand
TGAATGGCGGGGCTGTGTTTCAGGGACGTTCTATGTGGGGGTGTTGACAAGACATCGAAAGTTGCTCCCCTGTATGGTGATGATCATCTTGATGACATTCGCCTCTTCAATAGCCTCATCTCAAGAGGCCGGAGTTCCCCCAGTGCCGGGAACATCAGCGGGAAGCATAAACGCTGATGTACAGGAAGATGAAGCGTTGGTTTGTCCCGGAGATAAAACGGTTCAGTTGCGTGTTCGTGACATTGATCTTGCCCAGGCTGATTTCCTGCCTTCCGCGGTGCGTTCGAGTATAAGCGCCCAAAAGGCAATGGCGGCAGACGCCAAGGCAGTGCGGCAAGCGGGGGTCCATGCGCTGGGCTTGATCCCGGAGGCGCCCTCCATGCCAGCGGGGGCGGGAAAAGTGGTTGCGTCCCGGAAGCGGGCCAAAGAAGGGTTGCCCGGTTCCTGGGACAATAGCAGCGGATTGCCGCCGGTGGGCGATCAAGGGGAACAAAGTTCCTGTGTTTCCTGGGCCACGGGGTACTACATGAAGTCTTACCAGGAGGCTAGGGAACATGGGTGGCCGCTCACCGACCCGGCAAACCAGTTTAGTCCACGGTTTTTGTACAACCAGACTTGGATTCTAGATATATATGGGAATGAGGGTGGGTCAACGTTTGAAGACAATCTTGGGATTCTCATTGAACAAGGCTGTGCCAGTGTGGCCTGTGAACCGTACGATGTCACCGAGTATATGTTGTATCCCAAGGCAGAGTGTTTCAAAATGGCGATTCCCTATCGGGCACAGTCCTATGAATATCTGGGGAATGGCGAAACAGAAAGTATTTTTGAGGCCGTAAAGACCTTGCTGGTGGACGGCGAACTGGTCGGAGTCGGACTTCCCATCTATCGTCCTAATGCCTCTACTCCTGGCCGATTTGATACCCTTACGCTAACCGACAACGAGTACCAGATGCCGGCCCCGGAAGACGTGTACCTTGCGGGATATCATGCCCTAGCGATAGTGGGATACGACGAATCGCGTTTCGGCGGGCAAGGCGGCTATAAGATTATCAATTCTTGGGGTGATGCATGGGGAAACCATGGTTTTGCCTGGTTGTCGCAGTCCTTTCTCACGTCGTTCGGTTTTGAGTTCTATACGATGGCCGACCGGATCGGTTACGCGCCTGTCGGGATGCTTCACTTTAAGGTTAGCCACGATTACTGGTGGTATGACAACATCACCGTGACAGTTGGCGTGGGCCCTGAAGCTGCGCCATTCTGGTCCAAAGAGATGAATAAACGGCTGGACCGGGATGCGTTGACAATGGACCGTTGGGCGGATATTACCGATGCGGAAATGTATTTGCCGCCCGATTGGACCAACCGCTGGTGGTTGAAGGTCTCAGATTTTTCCGCTTTGGACGTAGCACTGTTGAGCGCAGCCTTGATAGAGTTTGATTCTCAAGGGTATGGCACGGAGATAGTTCTGCCTTTGCAGGGGCCGTTTAGGGGTGGTGATTTACTTGTCTATATGCCGCTTGGAGAAGCGGCAAGCAGCAATTATTACGTTAATGACGATTATGACGAGGATTCAGATATTTACTGCACTACATCAGGTAATGACGCCAACGATGGTCTTACGCCTGCCACACCGAAACGAAATATTCAGGCCATTATTGACTTTTATACTTTAAAGGGGGGGGATGTGGTCTGGATTGACACTGGAACCTACGATCTGGCCGCTGACATAAGCTTGAACTATCTTGACCAGGGTCTGTCTGGCAATCCTATCCGGTTTGCCGGCGTCACGAAACCTAATGGCGAACCAGGCACGATCTTTCAGCGCCAGGGAACCACTGGCGCCAGTTTCAACCTTAGCAATGGCACCCGAAATGTCCAAGTTGAACGAATGTGGCTCACTGGGGGCGCCAATGGTGTCTATTGTGATGGGTGGTGGGCTTACTGGAATGAAGGCCTTATATTTCAGGATATTCGCATATCCAATGTTCAGAATACTGGTTGCTACTTTGAGGAAACGTATGGCTGCACACTTCGCCGGTGTGAAATTTCCGGATTTTCCGAGGGGCCTGGAATTGATATTTTTCAGAGTTCAGCCATTGTCGATCAGTGCACTGTTGTGGCTGGTTCTGGGAAAACATGTATTGCGGTGCACAGTACAACAGGAGATTACGATAGCGAGAGCAATCTTAGCCTTACGAACTCAATTCTTCAGACGTCTTTACAAGGTGGCGCCTGTGTCACCCTTGGTTACTTCTCTTCAGCTTCTGTCAAATACAACGACCTCTATGCGACGGGCGGCGCCACGCCCGGTCTTACGCTTGATGACACGAACATCCAGACCGATCCGCTGTTCGCTGATCCGGAGAACGGCGATTTTTACGTGAAATCGGCCGCCGGCCGGTGGGATCCTGCCGCAAACGGCGCTACGGGCGGCTGGGTCGTAGACTCCATGACCAGCCCTCTTATTGATACTGGCGATCCGGGGATACCGGTGGGTAATGAACCGTCCCCTAATGGAGGGCGCGTGAATATCGGTTCACATGGTGGCACCGCATATGCCTCGAAGACTCCTGCAGTTTGGCGGCATGTGATTTTGGACTCTCCGTCTGCCGGGGTGACCTATCGGCGCACGTGCCGTATAGCATGGCAGTTTTTTGGCAATGACTGGCAGCCAGGCGACACGCTATTGCTGGAGTATTCCGACGATGCCGGGCAGAGGTGGAATCCTATCGCGGGCGCTGGAGCGCTGCCATACGATGCGTATTCTTGGATATGGGATATTTCCGGCCTTGCACCTGGTTCCATTTACGAGGTGCGGATAACCTCCAATCAGGATCCCGCGGTAACCTGGGTTACGGACAATTTCTCTATCGCCGCGCCTAGAACATTTTATGTCAATGACGCTTACACGATGGATGACTCCTGGTGTACGGCGGGCGGCAACGACGCGAACAACGGGACAAGCACCGCTACACCCAAGGCCACCCTCACCGCACTGCTTTCTTCCGTGGATTTGGAGCCGGGTGACTTAGTATGTATCGACACGGGCACCTATTCCACCGCTGCCGATATTGTGGTGTCCACGGCAGACGGCGGCAGCACTGCGGCACCGGTTATTTTCCAGGGATCACCACAGGGCACAGTCCTTCAGCGGACAGTGGTGAGCGGGAATGTCATCGTGCTTAATGCGTCTTACACGGAATGGCATGACCTATCGATATCTGGTGCGGCAAACGGGGTTTATGCCAAAGGCGATAACAATTCGTTCTGGAAGGTGGCATTCCTCAATAACAGTCAGGATGGACTCCGAACCGACCGGGCAAACGATACGGTGTCACTTTACAACTGCCGTTTTGTTCAAAATGGACGGACTGGCATCTACCTGGCGGTTAATGGTGGCGAAACGGCAGATGCTGTATGCGATATCGTTAACACCACCTTTATAGGCAACCTCAACGGTGTGTACATGGGGTTCCCTTCCAGTGTTGGCATCAGGAATTCCATAATAATTGCCGACGGCGCCTCCAGTTACGGGATTTACCTTAATGCCGTTCCAACACTTTTCCAGTCAGATAACAATGACCTGTTTGCCACGAATGGCGCGAAAGTGGGATTTTCCGCGGGTATGGCACGTGGAACGCTATCGGAATGGCAATTGGCCACTGGAAAAGACCTCCACAGCATAAGCACAGATCCCCTGTTGGTAGATGCGCCCAATGGAGATTACCACTTGCAGAGCACGGGAGGCAGTTGGCATGGCGGCGCGTGGACAGCGGATACGGCGGACAGCCCTTGCCTTGACACTGGGGATCCGGCGGATCCTGTCGCCCTGGAGCCCGAACCCAATGGCGGGCGCATCAATATGGGGGATGAGGGTGGAACGGACCAAGCATCGAAAACGCCAGCGGTGTCTCTAATTACTCTACTGGCGCCTCATGGCGGAGAAGTTTGGCGCGGCAGCCAGTATATCCGGTGGTATACAGGGGGGGCGGGATGGCAGACTGATGACACGGTGCGTATTGAATATTCGCTCGATAGCGGCGCTACCTGGTCGCCGATAGCGGGGGCTGACAGTATTTCCTACCGCCTTGGCAGCTTCCTTTGGGAGACAACAGAGGTGGAAAATTCAGTCCATTGCCGCATTCGTGTGATCTGCAATCGTGATGAATTGCTTCAAGATTCAAGTGAAACGGACTTTGCAATTCTTCGCAATTTTTACGTGAATGATGCATACGATCCGATGTACGATACGTATTGTACGGCGCCCGGAAGCGACCTCAACGACGGAGTATTGCCGAGTGCGCCAAAAGCAACTATCCAAGCCATCCTTGATGTATACGATCTTGAACCGGGCGATACGGTATACATCGATACGGGGACATATGAATCCGCGAACGACATTACAGTAACCGCAGCGGATTCAGGTGCGGCAAACAATCCTATAGTGTTTCAAGGATCGAGCAAGGGAACATTGCTCCAAAGGACGAATACGGGTTCAAATATCAACGTAGTAGCCTTACAGGCGTCCTGCACGGAATGGCGGGACATGACGGTGACTGGCGGCACTAACGGTATTTTGTTGACCGGTGCAAATAGTGCGATCCTGCGGATGGTTTTTAAATTGAATAATTATGGCATTACTTTTGGAGGAGGTGCTGGATCACAAATATTATATTCACTTTTCACGCAAAACAACACGGCGGGAATCTATTTAAATGCTGTGAATAGTCCGTTTGAAGTTCACAACTGCACTTTTGTTGGAAATCCCAAGGGACTTTCTGTCTCTCAAGGAGATGAATCACAACCGGCGTTTACAAATTGCATTTTTTGTGTGGACGGAACATCGGGATATTGTCTCTGGGCGGGCGTCGATGGAGTTCGACTTTCGGATTATAACGACTTTTGGACGACGAATGGCGCGAAGGTTGGACGTATTGCCCACGATATCGTAACAATCAATGAATGGAGAAGTGTTACTGGGCAAGATGAACACAGTATTTCAGTCAACCCGTTATTCGTAGACGCCGCTACTGGCGATTACCATGTGCAGAGCACCGAGGGGAGTTGGCATGGCGGTGCATGGACGGCGGACGCTTCGGACAGCCCGTGTGTCGACGCAGGCGATCCGGCGGATGCGGTGGGAGATGAACCTGAACCCAATGGTCAGCGTATTAACCAGGGTGCTTATGGCGGAACGAACCAGGCGTCAAAGACATCATCCAAGCGATTGATCATGCTGGCTGCGCCGAGTGGGGGAGAGGTGTGGAGCGGCACGCAGAATATCCGTTGGACCACTACGGGGTGCGGCTGGCAGGCGCCGGACACGTTGAAGGTCGAATATTCGGAAGATGGTGGCGTTACTTGGGCAGGGTCTGTCCCAGGCGGTGACGCAGTGCCGTACTCGGTAGGGAGTCTTGCTTGGGATACGACTTCTGTACCTTCTGGCGCACTGTACCGGATCCGCCTGACATGCAACGAGAATCCTGAGACTCAGGTTGTAAGCCGGGAAAATTTTACAATTCACAACGGGGCATTAATTTACTACGTTAACGACGGTTACGATCCGGAAACGGATGTCTACTGCACAGCATCAGGAAATGATGATAATAACGGGGTGACAAAGGATACGCCAAAGGCATCGGTTCAGGCGATTATCGGCACCTACGATCTGGAACCGGGTGATGTCGTATATGTGGATACAGGGACATATACGTTACAAGCGAATATCACGATAAGTGCGGCGGATGAGGGTGTTGCCGGGAATCCGGTGACCTTCGTGGGATCGACAAACCCGGCAGGGACGATTCTGAACAGAAATGCGGCTGGTTCCAGCACCCGCGTATTTGAAATTTCTGGAAGTTATATTTGCTTAGAACGCTTGCGTTGCACGGCGGCATATATTGGTATCAACTTGAGCGGAAAAGGGTGCGAGGTTAAAAACTGTACAGTGTATGGATGCTACTCCTACGGTATTAACATGGCAGGAGATGCCAATGTTATATTAGATTGTGCGATTTTTAGCAATAATGGAGGAGGTGTTTACTGTCAACCAAGCAAATACGCAACAGCGGTGATTACAGGAAGCAATGTTTACAACAATATGGGGGATGGAATTCGCATATGGGCATATTATAGTACAATTACGGTGAGTAATAATCTTTCGAGAAACAATAGTTCAT
>JAKQOG010000026.1 GCA_029565395.1 Candidatus Hydrogenedentota bacterium | reverse complement strand
GTCCACCCAGATTGCGCATGGGGATACCCCCAAGGAAATCGGGGAAATCTTTGGCCGCTATTACGACGGCATCGCCATCCGCCACTGCGACTGGGAAGTCGGCAACGCGTACATCAATGCGGTCGCCCAAGCCTCGCGCGTCCCGGTGTTGAATATGCAGTGCGATATTTACCACCCCTTCCAGTGCCTGGCGGACCTGATGACAATCATGGAGAAGAAAGGCCGCGATTTGCGCAAAAAGAAAATCGTGGTGTCCTGGGCGTATGCCGCTTCGTACCTCAAACCCATCTCCGTACCGCAGTCACTCATTCTGCAAATGCCGCGCTTTGGGCTGGATGTCACGCTCTCCTACCCGGAAGAATTTCGTCTGATGCCGGAAATCGAGCAGCAGGCGCGCGACGAAGCCAAAAAAGCCGGCACTTCCTTTGAAATTGTGCACGATATGGATGAGGGCATGCGAGGCGCTGATATCATCTACGCCAAATCCTGGGGTCCCCTGCTCACCACCGCGGACGGCGTGGAAGGCAAGCGCATCCAGGATTCCTACAAATCCTGGCTGATGGACGAACGGCGCCTGGCCCTGGCTAAGGAAGATGCTATCTACATGCACCCCTTGCCGGCGGATAGGAACATCGAGGTTACGGACGGCGTCCTGGATGGGGCGCACTCGGTGGTCTTTGACGAAGCGGAGAACCGCTTGCACGCGCAGAAAGCGGTCATGGCGCTGACCATGTCCTGAGTTTTCAGGCGAATCGAATTGTTGGGCGGGTGAAAACCCGCCTTTTTTTATGGCAGTAGATATGCTTACACGGCAGGGAAGCCTAACTACCCCTCAATCGTGAATTGTCGTGTCAATCCTCCCGCCAGAGCCGCCCATCAGGCTGCTGTGCGGGTAATGTGTGTTATCATAATCGGTGCGGCTGGCACACTTCTAGTTAGGCCGCCCTGAAAATTTGCCGGGAGGCGGAAATTTGCTTCTGACGGTATTTTTTTACCGAGCAATTACATGTTAAGGAGCGGCTTCACTCATGAATCTTGTTCAGGAAATCAAAACCAGAGTAGAACAGAATAAAAGCGATATCATCCAGTTCCTGCGCGATATCTGCGCCATCCCCTCGATGGACTCTCTCATTGGACCCGTGGGAGAACGTATCCAGGCCGAAATGGTCAAACTGGGCTTTGAAGAAGTGCGCTTCGATAAAATGGGCAACACCATTGGCCGCATCGGCAGCGGTCCGCGCGTTTTGCTGTACGACTCACACATCGACACCGTCGGCGTGGGCGATATCAGCAATTGGGAATGGGATCCGTTCGTCGGCAAAGTGGAAGACGGCAACTTTTACGCCCGCGGCGCCTGCGACGAAAAAGGCAGCACCCCGGGGATGATTTACGGCCTGGCGATTGCCCGCGACCTTGGCCTATTAGGCGGCTACACCGTTTATTATTTCGGCAACATGGAAGAATGGTGCGACGGCATCGCCCCTAACGCCTTTGTCGAGGTCGACCCCGGCATTCGGCCCGATTTTGTCGTGATTGGCGAGCCAACCCGGATGAACGTTTACCGCGGGCACAAAGGGCGCATCGAGTTGAAAATTGTCGCCACAGGCCGCTCAGCGCACGCCGCCACGCACTATCTGGGCGACAACGCGGTTTACAAAATGCACGCCCTCATCTCCGAAATCCAGGAGCTGGACCGGCGCATGCGTTTCGGCATGTTCAGCCACCCGGTGCTCGGCCATGCCTCCATCACCGTCACCGACGCCTTTGCGCGTACCAATTCGGTCAATGCTGTCCCCAACCAATTCACCATCTTTCTTGACCACCGCGTTACGCTCAGCGAATCGCGCGAGGATGCGCTGAAAACCGTCAGGGGTCTTATCGCGGATTATATGAATGAGGAAATCACCGTCGAAGAGTTGTACTACGACACCCCCTCCTACACCGGTTTCAGCTTCCCCCTGGATAAGTTCTTCCCGGCCTGGTTCGCGGAAGAGTCGCATCCTTTCGTGCAGGCAGGGCAGCGCGCCATCAAAGACATCTGGGGTGTTAGCCGCCCGGCTGGCACCTGGGATTTTTCTACCAACGGGACCTACTGGGCAGGCAAAGCGAATATTCCCTCTATCGGTTTCGGGCCTGGGAACGAAGTCTACGCGCACTCTATCGCAGAGCATGTCCCGCTGCAGGAAGTCGTGGACGCCACAGCGTTTTACGCGCTACTGCCAAAGAACCTGAGCGACATCATCGATTACTATAAACAGTTCGCGGGCATGAAATAAACTTCCCTGTTTTCGCTGAACCCGGACAAATCCCTGTCCGGGTTTTTACTTTAATCAGAGCAAGAAGAGTCAGCGCTGCCCCGGAAAATCCAGAGAAATTTGTGAGGGAAGAAAGACTATAATAATAGCGTCCTCCAGTGCTTTCCGCGTTAGTTTTTCACCAGATAGATACATCAGATGCCGTATGAAGAAAAAATGTGCCATAACCTTCCTTCTGCTCGTTTTGCTGGCTGCCTGCAACTTCCCAGCTGTGACAGATGTAAGACCAAAAACAACGCCCTCAGAGGCTGCCACAACCACACCCACACCCACCACCACGGCGGATGACAGTTCACTCGCCCACTACCCCTCCAAAGCCAAATTTCAGGTCTTCATCCTGAACCCGGTGCGCACCTGCCTGGCGGGCAACGATTTCGCCAGCGGCAATGTTTGCTTCGGCGAGAAGTGCGGGGACTGCCAATGCGCGTGGGAGGACTTTGACCCGCCGGCTCCGATGACAGGCATCCCCCCCGCGCGGATAAACGATCCGGAATACGCCGTCTACGCGCACCGCGTTTGC